>NZ_JBHEUZ010000002.1:0-522990 GCF_041925275.1 Parapedobacter sp. 2B3 | reverse complement strand
TCCGGCTATCCATCAGCTCCAGCACCTCTTTTTGGTAGGAGGCGCTGTCGCCACGGAACGCCGATACGGGTATCCTTTCCTTATCCAGGTTGTCCAGACAACGGCTCAGTGTTTCTTTCTGCCCATAGCAGGCCGGGGTATTGCCGTTACGGTTTTCTATGTGCACGGGGATGCGGCCGATAAAAGCGAAGCCCGGATGGTATGCCTTTGTTTTTTTGTAACTGAACCGGGCATCCTGTTTCTCATTTTCAATGACCACATTATCGTAATCCAGGGTATAGCCCTGTCCATCGGATGCGTTAAGCTGATTGCATCTAAGGGCAAGTCTGGCCAGCAGCCCGTTGAGCCGGTTGTCATGGTTCAGCTGATGCACAACCCCTGATTCCGCGGTTATTTCCTGATTGGGCTGTTTCAACTGCTGGCACACATATTCCACCGTATCGGGTGAAGGGATGGGGGAGTAATGCTGCCCCGCCAGTTTTGCCTTGACTATTTCCAGATCTGCTAAGCATGTACCCTGTGCCAGGCTCTTGGCAAAAAGGGCCATAACAATGTCAGCGTGCGTGTATTTAGCAAATACACTCCTGTGACCCAGTTCTTTATCAATAAAATCCGGCAAACCGGATTGTGTAATCGCATGGTAAATGAAATTTATTCCGCCAAAAGGCGTGATTTCTTGAGTACTATTGGTAACTTGCATATATTAGTGGGTCGAATCACTAATATCACCATTCTGGTGCATTAAAACAAGGGCTTAACTGATTTTATTTCAAATCATTAAGCCCTGTTTTTTTATATAGGCTGCGACTTTTAGGTTGGATATAAATTACATTTCCAAAATACTATAATGGCTCCTTTGGCATAAAATCCCTCATGCTACAATCGAAGCGTCTTGCCAGTTCGTTTAAATTGTCATACGAATACATGCTTGCGGAATCCTCGGTTTCAATCTGCCCGATATACCCCGGAGAAACGTTAAAATACGAGGCTATATCTCGCTGCGTTTTCTTTTGTGCTTTTCTGATGGTTCGCACATGCTGAACAATTAACCACTCAACCTCCGTTTTCGGCATTGTTTTAAAAAATTATTTGCTTAGTAAATACTTAGTTATTATATTTGTCGTGTCAATCTGGGATTGGCATTGAAATATGATAACCACCACGCTATGATATATAGCGCGTGAGTTGAACGAGCCTCAGCAAGCAATCCGAAGACTAGCAACTTCAAAAATCAACGCGAGGCAACAGTTTAGCCCACGTCTAAAGATATTGTGTACCTTTACGCAATCTTTAGGCAGGGCCTGTTGATTCTGCGTTGAGGGCTGCTAGTCCCTGGATTGCTGGTATGATGCAGGTTTCCTGCCTATCTGTTTTTTGCTCGTTCGACATAACTAAGAATGATTATGATAACGAGAAACACCAAACCACCATTACCCATTTCCCGCAAATCAACTGCGATGGGTACAACGGCAGATTACACACCCGGTCCCGCACGAGCTGGCACTACCAAAAATCTACAAAAGAACATCATAAAAAACCCCGAATAGCTAGCCCGAAAACATAGGCCACGCAAAACGCGGCCCAAAGCCAACCCCATGCCACAGGAAAAATCATTTTCAGGGGCAGGGAGCAGCCTGCTTTCGGATTGTATTCTCAACGCTAAAAGTAGCTGCTTTTTCCTGTTTCTGCAAACTAAACAACGGCTTTCTTACCGCCGCGGCTTGAAGGTTAGCTAAAAGTTATTTCTTAAACCATTAAAAACCAACGAAAATGAAGCGAATTTTACGCTTACGGGATTGTTACGTCCAAAATATTCGTAGATTTACATTCCCTAAAAAAGCATCCTTCAAGCTATTAGCTGTATTAACGAGCATGTGTTTGTATGCCCGCGCGCAGGCCCCGGCCCTCTTTGGGTCGGGCCGCGCACCCGGGCTATGGTTTTGCCTACTGACGGCGTGTTGCGCCGTTTCGCTCACCTACGCCCAAGTACGCCCACGCGGATTGGATGCTTATCCTGAGTGGCAATCACAGCCCACAACCGGACCGGCCGTCGCCGATACCACAATCACTGCCCTGCAAATCGGCGACACCATCCCCGAAGCGCTGTGGCATTTGCCATTGCAAGTCATTAATCATCCGGACGGAAACGAAACCATTACGCTTAATGATTATCGGGGAAAACTTGTGGTTTTAGATTTTTGGAACACTGCATGTATACCATGTATCAAGGCATTTCCGAAACTGTCCAATCTGCAATTCAAATTTGAAAACCATCTGCAAATTGTGCTGTCAAACCGACAGCCAGCCTCACAGGTTACCCAGCGCATGAAAAAAAATCCAATCCCCACCAACCTGCCGTGCTTAGTAGATCAGCAAACCTTGTACGCGTATTTTCCCTACCGTGTCGTTCCTCACTATGTATGGATTGGTACGAACGGCACAGTCATGGCTATGACAAGCGGGGAAGAAATCACACAGGAGGCTATTAAGGAAATGCTTTCCGGCCGGGCAGATGTCGCGCTCAAACGCGACATCCTGACCGACCCACCTTACTTCTTGCATCCACAAACCGATTCTAAACGTGTAGCATCTTACATGCTTTTTCGCAAAGGTTATGATGCAGGCTTGCCCGCCAAAGCTGGCTATCACCAACAGGGCGATTACTCGGAAGGGTTTACGGCTAGCAACTACCGAGTCATCGAACTCTATAAACTTGCGGCTTCGAAGCTATTTCAGCATGACGGGCACGATTTTACCGATAATCGATGTATCATAGAGGCGACGGACACATCCGCGCTCCACGAGTTCCACACCTATGAACGGATAGTTCCGCGTATCAGCACACGGGGTTTAGACAGTATATTGATGGACGACCTGAATCACTTAACGGGGTACCATGGCCGCATTGTGCTGCGCAACGTACCATGTTATGTTATTATCCGGGGCGCAAACGACACAGGCCCGCCCCATAAATCGGACAGTCAGCGAAAAGCAACAATGCGTATGCTGCTTAACCTATGGAATAACGCAACGGGACGAGAAGAGCGAGCAGCGGTGCTTGTAGACGAAAGCGGCTACACGGGCATGCTCGACACCTCCATTTATCGCGTACATGATATTGATTTGCTACGACAGGCGTTGCGATTATATAACCTTGACATCAAACAGGCTAATCGTACGCTTCCTATGCTCGTCATTTCAGACAAAACCATGCCAATCTTCCAATCCGATATCCAATGAAAACACTCATTATCAAAATCATATTACTGCTTGTATCTTCAACAACCTGCTTTTCGCAACACCAGGTTATAGGCTTTGTAACCGATGCTGAAACACTCCTTCCCGTTTCCGGTGCAACCGTCCACACAAGCGCCACCTCCAAAACCACTACGGACGGAAAAGGCTGGTTTCGAATAGATATGCTGCCGAACAACACGACATTACATATCCAGCACCTCAGCTATCAGCCAACACAGACAACGGTACAAACCGTGTTCGATACCGTTCGAATTGCACTGGTTCCGCTGCATACGATGCTGGACGAAGTCGTTGTCTCCACCGGAATCCAAGAAATTCCACGCGAGCGGGCTACCGGCTCCTTCGCCCTAGCCACCGAAAAACAATTGGCTCTGCAAGTTAGCCCTGACATTACCAGCCGCCTCGAATCGCTTATTGGCGGCTACGTGGTCAATCGCAACGGATACAATGAGCAACCTATCATACGGGGTGTCGGTACATTCAGTGGTCCTACGGCTCCTCTGGTGGTACTCGACAACTTCCCTTATGAAGGTGATATCAGCAACATCAATCCGAACGATGTGGCCAGCGTCACCGTGCTAAAAGATGCAGCAGCCGCTTCCATTTGGGGAGCACGCGCGGCAAACGGAGTTATTGTCATCACCACGAAAAAAGCGAAATCCGACCAGCCACTGCGCATCCAATTCCAGTCGAATGCTTCGTTCAGCAAAAAGCCAGACCTATTCTACCAACCGCAGATGAGTAGTTCAGACTTCATTGATGTGGAGCAAGACCTATACAACCGCGGGTTCTACAACGCAACGTTCAACCACGTGCTCAAATGGCCCGTCACGCCCGTGGTAGAACTGCTACGGAAACGCGAGACTGCCAACGCCGCAGACCAAGCCTCCATAGACCGGGAAATTGCATCATTACGTAAACAAGACGTCCGCAAGGATTTCGACAACTACCTCTATCAACATGCAAGCCATCATCAGCACGCCCTTTCGATAAGTAGCGGAAATACACGACTCGGATGGCAGGCCTTGGCCGGATATGACCGGAACCAAACCGCATTGGCCGCATCACTGGGCAGGTTTAACCTGAAGACTGGATTGACGTTTCGCCCAACCCCAACCACCACATTGGGTTATGATCTGATGTACACCCAAAAAAATTCGCAGGAAGGTCGTCCTGCCTATGAAAGCATCGTTATGCGCACATCGCTCTATCCCTACGCCCGCTTCGCAGACGAGGAAGGAAATCCATTGGCAATCATCAAAACCTACCGCCAATCTTACCTGGAGGAGGTCGCGGCAACCGGCCAATTTCTCGATTGGTCATATGTTCCGTTGGAGGATTATCAGCATATCGACAACCATTCAAGCGTCGCTGATATGCTGATTAACACCCACATTTCACAGCAAATTTTTCCTTCGTTCAATTTAGCGGCTTATTATCAGTACGAAAAGCAGCAGGCCACCGGATGGGAGCAATCGGGTGTGGGCAGCTTTTTTACACGCGACCTCATCAACCGTTATACACGTGTAGACAATGGCAACTTAGTCTTGGAAGTACCTTACGGCGATATCCTTGACCGCTCGGAAGCGGTGCTTCAAGCCCATCAGCTGCGTGTACAGGCCATACTGCAACAGTCTTGGCGTCGGCATCGGGTAGACGCATTGGTTGCTGCAGAAGCTAGACACGTAGCAAATACGCAGTCGGCCTACCGAACATATGGATACGATTCCGATGTTTTAACATTCCAGGCCGTCGACTTGAAAGGTCTCTATCCTATTTCGGCCACCGGCCAACGGGCACCTATTCCGGATAATCGCTATTTTCGCGAGTCGGTGACGCGATTCCTCTCATTTTTTGCCAATGGCGCCTACCAATATAACGACCGATACGGCGTTTCCATGAGCGTCCGGCGTGACGCTTCCAACTTATTTGGCCTTCGCACTAACGATCAATGGAACCTGTTTTGGTCGGTCGGTGGCCTCTGGAACGCGTCAGATGAACCTTTTTACAACAGTGAATTAATCCCAGTGCTACGTCTGCGGGCAACTTACGGCGCATCGGGCAACATTAATCCGGCCATGGTAGCAGTGACCACGCTGGCGTACTTCAGCAACACCAACAATCGCACGAATACACCTTATGCGTATATAGGGCAATTCGCCAATCCAGAACTACGGTGGGAGACAACACGGATGTTCAATGTGGGCATTGATGTTGAAACAAAGGGCGCCAGACTTCGCGGTACCTTGGAATACTTCCGGAAAAATGCGTACGACCTTTTTGGCCCGTCGGAACTTGATTACACCGGAGGGGTAGGAGCAAGCATTACACGAAACGTCGGCGAATTGTCGGCTCAGGGAATAGATCTTTCCCTTACGAGCAGGAACCTCATCGGCACGCTACGCTGGGAGAGCCTACTCAATCTGAGCTACGCCGACAATAAAGTTACTCACAACAATTTCCTAAACAGGGCCTCCTCAATTGTTGGACAGCGCTTTGGGACGCAAGGAAATACTAGTGTTCCCGGACGTTCGGCCAACGGACTTTATGCATACCGATGGGCTGGCCTTTCGCCAGAAACGGGCAACCCGAGGGGTTTTGTTGATGGCGAAATCAGCGAAGATTACCGGGCTATCACAAGCAGTAGCCTCACCGTAGACGATTTGGTCTATTTTGGTTCAGCAATACCGACATGGTTTGGCAATCTAGGCAACACGTTCTCTTACCGTAATTTCAGCATCCATGCTGCCGTTAATTTCCGGCTCGGCTATGCGTTCCGGCGGAGCAGCATTTCGTACTATGATCTATATAATGGCGGCAACAGTCAGCATGGTGATTTTGCACAGCGCTGGCAGCAACCCGGTGACGAATTGAACACCAATGTACCATCGTTGGTCTATCCCGCAGTTTCGCAACGCGACAGTTTCTACGGCCGGTCAGAGATACTCATGGAAAACGGTAGCCATATCCGTCTTCAGTTTGTCCGGCTAGCATATCAATTCAGCCAAGCAAATATCCCTGCGTTACCTTTCAAAAAATTGCAACTCTTCGCCAACGCCACGAATCTAGGTCTGCTATGGTGTGCTAACGGTGCTGGCATTGACCCCGATTTCGCCGCACCTTCCGCCATTCCCACGCCCCGTAGCTACAGTTTAGGCATTACCGTTGACTTCTAATCAAAAACAACATGACCATCAAATTCACCTTACGTTACCTCTCCTGCCCACTTCTGATTGTCGCATTTACATCTTGTGAACAGTTTTTGGACGAGAAATCTGACAAGGCATTCGTTTTGCCCGACAAAGTAGAGCATGTCCAGGCATTGCTGGATTACCATTCCGTCATGAACCAGGGATTCAGCCCCGCCGGCGAAAGCAGCAGCACGGACTACCTGTTGCCGGATGCCGTCTATGTTGCGCTACGCGAAGATTATCGGCACCAATATACATGGAATCCAGGCCCTACGTTTCCCAACCTTATCACGGGGTCCAATGATTGGGCCACCCAATACCAGATGATTTATTGGTGCAACACAGTCCTCGATGCATTACCCAATATCCCGCGTTCGGCAACGAATGTCGCCGAATGGAACTATGTCAAGGGGCAAGCGCTCGTGCTCCGGGCCATGCGTTTCCTTAACATTGCTTCAATATGGGCACAGGCATTCGATGCAAATACTGCCGCACAGGAATTGGGTATCCCCTTACGTTTGGAAGCAGACTTCACCCAGTCAAGCAGCCGGTCTACCTTATTGGACACTTACAACCAAATACTGAAAGACCTGCATAAAAGCATTTCCCTGCTTCCGATGGCCTCCATCAACTGCTATCGCGTCAGTAAGCCTGCCGCTTATGGTTTATTAGCACGCGTATACCTTTCTATGCGTCAATACCCACAGGCATTCACTTATGCCGATTCGTGCTTGCAGCTTCATAGCGAACTGATGGATTTCAATAACCTTTCTCCGACATCACCTACCCCTATCACGGACCTCAACCCTGAAAACATCCTGCATGCAACGTACCAAAACTATCCGCATCTTTTGCCTGGCACAATGCAGATTGCGCCAGAGTTAATAAATCTTTACGATACGGAAGACCTGCGAAAAGAAATCCTGTTTCGGGAAATCGAGCCAGGTACTTTCACGCTCAATGGACAGTACTCAGGCGGACCGAGCCTATTTGCCGGCCTGTCCGTAAGTGAAGCGTTGCTTATCCGCGCGGAATGCGCTGCCCGAGCAGGTGACGTGACTAGTGCGATGGCCGACGTAAACCACCTACTGGCGCACCGTATCCGCGCGGACGAGTTCGTTCCGATGACAGCACAATCACCACAGGAAGTGCTGTCATTGGTACTTGACGAGCGGCGACGCGAATTGCCTTTCCGTGGGTTACGTTGGATAGACGTAAAGCGCCTGAACAAGGAAGGCGCAGGAATCACGTTGACGCGAGAAATCGACGGACAATCCCACCACTTGCCACCCGGCGATCTCCGGTATGCGCTATTGATACCCGACGACGTCGTGGAGCAAGCTGGGATAGCGCAAAATCCACGGCAATGAAAATACGGGGGGCGGTCATCCCGCCTCCCGTTCTGTTCATTCTCAAGAAAATTCCCGGTTTGATATTAAACTGGGATGTACACGTATCAATACGAACGCTTTCCCGCCGCCGTTATCAACAATCCTTCATTTCCACCGTATGAAGCAAGTCGGTTAATCAACGCTGGCCGATCCGTTTCGGTTAGATGGCATGGGACGTTAGCAGTCCCCGTACACAAGTCGGAAACCCCTTCTTCCCAATACTCCTCTTCGAAGAATTTATCGGGTTCATCGGCGGGGCCGGTGTAGTAAAAATCCATGGATGCCTTCACCAACAAACCAGCCGCCATTGCCGTGCCACCAATCAAGGTAAAGACACTCAATAAACCTAAAACTAAGTACTTGCGCATAACTGTAAGTTTTTATGCTAAAAAATTTGAATTTCGGTTCTTCTGGTTTTCCCGGCATCCCGTTGTCCGGGGCATTCTCCAAAGAGCCACCCCTTGGTTCATGCAGGTCGTTACCTAAGTCATCGCACCCCTCCTTTCCGAAACTGTTTTTATGATTAGCGTTACCGTAATCAAAAACAACAGCGCATTGGCGCCTACCAGCCACGGCCAGGTGCTACCCTCCCACCAGCCAATGCAGGCACACGGCTTGCGCGGTAGGCGTTCGAGTAACGCTAGCTCGCTATATACCGTATACATGGCAAACAATAGCGTTGCACCCCCCAAGGCATAGGGCCGGAGCGGTCGCCAAAAAGCGCTTGCCCAAAGTCCGGTGCCGATGCTAACCTGCATGCCAAGGTGCACCCACAGTAAGGTTTCCTTCCAGCGTTGGGGCAGTGTCTGCCCTTCCCATTGCACCCGTGTTTCGTCGATAAACCACACGTCGTGGATGCCCCGCCAAAGTAGCAAGCAGCCGATAAGCAGTGAAGGGATTGACGTATAGGTTAAAAAGCGTCTCATGGTTCCAAAAGTAGACATAGCTGCCGCCCTTAACGAGCTCTACAGCGCCTCTTTCGGATTAGATATTCCCGCGTCTCGCCCGCTTGACGGACGCTACGGACATCGCCAGGTATTCGGCCATTTCCTGTAGGGTGAGCTGGCCGGTCCACTCGTGGAAATAACGTTCGAATGTGCGGTAGCGATCGCCTTCGCGGTGTATCTGTAGTATGGCATTGTGTAATAGGTGTTGTTTAAGCTGTTTCTCGCGGAGCACCGCAACCAGTTCGGCTACGGCTGTATCCTGCTCTTTCAGGGATTTGAGCGCATCTACGGGTAGGCGCAATACGGCACTGGCCCGCAACGCCACGATGTCATAGGGCACCTGTTTGTCTGTATAGAAATTACGTGTACCCATCAGGTTGTGCCCGGGAGGTGCCAGCATATGGATACGGCGCCGTGCATCGGCATCCCAGCTCACGCCAGCGAGCAACCCCTTGGCTACAAAAAACAGATAATGGTTGCGCGCTCCTTCGCTGTGGAGTGTCCACCCCTGCGGAACATGCGACAATGACACCCCGTGTTGATGCAGCCATTGCCGGTGCCTGCCATCCAACGGGGTATACTGCTTCCAATAGAAAAGGAACGCGTCAACCATTGTCCGATTTAAGGGTTACCCGGTTACGTTACTCGTCGTCGCCCAACAGCAGCGCGCCCTTGTCTTTGCACTTATCGGGCGGAGGGCATATGCCACCGCGGTTCACCGGCTCCATGGCCACGATAAATCCGCCGGAAGACGATGCCATACCGTCGGGGGTGGCCGTATTGGTAAAATAATCGCGGTGGAAATGCTGGCCGTTGGCCACACTGTCGCGCGTGGAAGTAAAGAGTACCGTATTGTAGCCCCACCAGGCCTCAGGGGGTAAATGCTCCGTACGTGCCGCTTCATGGTAGGTGCTGTCGTACGCGGCTAAATAGATGCGCAACCCATCGCCCCCTTCCTGCTGCAACCGGCCCATCATGCCTTCGAGGTATTCCAGGGGTATCCATACACAACGGGTATTGAGCAGCTGCTGGCCGTTTCGGTCTACATAGCCGGCCCGCGGGGCGTAGTTGGCTACCATTTGCCGGGCCTCGGCCACGGGTACCCACGCCGAATCGGGAATGCCTGCGGGTAAACCGGTGTTGTAAATGGCAGTTTCATCGTGAACGGAATGCGCATCTGATCCGCCCATGCAAGCTGCCAAGGTCATGGCGATGGCACCTGCGCATGTGGTTAGTAAGTGTGTGTTTTTCATACATCAAACCTAACGTTTAGGGGACTAAGTGTAAAGGGCACGAATGTGTAGTATTTGCCTCGGGTAACGTCCCTAAATGTAGCAACAACCTATTTAATCAATCACCATTGCCAATGGCACTCCGTTTTGACGGGAGTTTGTGCAGGTTTGCACCTATTAGACAAAAAGTTTATATTTGTATGTATTCATTCAATGGACATAAATTATGGCCGCTACAATAGCCGAATTGAAAAATAGTTTGCATCGATTGGTCGTAGAAACCGAAGACCGATCTGTTTTACAATACGTGGAAGACATTTTCAAAAGTATGGCTACTACAAAAGCGGATTGGTGGGATGAGCTATCCGAACAGGACAAGAAATCGGTAGATCGTGGTATACAACAGTTAAATGAAGGAGCTGCAAGCCGCCATGACGAAGTGGTAAGCAAGATTAATGCATTGCTTTCTTCTCGTGGCTGAAGACCTCCAAATATACTGGTCATTAGAAGCTGAATCTCGCTATTTGGAGATTATTAACTATCTGCTCGACCATTGGACTATACGAGAAGTAAACAATTTCATCATTGAGGTAGAGCGTTTATTATCCCTTTTGATAAAACATAAACATCTTTGTCCCTCTTCGCAGAAGAAAAAAGGACTGCGTAAGTGCGTTATATCAAAGCAAACTTCCTTAATCTATCGAATCACCGAACCTAATCGTCTCGAGTTAGTTACCTTTATTGACAACAGGAGTGAGCATGCATATTAGTTCCAGAACCTACGCTTCATCCAAAAAAATAAAAGCAGCATCAAAACAACAGCGATAATCAATAACCGACTAGATTGAAACATACTTGTTTTTTCCACGTGGGCTTCTTGTGTGAAAGCGTAGTCGGATACGGATTATACCTGCTCCCCCACCGTGGTATGCGTTTGCCGGGTGGTGCCCGAATCTTGTGTTTGCTGGTGCGATTGCTGGTAAATCGCGATATACCCGTGGGGCGAGGCGAAATGCCGATGGTTTGCCGCAACTCGTGCTCAGATGTATATAAAAAGGCACCGCCGTGCCCTCACCGTGAAGTAGGGGTGTTGGCGGTGCCTCCAGGTTGTTAGCGCACTAGCTGCGATACCGGTTCGGACCAGTCACTCACGCCAGACCCATTGCGGGCGCGGACACGCGCGTAGTAACGTACCCCTACCTCCAACGGTGCCAGGATGTTTCCTGTCCGGCTCCGGCTGATGAACGGCTCCGGCCAGATGATGTTGCCCGCCGCATCCTTTTCGCTGGATACGCAGATTTCAAACAACCAAGCCCCTTCCACCGGATCGAACTCGAGGTTGAGTTGCCCGGATTGCAGGTAGTCCAACAGCCGCAAACGCTCCGGTATACCGGGCGGCATGAGCGGAGTGGGTAGCCCCGCCACGGGGAAACCCGAGCTGAGCACGATGGAAAGGTCGCCATCCGCC
Organism: Parapedobacter sp. 2B3; assembly: GCF_041925275.1. Taxonomy (NCBI): domain Bacteria; kingdom Pseudomonadati; phylum Bacteroidota; class Sphingobacteriia; order Sphingobacteriales; family Sphingobacteriaceae; genus Parapedobacter; species Parapedobacter sp. 2B3. The sequence goes on along the minus strand of NZ_JBHEUZ010000002.1, from coordinate 511,503 downwards.
ACGGTATTCACATAAAACGCCAACCGTTTCAGCAACCCCACGAGTGCGGTCTTGCTATCGCGCTTCACGCTTTTATCCAGCGGACTGCCCTGCCTGCTGGCGGTCTCCAGCTTGAGCTTGTAATCGTCATACGCCGCTTGCACGACTGCCAAATCCGGATCGGGCGTCGTAAAATTCGCATTGCTCTCCATGGCCAGCAGCACCGTGCCGCCCAAATTGAGCAAATCATTGTCTTTGATGTTTTTAAAGCCACCTCTGGCTGTTCTCTTTTTCATTTTTTTACTTTTTTTGTATTATTATCAAAATCCCGCTTGCGTTACACCGAGGTATAGCTAATAAGCGCGCGCTGCCCCGGTTGTGCCGCTTCACGGCTTAATTCCTATCAATGCCACCGCGAAACCGCGTGGATCGTACGGACGGGCCGCCGTTTCCGCACCACGGCATTGCTTACATTGCCTTCCACCGTAATGCACCATTTGCCGTTCCACCCATCTACGAATCCGCAATGGCCGATGCGCTTTTTGCTGGCTATGTAAATGCCGAACACATCCCCCGCACGGGGCGTTCCCCCCGCAGTTGCCCCTGCCTTTGCCCAGACGGTCCTTTCTGAGGGGAATAGCGCCGCCGCCCAGGCATTCCGGGGCCCGGGGTATCCTGCCTGGCCGTGGCACCAGCTTACAAATGCCGCGCACCATTCATAGCCTTCTGCCAGGCCGCAGTAGCGTAGGTACGCCACTACGCGCGGGCCGTCGTTATTGCCCGTCGCTTCGCGCACCCCGATCTCGGCCGCGTATACTTGGGGCAAGGCGTTGGCGGTAAGCGCTCCCGGTTTCCCTACATCAGTGCGGCCAGTACCACCACCAGCCCCCAGAAGAGCGATAGCGATACCGACAAATAGCAACCCATTTGTTTCCATGGCTTCATTGTGTTGAAAGATGAACGGAAATCCTCGCGGTCGAAACCGGCGAGGCGCTTGAAAAATGCCCATGCCAGCCAGGCGGCCAGCAGCCAGAAGAACATGGCAGCCAATGCCGCCAGTACCACGAGGCTCAGCACGCCGATATCGGGCACGGCGGCGGTGGCGTCTATCCACCATAGCAATGGGCCAAGGTACAGGAAAAGGATAAGCAGTAGGGGAACCCCTACCCAGGGCCACGGGAACGGCCTTGCCTCCCGCGCCATCGCGGCATCGTGCAGGCTATCTACATAATCCCGCGGATGCAGCTTTCGAACAATTGTTTGTTGATGCATGATCTATTTCTTTAGCGGCAGCGCTCCATTGCCCCTGCCGTTCGAAACAAACATACAACCCAACACAACCCACTCAAAACCAACGGACAACAACGGACGGAAACGAACAACAACGGACGGAAAACCGATCGGTTTTATCGCATTTCCGATTAAAGATGCGCCATTTCCGGCCGGGGATGGTCCGTCGCCGGACGCGGATGGGGCGGCAACGGTCGGGAATGCACCGCCGCCAACCGACAGTGAATCATAACCGGACGGAAATGGATCATAACGGACCGGAAATAAACCATAACCGATTGGAAATGGGTAATCACCGACCAACAGCGACACGTATTTGGTCATGAATGAACGGCCACCGGCTGTTTGCGGTGCGCCACCGACCGGAAGTGGTGCGTGCCCGCCCCGCAATGCCTTATCCCCGATCGGGTATGGGTTATTCCCGACCGGCTTCGACCGATCTGGCATCGGTAATGGCCCGCACCCAACCGGAAATGGCCCGTCACCGGCCGGTGACGGGCCATCCCCTATCGGGATTCGGCTACTTCCAGCCGGCTATGGCTTATCGTTAGCCGGTTCTACGGTATCCCCGTATGGAAATGGGCTATTACCGACGGTCGGTCGTTAAGCAGCCTTCTTCCTTAGCAGCTCAAATACATCTTTTTTATCGTAATATTCCTTTCGGCCTACTTTTCTGACGGGTGTCAGTTCCTTTCGCCACACATTTTCGTAGAATGCCGTGCGCTTTATTCCCAGGAATTCCATCACCCAGATATTATCTACCAACTGGGGCGGCTCACTGGTTGATGGCTTGCGGCGTGGCATGAACTCGCGGATGTCTTTGGTCACTTCCAACAGTTCGGTTAGCTTTTCAATAATCTCGATGGTCAATTCGTGCTTATTCATGGTAGGTTATAAATGGATAGATCAGTTACTTATCTAGGGGAAGCAGCCCGAGCCGCCGGGCCTCGCGCAGCAATGCCGGACGGCTATGCACGCCAAAAAGATGGTACATTTCGCTGGCGTAGCGTTTCACCGTATGTACGGATAAGCACATCTTGTCGGCAATTACCTCGAAGGTATCGTCCGAGTCGCACAGGTGCATCAATTCGATTTGCCGTACGGTCAGCGTTTCGGGGCGCATACCACCGTCCGGATTGGCCGGCGCTACTGATGGTTCACCGTCGGCATACGCATTACGCAACACGCCTCTTTCGACGACCTCCTTGATAGCGCTGTAAACCATAGATGAAGGCGAACCTTTCGGCAAAAAGCCGTGCGCGCCGCTGCGGATCATCCCCGAAACCACCGCAGGTTCGGCAAAAATACTTATCGCGATGATACGCACGTCGGGGTAGTACTGTCGCAACCACTGGGCCGTTTTATAACCGTCTTTCAGCGGCATCTCTACATCGAGCAGTATTACATCGGGGGCTCCGTGTATATCCATCTGCTCTTGCAAGTCAATGCCGTTGGTGGCCGTAAAGGAGAGTACAACATCCTGCTTATCGGAGACGGCCCGGCGCAGGTTGTCTACGCTCACCGACCGGTCGTCTACGATGGCCAACCGGATTTTTGTCTGTTCTTCATTCATCTGCTATGGTATGTGGTAAGTGTATCGTTACGGTAGTTCCCCTGCCAACGGCAGAAAGGATGGTGGCTTGGCCGCCCAATTGTGCCGCATGTTGCCGGATGCTATCCAGCCCCAAGCTGGGGTGCTGCTGCTCCTGATCGGGATCGAATCCTACCCCGTTATCGGCTACGATTAACGTAATTCCCCCTTCATCTGTCTGTAAGGTTATGTCTATAAGGCTCGCCTGCGCGTGGCGGTAGATATTTGCCATTGCATTCTGTAACATCCGATATAGTGCTAATTTCGTTTCATGCGACAGCGGCAATTCCTCGTCGGGCAAGGAACTGTTGATAACATATCCATTCATCCGTTCAGCGAGTTCGATGTCGGTTCTTATGGCAATTAGAATCCCTGTTTCGAGCAATCGTTCACCATGCAATGCCTGAGAAAGCTGTCGCAGATCCTCCATACCACTGTTCAATTGGTTATAAAGACTGTGCAATGCAGCGGCACATTCCGGATGCTGTTCAAGGAGATCAGCCACCAGCGCCTTTGCCACCGCGATGGATTGCCCGATGCTGGCATGGAGGTCTTCAGCGATCCGCTGCCGGGTCTTCTCCGCTGCTTCGAATTGCGCGAGCCGCTTTTCAGCCTCCAGCGCACGAAGCCGGCTGGCATAGAGTTTCACGATAGCTATTACCCCCAATGCGCAAAGCACTGCGAGCACGGTGCCGCCGGCAATAAGGATTACGAACTTGGATTTAGGAATCTGGTAATGTAAGAGTACCCCCATAAGCTATATAGAGCGAGGTTAAGCCCGCCATTGATGATGTCATGTAAAAGAACCGTATCAACATACACCGGAACTTCGATGAGCAGATCGAGCGCCAAGTTGACCATAAAGCCCCCCAGGTAAAAGATAGCTGTGCCACTTACCCACCAGAAGGGGCCGTGGCGGCTAATGCTCCGTTGCGGCGTGGTGAGCAGCAATCGGTAAAAGTAAATGCCGCATGCCACGAAAAACACCAAGCTCATCAACGCCACCGTATAATTGAGATACACGTATTCGGCCGGGCTGGTTGACCATTCCAACGCCCATACGCTGCCAAAAAGCACAAGCCATCCCCAAAACGAAGGACCTAAGTGGCGGTGCAGCAACGGCTGCAACATACCACGTAGGACCGTGCTGATGGCCGCCCCCTCAATGAGGATGAAAATGTTGTAAAGCGGAAGGTTATTGATGGCCGCACCGCGCATATAGGTTCCTACCAGTTCGGTGGCAAGGACTACGGCAAGGTATGCGCGTTGGAGCCCCCAGATGTTCCAACCCTCTCTGCGCAGGCAATAGAGTGCTGTAATGAGGCAGGCCGCTTCGGCAATGGTGTAAACGGTAATGAGTTGCATGCTGTAAAACTAGGTAACCTAGTTGTCTTCCGCAAGGGCACGATGGTGTAGGGATTAACCTATCGCCATTTAATAAGCATCTCGCTACTTCTCTATGCCAACCTCAGCTCACCCTTTAACAGCCCGCCTTGCTAGTAACTTCCAATCCGAACCGCTCCGTTGCCACACCATCATTACGTGCAGCCTGATGGATCTTTGGGGCTTGCCTGCATCAGCTGCTTCCGCATCCAACTGATGCCGTACAACAGCTACATCCCCTGACATTATTACTTCCTGGCCCGAAAGCCGAATATCCAGAAATCGGTATTTGCCAGACACTAGCGACGAGACGAACTTTTCCCTCCCCTCGACTTCACCGTTGGAATGGCCGTAGGTCAAGGAAGGCAATGTGAGCTTTGACAACATTTGCCCATTTGCGGAAACCATCGCCCTACGCAGCTCTTCCACCTTCTGCTCAACAGTAGGGTCTGACAAGCATCTATACCGTTCAGAAACCCCATATTATATATATCGTGACTATACTCATTTCTCAATAGTCGATTTTAAGTAGCCGTTCTTACCGTAATTCTTAGTTAAACCATGAATCAATACCCAAGCCAAGAGGTATGTGAACCCGCAGATTGTGAACAGCAGATTGTAACCACCATTGAGGTTGTCTTGCAACTTATAGCTATCCAGTAGGTAACCCACCAATATTGGAAAGAGGATACCCCCTATTGCTCCCGCAGTCCCGCTGATACCTACAACGGAGCTGACTGACGACTTCGGAAATAAGTCGGAGGCCAACGTAAAGATATTCGTAGCCCATGCCTGATGAACTGCCACTGCTAGACTGATGAGACCTACGGCCATCCAAATGCTGGATGCAAACTGTGCAAGGATGATGGAAACTTCTAATACCGCAAAAATCAGAAGTGTTATTTTGCGAGCCATGAGCACCCCCATTCCTCGCTTAATCAGCAACGAAGAAAAATATCCACCCCCAATGCTACCAAAAGTTGTAGCCGCATAGATAACCATGAGCTCGTAGCTTGGCTTGGTCAAATCAAGGGAGAATCTCGATGAGAAATACGATGGCAGCCAGAACAAAAAAAACCAATAAATCGGATCAATCAACAATTTACCTGTTATAACTGCCCACGTCTGTCTGAACGTAAACAGTTTCGTCCAGCGAATCGGCTTTTCGTTTACATCGGTACTGTTTTCCTGCCCACGTTTGATGTACGCTAGTTCTGCTTCATTCAGTTTCGATTGACGTTCGGGGGGCGCGTACAACCACCACCAGAACAGCAGCCAAACGAAACCAAGGCCACCAGTAATCCAGAACACCTCCCGCCATCCATAGTGCGAGAGAATCCAAGGTGTTAAAAAAAGAGCCGTCACTACGCCAATACTCGTACCCGCGTTGAATATTCCCGTGGCTAAAGCCCGCTCCTTCTGAGGAAACCATTCCGAGACCGCCTTTACCGCGGCGGGAAAGTTTCCGGCCTCACCAATACCCAAGCCAATACGTGCGGCAATGAAACCACCAACACCGCGAGCCGCTGCGTGTAGCATTCCGGCTAGGCTCCAGGCCACCACACTAATAGTATATCCCCATTTGGTACCGACCACGTCCGTGAGCCTGCCAAATAGCAGTAATCCAATAGCATATGACGCTGTGAACGCCATCACAATATGGGCAAAATCGGTCTCTGTCCATCCAAATTCGGTTTCCAGTGTAGGCTTCAGCAGACCGATAATCTGCCTATCCAAGTAGTTGATGGTCGTGGCAATCAACAGCAGGCCGACAATGAGCCAACGATAGTTCTTGATTTTCATATTCCAATCTTTTCTTTTCCGCTAGACACAAGTTCTTTCATCCTGGAGGCATAGGCAACAAAGTGCTTCTCAAGCGCTTGCCAATCACGTTCTTTCACCAGTTTGCTGGGAAATAGTGGTGAGCCGATGCCAAAGCCCTCCACGCCTGCCGACCAGTAACCTTGTAAGTGATCAATGTTGATTCCGCCAGTGGCGAGAAGAGGAATGTGCGGAAATGGCCCTCTTAGGCTTTGGATGTACTTTGCACCTAAAGACTCTGCAGGAAAGAGTTTGACCATGGTCGCTCCAAGTTTCCATGCATGGTATACCTCCGTCGGTGTCGTGGCACCGGGGAAAATCGGAACTCCGTGTTGCTTGCATCGCAAAACTACATCCGAGTCAATGATGGGCGTGACAATGAACGCCGCTCCGGCGTCCAGTGCGGCATCCAATTCGCTTGTTTGGCACACCGTGCCGGCACCGATATTAAGCGTTTTTCCAAAATACTTTACAGCTTGTCGGATTATCGATAGTGCTTCCGGCGAGTTCATGGTGATTTCAATGGTTGTCAACCCGGCTGCCAAATACCTCGGTAGGATTTCCAAGACAGTATGTTGGGGAATATTTCGGACAATACCGATAATAGGCGTTGCTTCGAAAATAGAATAATTGAATACTTGTATCATATTTTATTTATGCAGTGGTTTGCGATCCGTAATTGTCCGTGGATGGCGGCCATATCCGCTTCGTATGGATCTACGAGGTGGACACGACAACCCAAGCCCAAGTGGTCTATAGCGCGTACATAGGGTCGGCATAAGTTTGTTCCAGCGCACAGTACAATCGGCTGGTGTCTATCAGATAGCAAATTTCCTAACTCATAGGCGATCAGCATTCCGCTCAAGTACTGGTAATTCTCCTGTTTGTCATAACGATCGAAAATTCGATTGGTGCGTATCCGAAACAAGGCGGTAGATATGTCGGCATCCCTCGCAACAGAAATACCAGCGTCAAAGGCATCCCACAACCTGCCATCAGCTTCTCTGGTTATAGCACACTTCTCGACTGCGTCTTTAAAAAGCCCATTATTAGATAATATTGCAAACAGTTCACCTGTAATATAGGTGCTGAAATCCGTAACACGGCGTCTGTTCACTATGACATGTTTAGAATGGGTACCCGGCAGAATTACCTTAACACCTCTCGAATTGTCCAATCGAACCAGCGTATCGTGTATCCCGACCAATTGAGTTTCCTCTCCCCGCATCACTTCGTCTCCGTGCTGAACGCCGGAAATGAGTAGAATGATATTGGAAGTTTGGTTGCTAGGTATTTCGTGAACAACTGCTTCTGTCCCATCAATCGCGAAAGGAGTTATAGCATAGGGGAGTTCCATGATGCCGATATTGGAAGAAGCCATACCAGATATGACAACCGGAACGTTTTCCGGGTTTACATGATTACGCGCACACAACGGTTTCCATTTCGACTGCAGGTAACCAAGGTAATATCCGTCCCTGCTACCAGCAGGAGGATGTCCGCATGCCGTCTCTATCCACGTTTCGTAAAAAACCGCACAACCCTGGCCCGAGTGATCGCTATCAATAATGTTACGGCTTTCGGAGTCCAGCAAATGGATACGCAACGATGAAGTGCCCCAATCGCAACTCACTAAATATTTGCTCACAAAAATGGTTTTATGGTTATCGGCCGCCTTGGCTTATTATTCTCCGGTTGTTGTATACCTTAACCGTTTGTTCGTCGTGATCAGCCGACAAGATACCCTCTTCGGTAAAACTTGTAAGGAGAACATGCTGGGCACCCGTCCTGCTGTAGTCATACGTCAGATAAATGGTTCCGTCTCGTGCTTGTTGTCCATCGGGGTAAGATGCTCCGGACCTTTCGTCCAATAATAAGCCTTTTGACCAGGTAATACCATCATCATCCGACACAAAGGCCATTAAGTGAGATCGTCCTGTCTTTGTAAGAATCGGACCATGTTTAACAAGGAGTAACCTACCTGATTGCAATCGGCGAACAAAAAACCGGGAGCTTGTATGAGCTATTAGCGATGGTTTTAATTCGCTCCATGTTCGTCCGGCATCTTCAGAGACACTTTCACCGATACCATATCGGGTACGCACCAGCATCCAGAGCGAACCGTCCAGTCGTTCTACAATCATGTGTTCATCGTAGTTCCTGTCGGGTTCCGGCACATCGCATGCCCCTCTAACGGTCCAGCTCTTTCCATTATTGATTGATACAACCGCCTTGGCACTCTCCGCTGTGAGGCGCCATGTAGAAACAGGCAACAACCAATCACCGTTCGATAGCACGGTTGGTTTACACATCATAACTCCATCTGTCAGGCGTTCAGGCATCGTCCAATGCAGGGTTTTGCTCTCAGGATCATTGGCTTTTATCGCCCATACACCCGCTGTTGTCCCGTCGTGTCCTATCGTCTGTGCCCAAAACAACCAAAGCGCATTGTCAGGGGCAACCCATATTTCCGGATCAAAAGCTCTTACAGCCCCTTTGCTGTCCGGATCGACCACCAGGATTTCTTCCCATGTCCTGCCAGCATCATCACTTGTAGCCAATACTACATAATTATTGGCGTCCTCACCGGGCGTCGATCCCGCATACCAGGTAGCATATAGCCGTCCATCGCATGTAATCGCCAAACTCGGTATGCCAGTGAACCTTCGGCTGTCCGGTGAATACTTGTAATAGTTTCCCGGGTCTGGTATCAGTTGAGGTTCCTTCAAAAAACTTTTATCTGCCTGTCCGAATGAAGCGCATACCGGCAGCAAAGCCAGTATCAGCTGGCAAACTGCTCTTAGTCGAAAAATTTCCGTCATATCTGGTGTTTAAGTTCATCTGAAATAAATTGATTTCTCGCTTCCCGTTCCCGAAATAGCTCTTTGACAGATTTAGTGGCTCCGGCCGCGCCTGGCCTGGAACTACCTGATTCAAGATAATTTTTGATCGTGCTTTTCAGGTACATTGTCATTTGAGGGTTGGACCCTGATACTTCATTGTTTTCCTCCGGATCTGTTACGATATCGTACAACTGCGCTTTATCCGTCTCTGGTTCAAAAATGAGTTTCCATTTCCCCTCCCGGATCGCCATTTGTTTCATTCCCCTGGTACCGGTTACCAGGTAAGGCCGGTCAGACTGTGCGCCCGCATGTAAAAGAAGTTGTAAGAAGCTGAAGCTATCAAGCGCAGCATCCCTTGGCAATGTTGAGCCCGTAATGGCGGCCATTGTCGCAAAACAATCAACCAACGATATACGCTCATGCGATATACGTCCTCTTGCGATGTGGTTTGGCCACCTCGCAATAAACGGCACCCGCGTTCCCCCTTCCCAGGCATCTCCTTTTTTTCCCCGCCATGGAAATGCAGGATTATGGTCAAATGACACCAAAGGTCCGTATCCGCCATTGTCACTGGTCACTATCAATAAAGTGTTTCCGGCAATTTTATTCCTGTCAAGTGCCTGCATAACCTCACCAACCAACCAGTCAAATTCAAGAACAAAATCTCCATGCTTACCAATCCCGCTTCTACCGACGAATTCTTTATCCGGCGCCAATGGAAAATGAATCGCACAAGCAGGCAGATAAAGAAAAAACGGCTTTTTCTGTGTTTCAATAAATTCAACCGCTTTATCAACCAACCGTCTCCCGATCGTGCTGTCCGGCCGCAGGTTCGGCCATTCCCCTTTAGGCCTGTGCTGGACTAACTTATAACCTACCCTGTCCAGCATCACCGCTTCCGAATCAAATGTAATCCCTGGTTCAACCACAGGCTTTCCGTTTTCGATGTAATATCGGGGATACATATTATGACCATCCGGAACAATATATGAGTAGTCAAACCCCACGTCGTTGGGGCCCCTGCCCGGCTCATTGATATCGCGCGGCATGGCGTCGCCCAAACCAAGATGCCATTTGCCTACTATACCGGTAACATAGCCACACTTCTTTAAAAATGAAGCAATCGTCATCTGATCCTTTTTTATCACCAACGGTTCGCCATTGAACAATACGTGCGAATGATGATAAGACCGGAATGGGTCCGTACCCGTCATAATAGCATATCTTGTGGGCGAACAAACAGCGCTAGGCGAGTATGCCGCGGTAAAACGAACACCTTCCTTTGAAAGCCTGTTCGTATGTGGTGTTAAAAACCGCGATTGGCCATAACTGGAAAGATCGTTGTACCCTAAATCGTCAGCCACGATCAAAACGATGTTCGGACCCGGTATGTTTTGTGCACCCGCGCTGGCCATTGCCAGTGAAATCAAAAAGAAACAAAGTGGTTTTCTCATATGAATTAAACATAAAGCATTCACACTACTGCTGATCTGTTATTTCCGTAAGCGGGAGAACATTCTTCTCCGTTCCCGGATATCCGGCATTCTGGTTAATCCTTCCACCGGTATTTGAATCAATTGCATTTTGTGGAACAGGCCATAAAACATGGAATGGACTCATCTTATATTCATTTAACCCCCATTGCAGCCCTGTGTTATAGAAGTTTGTTGCCAGTACCCGATCATACCAAAAGTTTTTTGTCGAAAAGTTTCCGATAGCATATCCGTTCCGGTTGTTGTCAGCCATTATAAAGGAAATTCGTGTCAACTCTGTTTTCCGGGGCTCTTCAGCATATAGCTCCCGGGCCCGCTCATCCAAAATATAGGCAATTGAGATCTCACTTGGAGAAACCGGCGACGCTTTTGCTCGCTGTCTTACCTTATTAATATCCTCAGCGGCTTTCTGGTTTTCACCGACCCAGTGATACGCTTCCGCCCGAAGCAGGTACGTCTCTGCCAAACGAAACACATACCAGTCTGCATTCCCCCCGATTGGCTGGTCGGGCACTCTTTCGTCACTTACATACAATTTATAATGTGGCCATCCATAATATGCCCTGAACGTATCCTGTGGATTCGAATACCGAATATCCAACACCTGGCCATAGTACTTTGAGGCCGGATTATTGTATCTGATCTTGGAAACGGGCATCCAGTTCGTGTCCGTGTCATGTCTTAAATCAGAGATATCCTTCCAGATAGTGTATTGATAATAGTTTGACGGCCTGAGCTGTCCTACTCCTCTGCCAAATGCAAGGACCTGCCAGTTACCTCTGGTGTCAATACATGCCCGCCTGCCGTCCGGATCTTTCAAATACGTATTATTCGACCACCAGGGCGTATATTGTCTTAACGTTTGCGTTCCGTTTGTACTCCCCGGAAACCCATACTTATCTTGAACCACCAATATCGCTTCCGTATTATTACTGAGACTCTTGTTTTCCTTCTGATGTAAATCCCAGATTACATTAAATCTGCTGTCTCCCGCTACGATGCCGAATCGCTGAGTCATCAGCTTATATCTTCCGTTATTTATAACCGCACTGGCAGCATCTATCGCCTGTACAAATGCACTATTGGCCAAACATATCTTGGTCAGTAAATGGAGGCCCGCCGCCCGGTTTACCTTACCTGGCTCAACAATTTCGGGCAGCCACTGTACAGCAAATTCCATATCTGCCTGTATTTTTGCCAGAATTGTCTTTCTTGAATGGGTATAAAAATCCATTTTAGGCGCTACATGTTCTTTATTGATAAACGGCACATCGCCAAACTGATGCACCAGCCGATAATACCAATATGCCCGGTGGAAAAAGCCTTCCGCCAGCACTTCGTTCTTATCGTTATCAGCATCCCAGTCAGGAATATCGATCCTTGAGATGACAATGTTGGCGTTTTTGATGGCTTGAAAAGCCTGGGTCCAGCTTCTGAAAAAATCGGAAGACCCGGTTCCCGTCGGGACCACTTGTCTATCGAAATTCTGGGTGGTAGCTGCTGCTGTTTCAGCTGCCACCGCTAAGTCAGAAGAAATATATTCATGCGCCAGATTAGTGGGGGATGGTGCGTAAAAGTCGTTCCGCAAATCCCTTCTAAGGGTCAGCAATAGCCCGTCCATTCCGGCTTTGTCTACAAATACACTTTCAGGTGTAAAAAACGACAATGGTTTTGGTGTCAACCAGCTTTTCCCGCACGAGCAAAACACCAGCAATGACAACAGCACTATAGTTGATTTCATGATTCAAAAAGTTAATAAGGTGAAATTAGAGAGAGAAGTCGAGTCCAACGGTCACATTTTTTGGCATTGGAGCATTCCCCGTTTCCGGGTCCCAATAGTTCCAGCTGGTCAACGTAACGTAATTCCGCAGTGCAACGTAAGCCCTGACGCGCTGCAGACCATGCCTTTTCAGTTTACTGCCAGGTATATTATACGCGAGAGAAAGATCCTGCAGTCGTATGAATGAGCTGTTTTTCCAAACATTGAAAGCAGGAGAAGAGACGGTAGGATCCAATCTCGGCCAATCGTTGCCGGGGTTATCCGGTGTCCAGTATGGAACGGAATAATAATTGACTCGGTCAAGGAAATGGGTATTTTTGTACAACGGATTATTCCGATGGAATCCTACATCAGCCCGGATAAAAAACGAAAGCTGAAAACCATTGAGAAAAGAAATATCATTCCGGAAACCAAGCCTGTACCTCGGTCGCGCATACCCCTGAAACACCTTGTCTTCCAGCGGGGAAAGAACACTATCCCCGTTGATATCCGCCAATTTGTGGTCTCCGGGAACCCTACCGAAAACCTGCGCCCGGTCCTTTTCGTCTGGTTGCCAGATGCCGAGCAATTCATAGTCCCATATCCGATCCAACGCCTGCCCGATAAACCATTGATTACCGACATCATCCGCTTCCTTTTGTCCGATAACATTCCCGTTTGCGTCTGTCAGATCAACCATATCGCCATACAATTGAAGAATCCGGTTCCTGTTTAAAGAGAATACAAAAGACGAGTTCCATTGGAAGGCATTTTCCCTATTGATGTTCACTGAATTGATCGTCAGCTCAACCCCCTTGTTCCTGATCTTTCCGAGATTAGCCGTCACGCTGTTATAGCCGATGATACTCGGCAATGACCGATCTAAAAGAAGATCGGTGGTTATCATGTGGTAGCCTTCTATCGAGCCCGAAATACGGTTACCCAGTATACCGAAATCAAGCCCGGCATTCAGCGCTCCTGTTTTTTCCCAACGCAGACCGGCGTTCTCCATTTTGGTACTGTTGACACCGCTTGCCGGCGTATTGTCATACAAATAGTCGGTGGAGCCTAAGGTAGCTAAGGCCGCATACCTGCCGATATCCCGGTTTCCATTGGCACCCCATGAAAACCGAAGTTTCAGATCGTTGATTACCTGTTTATTAAAAAAGGATTCGTTTGACACCCTCCACCCGACCGCTAACGATGGGAAAACAGCATATGGATTAAACGCGCCGAAAGCGGAGTACCCATCCCGTCTCAGTGTTGCTGTAAGCAAATAGGTATCTTTAAGCGAATAGTTTATTCTCCCCATCAATGCGTTGCCGGTGCTGTAGTTATCATCATTTTCCAGCGTAGGATGGCTCCCGGCGTGCAACGCATGGTATCCCAAAACAGTACTTGGCATTATCTGGAGGTTTTGCTGGGAATCGGACCATCCCTGATACTTTTCCACGTTAAACAGAAATGTCAGATCAAACTTATGGATACCGGAAAAAGTACGATTCCAATTCAGGATATTATCCACCATCCATTCGTTAATGGAGCTATTGTTCCGACTTCCGATACCGCCATTGTTAGCACCCCGTGCAGTCTCCAGAGGATCGAAAAGGTAGTCTTTTACCCAGGCATACCGATTTTGGAAAGAAACCCTGTAGGAAATATCAAAAGGAAGGGCTATATCGGCAAAAAAAGTAGCGAAAAGAGCCTGTCTTTTTGTAAACTTATCACGGTGAGTAGCTAAAGACAGCGGGTTTGCGGCAATATTGTCATTATTAGGGAACCAAGTCATGGTTCCATCATCGTTATACACCTTCCCGTAGGGGCTCTGCCTTTCATAATTGGTATCAAATGAAGCAGGCACAGCACTATTATCTTCATCCTTAAATTGGGCATTTACACCAATCTTTAAGAAAGACGCGATATCGGTATCAATGTTTACTCTGCTCCTGAATGTTTTAAATACGTCTCCGACGACATTACCCTCATTATGCGTATATCCACCCGAGAAAAAGTACCGCGCATCTTTTCCTCCACCGGCGATGCTTACATCATAATTTTGCCGTATTCCGTTTTGAAAAACCAGGTCAGACCAGTTGGTGGTTTTATTGGCCAGATAATTTTCCTGCTCTTCCGGAGAGAGCGACAGACGGTTCAGCCACATCCCGACCGGATCGTCAGACGGCGTAATGTCATAATTCTTCCATTCATTCAGGGTAATGTTAGCGGGCAACTGATCAGGATTTGTATAATACTCGTACGGTCTATTCGGGTAAATTTGCCTTAAAACAGTAGCTCTCGCCTGTAAATAGGCAGCCGGCCCGAAAGAATTCACCAGATGTGTAGTACCAACAAGCCCGGCATCGGCCGATACACTGATTTCGGGTTTACCGATTTTGCCCCTTTTTGTCGTGATGATTAAAACGCCCGCCGCGGACCTCGCGCCGAAGACTGCCGCGGCGCTGGCATCTTTCAGGATATCGATTGTTTCAATATCAGACGGATTGATATCGCTGATATTACCATTAAAAATCACTCCGTCCAATACCAGCAACGGACTGTTACTGGCTGCAATTGAATTGGGCCCTCTGATCTCTGTCGATCCGCCGCCCGCTGCGGTTCTGCCCTGATTAGAGTTAAACCCGGCAACAGTGCCGTTCAACATATCGATTAAGTTCGTTGTAGACTGTGTCTCATACTGAGATGCGTCTACACGATGAATCGATCCGGTTAAATCGCTCTTCTTTTGCGTGCCATATCCTACAACCACCACTTCTTCGATATCACTCACTGTTGCCTTCATCGAAACATTAATAGTGACTTTATCAACTATGCGGATTTCCATCGAATCAAAGCCAACTATACTGTACGTAATCTCACTTCCACTACTTACATCATTTATTTTGTAAGTACCTTCAGCATTCGTCGTTGTTGCCACATTCGTACCTTTCAGTCTTACCGTCACCCCTTCCAACGGGTTCCCTTGTTCATCCGTAACCCTTCCGGTTACCGCACGTTGTTGCTGTAAATTATGTGAATCTGTACGGCTTGCCGTTCGCTTAGGGGCGAAATACACGACCTTGCCCTCTACCTGATAGTCAAAAGGCTGGTCGGCAAACACATACGGCAGTGCATCCAATATTTCCACGCCTTTCAATGATAATGTAACCGGCTTGGCCTGGGTAAAATAAGCCTCATCCAAGACAAAAGAATACCCGCTTTGCCGCTGCAACTGCTGGATGACGGATTTGAGTGACTTGTTGTTGACTTGGATATCTACTTTTTGTGCAAAAGCACTAGCCAGCGATTGGAAGCATAGCACACAGGTAAGTAAAATCGTTAGCTTCATAATCAGGAGTGCTTGTAAAGGCACTTTGCCAAAGACTGACCACCGGAAAAAAAGCCGTGAGCGATAGTTGGCATAATGGTTATCATTCATTATGTTTGTACTGTTGGTTAGAAAAAAATATACGTTCAGTAATTGGTTTTCTGCCCGACAACCGCCGGATTTCGAGGGTCAGTCGAAATTCGGCTTCTTCGTTGCGACAGACGCGTGACCAAGTCCCGCGGTTGAAAAAGTCCCTCTTAATCGATAAGGCTAACCCTCCTTCCTTCTAGTTTAAGTTTCACTCCATAAGTTTCTTCAAGTGCCTTCAGCACACTTGACAGGCTTTCATTCCTATTGATGATTACATAAGCGGTCTTATCCGTCTTCAACGCCGGAAGCGCAATTGCCACATCGTACCACCGCTCTACTTGCCGCATCACGTCAGGCAATCGGGCACTATTAAGCACAATGATGCCGTCTTTCCAAGCGGTGTAGTCGAAGATATCCACTTCGCTGACGTTAAGAGACGATTTGTGCGTGGTAGCTTGTTGGCCGGGACGTATGACGACAGGCGACTGGTCACCGCCCGCCAATGCTACACGCACACTTCCCTCTACCAATGTGGTGTTGATGGCCTCCTCATCCGGGTAGGCGGATACATTAAATTCCGTACCCAACACTTCGACGGTCTGGCCTGCGCTAACGACCTTGAACGGGGTTCGTTCATCTTTTACCACATCGAAATACGCTTCCCCGACCAGTTCCACAACTCGTTCTTTAGCAGAAAATCGGGATGGGTATTTTAATGTCGATGCGGCATTGAGCCATACCTTCGAACCGTCGGGAAGTGCAATTTGGTAGGTACCTCCTTTGGGTGTAGACAATACCATCTCTTCGGCATCAACCTCATCGTCAGCGACCAGAGAGGTCGCTACCGAGGTTCCATCAAGGTAGGTGATGTCATCGCCACCTACAACGATACCTGTTTGGGTTTCGTCCAAATTGATGGTACGGCCATCGGCCAACTGAAGGACTGCCCGGTTGCCACCGGCGGGAATATCTTTCGTTGATGTATGGGCAATTTCCGGCGGCTGTACACCACCTTCTTTGTGGATATACCACATCACGGTGCCGATTGCCACAACCACTGCCGCTGCATAGGGCAACCAACGCAACAACTTACGTACCTTACCTGAACTCCGTAGCGCCGGCTCGGCCCACTGCTCCCGAACGCGCGCAAAGGCCGCGTCCGTATCGGCTTTGGCGAAGGTTGACAGCGCATCAACCAATGCTGGACCGCTACCGAGCGAATCGAAAAGTGCCTGATGCCTTTCGTCTGCAAGCAACCATTGTTTCAGCTCCGATTGTTCGGTTTCATTGAGCTCGCCGCCATGCATAAGGCGGGCCAATGTCCGGCTAATCCGGTCTGCCTGCTGATCTTCGTTATATCGTTCTCTATCGTCCATCTACAACCAATACAACAGCCAACGAAAAAAGTACCTATGGAAAAGAATATTTTTTACGGCCGTATTAGCACACTCAAGAAAATGGGTACGATAATACTACAAGCAAGGTAATGAAATCTTCCACCGACAGCTTTGTGCGGAGCCGCCGCAGGGCACGGCCTTTGCAGTTTTTTACCGTTTGCAGCGAAAGCCGCAATTCGTCAGCAATCTCCTGTAGTTTCTTACCTTCACGAAGCGAAAGCAATAAGACCGTCCGCTCCTGGCTGGGCAGGGTTTCGATTTGGTTGTAAATGGTGCGCAACACTTCACTACGGATATATCGCTCTTGATGGCTTTCCTCCGTGCCGTCATACTCGTTGCCCGCATCGTGATGTTTTTGGGCACTTCGCTGTGCGGCCTTCAAATGATTGATAGCTGCATGGCGCACCGCCCGATATAGGAAAAAACGAGTATGTTCTTCATTGTCAAAAGCGACACGTCCGTTCCAGCATTTCATAAACACCTCCGATACGAGGTCCTCAGCCGCGGTCTGGTCTGTAACCATGCGCTGGGCATAGTAGCACAGGGACTTGTGGTAGGTGCGGAAAACCTGTTCGAAAACACCCTGATCGCCCATGGTAATGGGGTACGATGCAGATAGGTTTTCTAATGGGGTCTCCGGTATCATTTAGCGCTATTGGGTATGCAAACATAGCGATACGGCGGGAAATTACCAAAAGCAGCACAACGCTGTTTCAACGTGCTCCAATCCGATGATCTGGATAAGACCGGTAAGCTTTACCACGAGGTTAAGGAAAACATTCCACTTTTCGGATGAAACCTGCCCCGTCAGCGCCTAACCAGCAAAATCAATACACAATTACCTCATCGGTCAACAACAAGGCATTTTGTGCGTTGGTAGCCACCACCCTGACATACCGTGCCGTCTGCACAGCATCAAAATTGAAGGCATAGGTCTCAACCCTACGCGAAGGATCCGTTGGGGCTCCTCCTGTGATAAGGGTGCCGGCTTCCCGGAAGTTTTTGCCGTTGTCCGAAAGGAGTACCGTCACATCACTGGGCAAATGGGCATGGGCCAATGTATCTTGCAAAAAATCAATCGCTACCGACTTGATGGCTTCCCTGCGTTGGAAATCGATGGTAACATCCATATTGTTCGCAAAACCCTGCCATTGGCCCCCGCCCGCTAATTTCCCTCCTTTTTGGCCATTGAGCAACGTGCTGTCTTTTTGGGCAGGATAGGCCGCGGCCCATCCGGTCTGATAAGTGATATTTTTGCCGATCGCCTTGTGGATATCCGCTTTGGCCGTAGCGATAGGGCCTACACGTGCCGAATCCACAAAATAGGCAGCCTTAATGGTAGCGGGCATAGCCAGTTCAATGGGCTTGGTATACAGTGCCGACCGGGCATCCGGATCCTGTCCATCAGTGGTGTAACGGATCCCTGTCTCGTATTGTTCCACAGCGAACGAAATGGTATTCGTCAACGTATCGGCATTGAAATCCACATCGATACCAACGGCGTATGACGGGCGGTAATAGTTTACTTGCCAACGCTGTAGCAGTTGATAGTGCTGTTGCAACCGCTTATTGAAATGGTCCCAATCGCGCCGTGCAGGGTCCGTCCACACCACTTCGGCGAGGGCAAGCGCACGCGGAAATACCATGTATTCTACCTGTTCCGTAGTGGGCATGTACTCCGTCCAGGTAGTTCCCTGTGCGCCCAGGATATGCTTGACTTTATCGGCAGCGAGTCCATTCGGTATCGGCTCATACGCATAAACCGCCGATAAAGGTGTGTAGCCCCCTATTGCCTTCGGTTGCGTTTGTGGGTCGCTTTGATAGTAATCAAAATAGAGGTGTGAATTGGGTGTCATGATCACGTCGTACCCGGCATTTGCCGCATCCAGGCCGCCGGCTTCGCCACGCCAGCTCATTACCGTAGCGCCCGGCGGCACCCCACCTTCCATCATTTCGTCCCAACCGATTAGTTTCCGCCCGTTTGCCCGCAGGAAACTATCAATACGGGTTACGAAGTAGCCTTGTAACGCATCTACGCTATCCACGCCCAGTTGCTCCATCCGAGCGTTGCACTTATCACACGCTGCCCATGCCGTTTTATCAACTTCATCGCCTCCCACATGGATGTATTCGGAAGGGAAAATAGCCATTACCTCCGACAATACGTCCGTAAGGAACGTAAATGTGGCTTCATTACCGATGCAAAAGGCACTGTTATGATAGGGCTTACCCGAACACGAAAGCTCGGGATACACGGCCAATACCTCCTCAGAATGCCCTGGCATCTCGATTTCGGGGATAATGGTGATCCCCTTCCGCGCTGCGTAGGCAACCAATTGACGGGCTTCGGCCTGCGTGTAGTAGCCACCGCTGGCGTTGGGTTGGCCCATTGCTAGATAGCGTTGCCCATTACGCTGCCAATCCTTCCACACCGGGTGGGTGCGCCAGGCCGCCCGTCGGGTTAGCTCTGGGTATTTGTTGATTTCCAGCCGCCAGCCGGGCGCATCGGTAAGGTGCCAATGGAACGTATTGAACTTATACAGCGCCATCAGATCGATGAACTTTTTCAGAAAAGGAAGCGGGTAGAAATGCCGGGACACGTCGAGGTGCAGCCCGCGGTAGCCAAACCGCGGTCTGTCTTCAATAACCATCGCCGGTAACCGGCGACCATCGGGTTGCGTGTAAGCCAATTGTAGCACCGTAAATAGGCCGTTGAGCATGGCCGGTGCTTGGTGGGCCGTGATAACGATACCCGACGTATCGACCACCAAACGGTAAGCATCATTGGCTAGCCGATCTTCGGCACGTGCCTGAACAAGCCGCACTCCGCTCTCAGGGATACGCTTGTGTGATTTGATACGTTCGGCAGCCATGAAATTTACGGCTGGGTGGTCGTACAATACGCTGGCCACCTCCATAAAGGATTCAAAAGCAGCCACAGGCGTGGTGGAAGGGAATACATAGGCACCTTCGTGCATTTCTACAAGGGTGGGCCTGGGGATAAGGGACACTTGGCTTTGGGCATAGGCAGGCACCACCAGTAGCAGCGGTAAAGCAAGCAATCCCAACAAGAATGGGGATACTCTTTGGGCCATGCGAATCTGTTTGTTGTTAAGTATCTGACACAAACTTACTCAAAACACTCAAATTATCCAATTATCGTTACCTTTGCCTTTCTGACGGTAGTCCATGAAAAGAACCCTACTTATTTTTTGCTGTATTGTCGCCACGTTTTTGCACGGATTCGCCCAACACCGGGTAGCCATCCCCCAAATCATCAATTATAATAATAACCAATACAAGGGTGGATTGCAGAATTGGGATATTGCCCAAGACTCGCAGGGTATTATGTATTTTGGCAACAACGAAGGGCTACTTACTTTCAATGGCCGGTACTGGAGCATCTTCCCGTTGCCCAATGCCACCGTGGTACGGTCGGTGGCCATTGACAAAAATAACCGCATATATGTAGGTGGGCAGGATGAGCTGGGTTATTTCGAGGCAGATACCATGGGGAGACTCCAATATCACTCCATGGTTCAACTCATCCCCGAAGCGGAGCGTAAGTTTGCCGATGTGTGGGACATCGCGGTACGGGGTAATGAAGTGTTCTTCAGAACCAATACCAAAATACTGCACTGCAAGGATGGGCGTATGACGGTAGATAAGGTAGCCACCGAATGGCAATTCCTTGGCGTGGCCGAAGGAGCTCTCTATGCGCAAGCCATGCACCAAGGCATCATGCGGTACGATGCGGGTATTTGGAAACCACTGGCCAACCACGCAGGTCTGGAAGGGAATGTGGTAACGGGCATTATGCCGTACAGCCAGGATACGCTATTGGTGACTACCCTGAAAAACGGACTCTATTACCTTACCCACAACACGCTTATTCGCAAAGAAACACCATTCGACCGCTTATTTGCGGCCGACCGCATCTATTGTGGCCTCCCGGTAAATACAGACTGGTTTGTCTTCGGCACCACATCTGCGGGTGTGCTGATCATGGACCGTGCAAATAGGCTGGTACAACAATATGTATACGGCGAAGGGCTGCAAAAAAACAATGTCCGCGGTGTATTCATCGATCGCAACCAAAACCTTTGGTTGGCCCTCGATGACGGCATTGATTTTATCGCGGTAAACAGTGCCGTCAAATACATCCAACCCAACAAAACGAACCCCACAAGCAGTTACGCCATACGGCTTTTCGATGGACAGCTCTATATCGGCACATCCAACGGCCTATATACCTCACCCATCGACGCCGCCCAATCAGACATCAGCCTTTCCCATGCCGACTTCACCGAAGTGAATAATACGGAAGGACAGGTATGGGGGCTCAATGAAATTAACAACCGTTTGCTGATGGGGCATGAAGATGGGGGGTTTGAGATCGCGGGCCGGGAAGCGCACAACATTTTCGCCATACCCGGTACCTGGTTATTCCAGCCCGTATCGCGCGTATTCCCCTCCCCACACGTCATTGCCGGCACATACCTCGGCCTACAGCACCTTGCCTTTGACAGCGGCAGCGGCTTTTTCGATGTCGGACGTATAGACGGCCCCTACGAATCCCTGCGGTTTATCCATTATGACGATCGCCACCACGCCATCTGGGCATCGCATCCCTACCGGGGTATTTTCAAATTCCAGCTATCGGATGACTATACGAGCGTAAGCCACCAGAAAACATACACCGAAGCGGAAGGTCTACCCGCTACCCTATACAACTACCTGTTCTTGATAAAAAATGAAATCACGGTAGCAACCAATGATGGCATCTATGAATATGATGCAGACTCAGACAGCTTCATTCCCTCCCCGGTATTTTATGAACAGTTCAAGGGAATGGAACTCCAATACCTGAAGGAAGACGACAATGGGAATGTGTGGTTTGTGAGCCATAAAAAGCTGGGTGTGGCCGACTTTAGCCAGCCGAACGGCGACGTACCGTTTACCATCACTTATTTCCCCGAATTGAACGGCAAAATATTGGGTGGCTTCGAAAATATCTATGCATTGAACGATGAGAATATTTTCATAGGGGCCAATAAAGGGGCCATCCACCTCAACTACAAACGGTACAAGGCAGCAATCAGCCGGCCCGACGTATTACTCAGTTTGGTAACGGTAATAGACAGCGACAAGCAAGAGCGAACGCTATATGGTGGACATAAAACAAGCAAAATTGCATCGCCAACGGTAGACTACCAATCCAACTCTTTCCACTTTTCGTTCTCTACCACCCTGTACGACCAACAAGACAATGTGGAATTCAGCTATATACTCGAAGGGTTTGACAAGGGATGGTCTACGTGGAGTAACCGCAGCGAAAAGGAATATACCAACTTATCTCCGGGCAATTATGTTTTCAAAGTGAAATCCAGAAATACAAAGGGAAACGAATCGACCGTAGGCGATTACCACTTTGCGATAAAGCCACCCTGGTATGCCAATGCGGTAAGCTATACGATTTACCTGGTATTGATTTGCCTGCTAATCTTCCTCCTATTCAAGTGGCAGAAACGGAAGCTGCAGCAAAAACATGAGCGCGAATTGTACCTAAACCAACTGGAGCTTGACCGAAGCGAAAAAGAAGTAGTAAGACTGAAAAATGAAAAATTGGAGGCTGAAATAGACTTCAAGAACAAAGAGCTGGCCAACATGACCATGCACTTGGTGCAGCGCGGTGAGGTACTCGCCAAAATCAAGGAAACCATCCTCTCCGTGGTAAAAAAGCACAATTTCAGCGATAGTACCATCAACTTCCGACAACTGATCCGCCTCATCCGCAACGCGGAACGGACCGATGAAGACTGGGAACAGTTCAGCGTACATTTCAATCATGTAAACGAAGGGTTCTTCACCAACCTGAAGGAACAGTACGCGGACCTTACCCCCAACGAGCTTAAGCTATGTGCTTTCCTGCGGATGAACCTATCTTCCAAAGAAATTGCCCAGCTGATGAACATTACCATCAAGGCAGTGGAGGTGGGCCGGTACCGACTGCGCAAGAAACTCCAGCTTGACCCGGAGCAGAACCTTTATGAGTTTTTGTTACACATAGCGGCCAAAGCATAACCGATTTCGGCAATAAAAACACGTTGATTCCAATCCATTGCTTATCAATACATTAAATAATGTATGTAGGGGCATTGTAGGCCTAAAACAACCCTTTCATCTCGTTTTTTGTACTGCTTGTAGGGGTATTGTAGCAGGTGGTTCTGCCGGGATTTCAGGTTACATCGGCTAGTTTTGTTTCGTGCCTCTGCCATAGATGGGCGAGACACAGTGAACCAATTTTTTAACCCATTTAATAATATCAGTTATTATGAAAGAAAGAGTTTTACATGCATTGATGATGCTATGTATGTGCTTTTTGCCGTTTGCGCTTGCTGCGCAGACCCTTCAAGTATCGGGTACGGTGACCGCCGCTGCAGACGGAAAAGTTCTTCCCGGCGTAACCGTGACCGTACAAGGCACGAACACAGCGACCAGTACAGACGATGCGGGCAACTACTCGATTACCGTGCCCGGGGCCGGGTCGACATTGGTGTTCCAGCAAATGGGCATGGCCACGCAACATAGAGTGGTCGATAACAGCGGGACCATCAACGTATCGTTGGAAGAGGATTTGAGTACCTTGGAAGAGGTGGTGGTCATTGGGTACGGCACGCAGAAGAAAAGTGTCGTCACCGGAGCGATTACGAGTGTTCGCGCCGCTGACATTGAAAACCAGGTAGTAGGCCGATTGGAAACCGCGCTGCAAGGGCGCACTTCAGGCGTGACCATTACAGCGAACTCGGGTGCTCCCGGATCGGGAGCCACCATCCGTGTACGCGGCGTGACCACGCTAAATAACAATACACCGCTCTATGTGGTAGACGGCGTAGTGGTCGATGCCGGCGGTATCGATTACCTAAACGCTTCGGATATTGAATCTGTTGAAGTGCTGAAAGACGCGGCCTCGGCGGCCATATACGGTACGCGCGCCGCAGCGGGGGTCATTTTGGTTACGACGAAAAGAGGCCGCGCAGGAGAAATGGCTATAAGTTACAACGGCTACTACGGCACGCAGGGCCCCGCAAAGCGACTCAACTTACTTAATGCGACAGAATATGCCACACTCCAAAATGAGATTTCATTGAATGACGGCGGCAGCATAATCTATCCGAACCCTGCTTCGCTGGGCGAGGGATCAAACTGGCAAAACACAATTTTTGACGATAACGCTCCCATCCAAAACCACGAGTTGAGCATCAGTGGGGGAAATGAGAAGTCTACGTTCTACACGTCTTTCGGTTATTTCGGACAGGACGGGGTGGTTACTCCCGAGATTTCTAACTATAACCGGTATAATGTCCGTGTCAATTCAGACCATAAGGTAAAGAGCTGGCTGCGGTTTGGGGAGAACCTAGGCTACTCATTCATCAAAAGCCAAGGGTCATTGAATCCCAACACCGAATTTGGCGGTCCGTTGAGTTCAGCAATCAATTTGTCGCCACTTAGCCCCATCATCGTAACCGACCCCGACATGTTGAATCAAGTGCCGTATAGCAACCAACCAGTGGTACGTGACGCAAACGGCAATCCGTACGGTGTACCGCTGAACGCGCAGGAAATGACCAATCCGCTGGCTTACGTAGATACCCGGCTGGGTAACTACGGCTGGTCACACAACATTGTAGGCAACGTATTTGCTGAAGTTGAGCCCATCGAGGGGCTACGCATACGCTCAACGGTGGGCGCAAAGCTTGCTTGGTGGGGCAATGAAAGTTTTGATGGTATCTACTACCTGAGCGCAACCCAAAACCGATCAACAACCGCCTTTAACAGGGGACGTGAACAGGGTTTCAATTGGAACTTAGAAAATACCATATCTTACAGCCGCAACATCGACAACCATAACTTCACCGTGCTGTTGGGCCAAGGTGCGTATTTCGAAAATCTGACCAGCGGCGTCTTCATCACGTACAATAACATTCCTGCCAATAGTTTCGATGAAGCTACTTTCAACCTATCCGTACCGGTATCGGATCGCTTGTCTAGCGCTTATGACGGCATCACACACAATGTTTCATCACTATTTGGCCGGATTGTCTATGATTACAAGGAAAAATACCTGTTCACGGGTATCGTCCGTCGCGATGGATCTTCGCGCTTCGGTGCCGATCGGAAATATGGCGTGTTCCCTTCCGCATCGGTGGGGTGGGTGTTGACCAATGAAGAGTTTTGGACACCCAACAACATCCTAAACAACCTCAAGATCAGGGCTTCATATGGTGTGGTGGGGAATGACAATATCGGTAATTTCCTCTTCGTACCAACTATTGGCATGGGCGGCGGACGCAACTACATCTTCGGCGTGGATAACATGTATATAGGAGCTAGCCCCAATGCCCCTGCAAACCCACTGTTGGCATGGGAGGAAACCAGCCAACTAAATGCCGGTCTGGATGCTTCGTTGTTCAGCGATTGGAGCTTTTCGTTCGATTGGTATGAGAAAAAGACGTCTGGCATTCTAAGGGAGGTGGATATTCCGGGATACGTGGGTGTGGGCCGACCTACGGCCAACTTGGCAAATCTGCAATCCACGGGTGTCGAATTTGAGTTGGGCTACCGGAAAACGGTTGGCGATTTTAACCTCAACGCCAATGGAAACATCTCCTACTCGACCAATAAGGTTACATATCTTGGCGAAAACGTTGATTTCATCGAAGACGGTGCCGGCGGTATACAGAATTTCGTGCATGGGTTGCAACGTACCGTACCGGGACACGCATACAATTCATTTTATGGATACGAAATCTTGGGCGTGTTCCAAAACCAAGCTGCGATCGATGCCTATACCGGTCCGGAAGGAAACCGCATCCAGCCGAACGCTGTACCCGGCGATTTCCAATGGGCCGATTTAGACGGGAATGGCACGATCAATGCCGACGACCGGACATTTTTGGGCAACCCGATGCCTACAGTTACCTATGGGTTAACATTGAATGTGGCTTATCGCGACTTTGATTTGCTCGTGTTTGGCCAAGGTGCCACGGGTAATAAGATATTCCAGGGGCTGCGTCGCCTCGACGTGGCGAGCGCCAATTGGCATAGTAAGTACCTGAACCGATGGGTGGGTGAAGGAAGTTCCAATGATAAGCCCCGCGCTACACTGGCAGATCCCAATCAAAACTACGCCAAGCCCTCGGCATTCTTTCTGGAAAACGGTGCCTACCTGCGGATTAAGACACTGCAACTGGGATACACCTTGCCAACTACATTGACCGGCAAAATCGGCCTCCGTAAGGTAAGGGCCTATGTGAGCAGCAACAACCTGTTCACATTTACCAAATATACCGGATATGATCCCGAAGTGGGCGGTGGCCCCGACATCTGGGGGATAGATACCGGTGTGTATCCGCAGGCGCGCTCTTTCTTGTTTGGCCTCAATCTTTCTTTATAAACCTTGAACATTGATATCATGAAAAAGATTTTTCAGCTATATCTTGCCGTGGGAGGCACCGCATTGCTTTTACTGGGCGCGTGCTCCAAAGAATTCCTCAATCCAGACCCAAAAGGGACGTTGATGGAAGATACCTATTACAGTAACCCGAACGAGGCCTTTGCCGGTTTGGTATCGGTTTACGACCCCGTTGGCTGGCAAACTGCCGTGACCTACTTTAATTTCGGTGCGGTCAACGCCGCATCAGACGACCACGTGGCTGGCGGCGGTGGCCCCAATGATATGGAAACCTGGCAACGTTGGAGCAATTATACACTCAATGAATCCATCGGCCCCCAGCAGGACTATTGGAACCGGAACTTTACGGGCGTGTCACGCGCCAATGTATACATCAAAAAACTCAATGAGGGGGTTCCGGGGTTGAATGAAGCACTGGCCAGCCGGTATATTGCCGAGGCCAAGTTCCTACGTGCTTACTATTATTTCGATCTCGTCAGGTTGTTCCGCAACATTCCCTTTTATACCGAACCGCTGACTACCGACAACATGCGTGAACAGACACAAGTTGCTCCGGAAGTGGTTTATGCGCAAGTGGAACAGGACCTGAAAGACGCTATTGCCGTGCTGCCACCCACTGTACCCGGGGCAACGGAAGGCGGACGTGCAACGAAAGGGGCTGCCCAAGCATTGCTGGGCAAGGTGTATGTGTACCAGAAAAAATGGAACGAAGCAGCAGCCCAACTGGCCGAGGTAAACGGCACACCTGGTGGAACCAGCCAATATGGATACCGCCTATTGGATGATTTTGGGGATGTGTTCCGCCCGGATAATAAATTCCATTCGGAATCGATCTTCGAAATCGTACACTCGGCTGTTGGCGCTTTGGATTGGGGTGCATGGGGCCAATTTTACGGCAACGTAGCTACCGTCATGTTCGGCCCACGGGGGTATAGCGGACCGTCATACTATTCGGGTTGGAGCTTCTGCCCCATCACGGAAGACTTATATAATTTATTGCACTACGACCCCCGGTTTAAAGTGACGGTAGCCGACGTGGATAGTTTGGAACAAATCGGTGCAGCCCAATACGAGAAGGGATATATGAACACGGGTTGGTTTATCCAAAAATATGCGCCACTGACCGAGTTTGCCGCCACCAATGGCGTTCGCGAGCTGAACTACCCACAGAACTATATTGAGATTCGGCTAGCCGACACCTATTTGATGGAGGCCGAGGCCTTGGTGGAAAGCGGACAGGGGGCCGGCACCGGCAGCCGTGCTTACCAATTGCTCAATGCTGTACGCGATCGCGTGGGGCTTGGGCCTATAGCGGTCACGCTAGACAATATTTTCCTGGAGCGACGCAAAGAACTGGCCACCGAGGGCCACCGTTGGTATGACCTGGTTAGATCCGGGCGGGCACCGGCGGTGCTAGGCGGGCGCGGCTTCGTGGAAGGAAAGCACGAAATACTGCCTATTCCCTACAACGAGCTATTGAATACCCAACTGGTACAGCATGAAGCGTATAGATAACGAATAGTGGAAAACAATTAACCGAAAACAGTTATGAAAAGAATGATAATTGCCCGCCCTCTCAAAGCCGTGATGGGTGGGCTATTGATAGCCGCCATCGCCCTGCACGGCTGCAGGGAAGACAAATACAGTTTGGGCAACATCCCGACACCGGATTTTGAGGTGCAGACCGGCCAAGACGCCAATACGCTCGTATTCGTGAACAAGACCCCGGGCAGCTCCATTGCCTATTGGGAAACAAGCACGGGGCAAAAATTCAAAGGGGATAACGTGTCTGCCCGCTTCACGTTTGAGGGCCAGTACGACGTGACGTTGACGGCGGTTACCGCAGGAGGTATCGCCACGACAACCAAACAGGTATCCATCGCCCAAAGTGACCCCACGGCCTGCAATCCCGACCGGGCACTCGGCTTCATCGCCGGATGTACCGAAAAGGTATGGATGCTTAACCCCGGCGCGGGCGCATATAAGGTGGGACCTAACCCGGACGACGGCTCCTGGTGGCAAAATACAGCTGGCGACGTGACCAGCCGCGCTTGTGAGTTTAACGATGAATATACTTTTGTATTTGATGCAGCTGGTACTTTTAACTATGACAATAAGGGGGATTTCTATGCCGACGGCTATCTCGGTGCGGCCTCCAGCGGCTGTGAACCCAATAGCAACCTGCCTGCGGCACAGCAAAAATGGGCCTCAGGCGCGTTTGCATTTAGCGTAGATGAGACCGGCGGGGTACGTAACCTCGGTAAACTGACCGTAAGCGGGGTGGGGGCACATATCGGCCTTCAAAAAGTGCACAACGCAGGCGAAACCACGACGGGACCCACTTGGAATTCGGTTACATACGATATTCTCGAAATGACCCAGAATGCCGGCGGACAAGGATACGACATTTTGAAAGTAGGAGTTGACATTGGCGGTGGAACGTGGTGGACATTTACCCTGCGCGCCGCTATTTAAGTTTATTTTAGCAAGCCGATATAACTATCGGCTTGCTATGAATAGGTTTTAAACACGTTACATGAACATTAATCGCATGACCAGTTTCTTCTTAGTGTCTTTGCTACTCGTTGCCTGCGGGAAGGAATCGAGAACGCCGAACATCCCCGAACCGCAGCCTCCGCAGCAGAAAGAGTATACCTTTGCTGCATCTCCCTCATGGGCCGACGAATTTGAGTATGAGGGGCTGCCCGACGGGGACAAATGGGGGTACGACGTAGGCTCACAAAACAATGGCTGGGGCAACAACGAATTGCAATTCTATACTGAAAAGCGCGTCGAAAACGCGCACGTAGCCAACGGTGTCCTCACCATTACCGCCATCAAGGAAGAACACGAAGGATTGGCGTATACATCGGCCCGATTGGTAAGCCGCGGAAAAGCGGACTTCCTTTACGGCCGCTTTGAGGTACGTGCCAAAGTACCCCAAGGCGTAGGCACATGGCCAGCGGTTTGGATGCTGCCCACCGATTGGAAGTATGGGGGATGGCCAGCATCGGGCGAAATCGATATCCTCGAACATGTGGGCTATGACCAAGACGTGGTACACATCAGCGTGCATACCGAAGCGTATAATCATGGCATCGGAACGCAGAAAACCGGCACTAAAAAAATCCAACAGGCAACGACCGATTTCCACCGCTACCGCGTGGACTGGACGCCCACCTATATACGTGGCTACGTAGATGATGTGCAGATTTTCAGCTTCCAGAACGAAGGGAAGGGCTACAAGGTGTGGCCGTTCGACCAGCAATTCCATTGGTTGATCAACCTGGCCGTGGGAGGCAATTGGGGGGGGCAACAGGGAGTGGATGAAACGATATTTCCGGCCAGTATGGAAATAGACTACGTGCGGGTTTACCCTTTACTTGAAAATTGAGGCTATACAGCCGATGATGACGATCAAACGGACAATCGGGATACTGGGCCTTTGCTTGGGCCTTGGCTGCGGAGACGGTGAACCACGCGTGCCCAACATCCAGCAACCTGAACCCCCTGCTCCCAAACCGCGTGTTTCCCTTTCGTTTGATGAGCTCTCCCGGCTGAAAGCCAACGGCAGTAAGGTGGTAAATGCGCAAAACCAAGAAGCGGTATTGCGCGCTGTGGGTCTGGGCTATTGGTTGCTGCAAGAAGGATACATGCTCAACCCGCACGACCAAAGCAAAGCAGCCAACCAATGGCAGATGAAACGTATTTATTACAACGCGGGCCTATCGGAGGAAGCGGTAGAGACCTTCTACCGCCAATGGCGCAGCAATTTCGTCACCCGCAAAGACATCGATTACATCGCCTCGCTGGGATTCAATGCGGTGCGACTCCCCATGCATTATGACCTTTTCCTCACGGCGGAGCAACGTGCTGTACGCCACGACGTGATCCGCGAACAGATTTCGCTGGATGCCTACACCGAAGCACTAGCCACCTGGTACGATGCGGGGAGCCTTTTTGTACGGGACGACCTCGACGGCTTTGTCTTCATCGACAAGCTGCTGGAATGGTGCGGTGCAAATAACCTCTATGTGGTGCTCGACCTGCATGCGGCCCCCGGTGGCCAAGGTACTGACGTCAACATCGCCGATGTTTTTGAGCCCAACCTCTTTTGGCTGGGCCGAGATAACCAACAGCGCCCCATCTACCAGGATATTACCGTAAAACTGTGGGAAGCCCTTTCGAAACGCTATATCGATGATGATCGCATTGCATGGTACGATCTCATCAACGAGCCCAACAACGTACCGCAAAACCAATGGATACGTGACATCCACGAACGCATCATCAACGCCATCCGGGCCAATGGCGACAGCCACCTCATCATGGTAGAGGGAAACGGATGGGGCAACAACTACAACGGGATACTACCGGGCGATTTTACCAATAGCCAAAACTTGATATACAGCGCCCACCGCTATTGGATTTCGGAGGCAGACGACCTCCAACTGGACCCCGATCCAAACCAGATAAACCGCATCCGTAACCTGGTCAACTTCAAAAACAGGCTGAACGTGCCGGTTTGGGTAGGTGAAACGGGCGAAAACACGAATGACTGGCTACGCCAGAATATCCGTAAACTGGAAGACGCCGGAATCGGCTGGTGCCACTGGCCGCTCAAAAGGCACGATACCAACCCCAACGCTGCGCTGATGCGTATACCGGGCAATTTCCCGACAGACGGGGCGGCAGCTATGGAGGTTGTATTGGAAAGCATCAAATTTGAAAATTGTATAATCAATACGGGTGCCGTGGCTGCCGCGGCACCCATACATTATTAACCTGAAATGATCGTTTCAAAAACCTTGATAAGACGTAACGCGGCCGTTCTCGCAATGTTGACCCTACTGTCGTGCAGCTGCTCGCCTTCCCGTACGGGGGTCGAAAATTGGCTCACCAATACCCACGATGGGTCGGTATTGTTCGAAAAACAACCTGCCATCCCCTTGGATACAGGTAAGGAGGCCAACGTCCGTACCATCCAGATTGACGGCGACCATCGCTATCAATCCATCGATGGCTTTGGCTTCACGCTCAC
Organism: Parapedobacter sp. 2B3; assembly: GCF_041925275.1. Taxonomy (NCBI): domain Bacteria; kingdom Pseudomonadati; phylum Bacteroidota; class Sphingobacteriia; order Sphingobacteriales; family Sphingobacteriaceae; genus Parapedobacter; species Parapedobacter sp. 2B3. The sequence goes on along the minus strand of NZ_JBHEUZ010000002.1, from coordinate 480,016 downwards.
CGGCGGCAGTGCCTACCACCTCATGCGGATGTCGCCCGATGTGCGTGCAGCGTTGCTCCGAGAGCTTTTTGGCACCGAAGGCACCAGCATTGGTGTAAGCTACCTCCGCGTGAGTATCGGCGCCTCAGACCTCAACGCATTCCCTTTTTCATACAACGACCTGCCCGAAGGCCAAACCGATCCCGAGCTGATACAGTTTGACCTCGGCCCAGACCGCGACGATGTAATCCCTATATTGAAAGAAATCCTGGCCATCTATCCCGAGCTGAAAATCATGGGTTCCCCTTGGTCGCCACCCAAATGGATGAAAACATCGAACGATACACGGGGCGGCAGCCTCAAGCCGGACTATTATCCGGCGTACGCCAACTACTTTGTGCGCTATATTGAACAGATGCAGGCCGAAGGCATCCGCATCGATGCCGTTACCGTACAGAATGAACCCCTCCATCCGGGAAATAATCCCAGCCTGTTGATGCTCGCCGATGAAATGGGTGCTTTTGTAAAAAACCACTTAGGGCCAGCATTCGAACAAGCCGGGATTGACACGAAAATCATCATCTATGACCACAACTGTGACCGGCCAGACTATCCCATAAGCATCCTGGATGACCCCGATGCAAAGAAATATGTCACCGGTTCGGCGTTCCACCTGTATGGCGGCACGATCGATGCCCTCTCTACCGTGCATGAAAAGCATCCTGACAGGGAGCTGCATTTCACCGAGCAGTGGATGGGCGCTCCGGGCGACCTTTCTACCGATATGCCTTACCATACCAAACAGCTGACCATCGGTGCCACGCGCAACTGGAGCCGGACGGTATTGGAATGGAACCTGGCAAATGGGCCGGACCATAAACCACATACGGACCGTGGTGGCTGCGACCGGTGTCTCGGAGGCATTACCATAGCCGGCGACGAGGTGACCCGCAACCCGGCATATTATGTAGTGGCCCACGCGGCCAAGTTTGTCCGCCCGGGCTCCGTACGCATTGCATCCAGTGAGATCGACGGACTGCCCAATGTGGCATTCGTTACCCCAACGGATGATACCGTACTGATTGTATTGAATGAAACTAACGCCGTGCAAGCATTCCATGTGAAAAATGGCGAGCGATATTTTGAAGCAACCCTCCAACAGGGAGCGGTGGCCACCTACATTTTCTAAAACTGCTTATACCATGCAAAAGACGCTTTTCCTTCTCCTATCCCTATTGGCCCTCGCGCTGACCGCGTGCAATTCCGGTCCCCGCACGAAAAACTTCCTTAAAGTACAAGGCCACCACATCGTTAACAACACGGGCGACACCGTTATCCTTCGCGGCATGGGTTTGGGGGGGTGGATGCTCCAGGAAGGATATATGTTCCGGCTGGGCTTCATCGGACAGCAATACCGCATCCGTGAACACATTGAAGACGTAATCGGCGCCGAGGAAACGGAACGGTTTTACACCCAGTGGCTTGCCAACCACACCCGCAAGGCAGACATCGACTCCATGGCCGCATGGGGGTTTAACTCCATCCGGCTGCCCATGCACTATAACCTATATACCTTACCGGCGGAAGCGGAGCCCGTGGCAGGTGAGCATACCTGGTTGGATACCGGCTTTGCGATGACCGATAGCCTGCTTGCGTGGTGTGAAGCCAATAACATGTACCTTATTCTCGATCTCCATGCCGCCCCGGGTGGCCAAGGCAACGACCTCAACATCTCCGACCGGGACCCGGACAAACCTTCGTTTTGGGAAAGCGAGGAGAACCGGGCAAAAACCATCGCCCTTTGGCGCAAACTGGCCGAACGCTATGCCAATGAGGAGTGGATAGGGGGTTATGATGTACTCAATGAAACCAACTGGGGCTTTGAGGATTCCACGGATTTCAGGGGCACGGCGGAAAAGACCAACGCTCCGCTACGCAAATTCCTGGTAGACGTGACCCGCGCCATCCGTGAAGTGGATACCAACCATATCATTTTCCTGGAGGGCAACGGCTTTGCAAACAACTATAACGGCATATTCCCTAAATGGGACGATAACCTCGTGCTGAGTTTCCACAAATATGGCAACCCCAATGTGAAGGAAGCCATCCAACGCTTCATCGACTTACGCGATGAGCATAACATTCCGCTTTGGCTGGGCGAATCAGGTGAAAATTCCAACACTTGGTTTACCGAGGCCATCGAACTATGCGAGACCAACGGCATCGGCTGGGCATGGTGGCAAAACAAAAAGATGGGCATCAACCAGCCCCTCGAAATCAAACAGCCCATCGGCTATGGGAAGTTGCTGGATTATTGGGCTGGCAAGGGAGAAAAACCATCGCCCGAAGAGGCGCGCCAAACGCTCAATGAATGGCTGGAAAACCTCAAACTGGAAAACAATATCTTTCACCGCGACGTGGTGGACGCGATGTTCCGGCAAGTGTATGCGCATGATGCGGTGCCCTATGGAGACAACCGAATAGCGGCAGGAACCATATTGCCCGCAGTAAATTTCGATATGGGCCGGCAGGGGGTCGCATATTACGATACAGACACCGCCAGTTACCACTATACCCCCGGCATGAACACGCAGGGCAACCGCGGCCGCAGCTACCGTAATGATGGGGTCGACATTCTCCCAGACTCAACGGGCCACCATGTTTTCCATATCGAAGACGGTGAGTGGCTGCAATACACGGTAGATGTGGTGGATGAAGGGATTCGTAGTTTGACGCTAACAGTAGCTAGCGAAAAAGCCACGGGACGCGTTACGATACTTATCGATGGCCAAGTGTTGGCGTATCCAAGTGTTGTTCCGGCTACAGGCGGTGCCCAACACTGGACACATCTCGCCGTGGAAATCCCTCAGCTGGCGCGTGGAAAGCATGTACTGCGTGTACGGGCCGACCGAGGTGGTTTCAACTTCAAATCAATCGCATTCGGGCAGTAACGCCCGAATGCAACTGTCGTTATTCCAACACCACGGCGGTGCCGCTAGCAGTTACCATCAACATGCTGCCACCACTGCCCAACGTTTCGTAATCAAGGTCTACCCCCACTACTGCGTTTGCACCCACGGAGGCGGCATATTGCTGCATTTCGTAAACGGCCGTTTCTTTTGCCTCGCGCAATACCTTTTCGTATGAACCGGACCGGCCACCTACAATATCGCGTATCCCAGCGAAAAAATCCTTGATGAAATTGGCACCGATAATGGTCTCACCGCTGACCAAGCCAATGTACTTTACAATCTTTTGTCCTTCCACTTGCGGTGTTGTTGTAACAAGCATAGTCGTTTTTCTGTTTTTGACGCAAGTGGAAGGAAAAAGTTACGGTGCGACGGCCTTAGTCTATGCGCAAGAAATTGCCGGCGCCGTCAAACTTGAGGTCCATACCATCGGAAAGGGTAACTTCCTGCCCCCGGTCATCCAGCTCCCAATCACGGATAAAGTGGTCGGGGAAATTTGCTTGCACGTAGGCCAGTATCTTTTCGGGCACCACACTATCCGGCAGCTTGCTGGTTCCCTCCACACCGAGGATTTTCCCCTTTTTGTCGAAATCCAGGTTGAAGCCATCGCTTAGGTAGACGTCATACGTGGTCTTCAGGTCGTCACGGTCTTTTACCACTTGCAGAATTTCATGGCCCGGAAAGTGCTGGGCAATAAAAAGCTGGGCATCTTTCGGAAGGCCATCGGCAGAGACGATGCTTTCCTTATCACACGCCGTAAATAGCACCAATGCGACGGCGAAACTGAATACTGAATAGATTACTTTTTTCATGATTACTATTTTATTGTTCTTGATTTATACCAAGACAACATACAGGCAGGTTACCCCTATGCGCGCATGAAAAAAAATTACCTAATGAATGGTATCAGCCCTTAACCACGCGATCCAGTATACGGATATACAGCGCGATGCCGGCCCCTATTTCATCGAGATAGATAAACTCATCGGCCATATGGGAACGGGCAGAGTCGCCGGGGCCCAGCTTGAGTGAAGGGATATCGAGCAACGCCTGATCACTGGTGGTGGGCGAACCGTATGTAGTGCGACCCATCGCCAACCCGGCTTGTACCACGGGGTGGTCTTTGGGTATTGACGATGGCTTTAGCCGTACGGAGCGCGGTTTCACGTCGCAGGTTACGTGCTTACGGATAATATCAAGCACCTCTTCGTTGCGATAGACATCGGTAACCCGGACATCCACAACGAACTCGCACGTTGCGGGTACAACGTTGTGCTGTGAACCGGCATGAATGACCGTTACGCTCATTTTGACACCACCAAATTCTTCAGACTCCTTCGGGAAACGGTAGCTGGTAAACCACTGGATATCCTTTAGCGCCTTATAAATGGCATTATCTCCCTCGTCGCGGGCTGCATGGCCAGCCGTTCCGTGTGCAACACAATCGAGCACCATCAGTCCACGCTCGGCCACGGCCAGCTGCATCAACGTAGGCTCACCCACGATGGCAAAATCCAATGGCCCTAGGTCGGGGACGACCGATTCCAATCCGTTGGTGCCCGAGATTTCCTCTTCTGCCGTGGCGGCGACGCAGAGGTTGTAACGGAGCTTCTCCTGGGTGTAAAAGTGCAGGAATGCCGCGATTAAGGATACCAAACATCCACCGGCGTCGTTACTACCCAAACCATATAATTTACCATCGGCCACATCGGGCGAAAAAGGATCGCGCGTGTAGCCGGTATTGGGTTTCACCGTGTCGTGGTGGGAATTGAGCAGGACAGTGGGCTTACTTGCATCAAAAAATTTATTGAACGCCCATACGTTGTTCCTCTTGCGGAAAGTATGTACACCTCGTTGCTGCAAAAACCGCTCAATCGTGTCTGCCGTTTGGCTCTCCTCCTTGCTGAACGAGGGGATACGGATCAGATCACGCAATAGGTCGGTGCTGTCCTGTATCAATTCTTCAATCATTATAAAGTCCCCCGGCTTTGCGTGCAGACAGTTTAATCCCTTTGATGAATGCTGAACTAAAACCATTGTGTTCCATCTCGTTCAGCCCAGCAATGGTACATCCTTTGGGCGAGGTTACTTTGTCGATCTCTCCTTCAGGGTGGCTCTGTGTTTGCAGGAGCAGGTCAGCAGCACCTTTGGCCGTCTGTACGGCCATTTTCAGCGCATCGTGCGCGTGGAATCCGATTTCCACCCCTCCCTGTGAGGCCGCCCGGATGCTGCGGAGGAAAAATGCAATACCGCACGCACATAATGCAGTAGCTGATGTCATGAGATCCTCATTTATCGTAACAACGGATCCCACCGTTTCAAATAATTTGGTAACCCGTTCTAATTGTTCGTCTGAAGCATTATCGGATGCGACACAGGTCATCGATTGCCCGATAGCGATTGCGGTATTCGGCATGGCTCGGATAACCTGCACATGGTTGCCCAATTTGTTCCGAACGTCTGCACAGGTAACACCCGATATGACCGACACGATCAATTGCTTTTCTGGCGAAACGGCCGGAGCAATTTCTTCGAGTACATTCTTAAGCTGTTGGGGCAGAACGGCAAGTACGATGACGCTAGCATCACAGATAGCCATCTTGTTGTTATCGCTCACATTGAACCCGCTGGCAGCCTCCTCGCTTAGCGACTTGAGGTTACGCCTTGTCAACGTAATGTCTTCTGCTTTACAGTAAGCTTTATTGACCAATCCTTTGGCCAATGACAGGCCGATATTGCCACCACCGATGATTGTTATCTTGTCCATTTTTATTTAGTCATAAGTTATCTTTAGTCGTAAGTCGTAAGATCTTGCCAACCCCGCCCGTTTAAAATCACTTCACCATCCGCGTACCAAACTGCTGTTCGTGCAACAAATGGAGGTCGTCTGCATGGCCAATGCACACTTCATGCACCCCTTTCGCGATGGCGTCAAAGGCGTTGTGCAGTTTGGGCACCATCCCATCCGCGACTACGCCCGAAGTTGTCAGCTCTTCAAATTCAGCCGCTCTTATTTCAGGTATCACCGAGGCCGCATCGTTCACATCCCGGAGTACTCCCGCCTTCTCAAAACAATAAACCAACGACGTGTTGTATCGCGACGAGAGTGCGACAGCCAGGGCCGAGGCAATGGTATCCGCATTCGTGTTGAGCAACTGTCCCTGCCCATCGTGTGTGATGGCCGAGAATACGGGAACGAAGCCGCTTTCCATCAACGAAGCGATTGCATCGTCATCGACCGACGCCGGAAGGATATCACCCACAAATCCGTAATCGATCTCATGGACCGGTCGTTTCACTGCCTTGATCGTATTTCCATCTGCACCACTAAGGCCAAGCGCGTTGCATTTCCGGGCCTGCAATGCAGCCACCACCTGCTTATTCGTCAATCCGGCATAAACCATTGTCACAACCCGTAGCATCGATTCGTCGGTGATCCTCCTTCCTGCAACAAGCGTAGCTTCGATACCCAGATCGGCTGCTATGCGAGTAGCGATCTTTCCCCCGCCATGCACCAATACCTTGCGCCCACGGAGGCTGGCAAACCGATCCAGAAAGCGACTTAGCCCTTCGGGATGGTCAATAATATTGCCCCCTATTTTAATGATCCACAGTTTATCTATTGCCATACAAATATATCTTGTTTTTTAGCGACGCTTCCACTGTATCAAACCATTCACTTCGCAGAATGCTTAACACGATGCTGTCTCGGCGGCTACCATCCGGTCTTTTGCCATTACTCCTCAGCACCCCTTCTTCGTGGCAACCGATTGCCTTCATGGCGGCAATACTACGTTGGTTGTCATTATCAGCCCGAAACTCAACCCGTTGCATCTCCATGCGTTCAAAGGCGAACTGCAACAGCAGGTATTTGCAATGTCTGTTGAGGCCCGTGCGCTGAAATTGGGTACCATACCACGTATAGCCCAATTGCAACGTCTGCTCTGCCAATCGAATATCGTAAAACCGCGTACATCCGGCATACTGCCCTACCCGCTTATCGAACACCACAAATGGATACTGCCGGCAACTTTTACGTTCGGCGATTGCGTAGGCCAGGTAATTTTCCAATCCATCGTGGCCTGCTGCAGATACCATCGAGTAAGTCCACAACTCGGGTTCATTCAAGGCGAAGGGCAATAACCTAGTATGGTCATTGCTCACCAATGGACGAAGCAACGCGACTTCGTTTTCCAGGGTATAATCAGTGCCAAAATCGAATGCTGCCACGGGGTGCCTGTCAATTCCCTTCCAGTATTCGCTTCAAGACAGTTTGTGCTGCCCACACGCGGTTGCCCGCCTCTTGGATAACCAATGACTGCGGACCATCCAGTACCTCGCTTGCTAACTCCAGATCGCGACGAACCGGCAAACAATGCATTACCTTGGCACCATTCGTTGTCGTTAATTTGCTATTATCCAGCATCCACTGCCCACTTACCGGTAAAATCTGGCCATAATCCTTGTAGGAAGACCAGTTTTTAACGTACACGAAGTCTGCGCCGTACAACGCTTCATCCAACGTGTTGGTGACCGCTGCGCCCTGCGTAAACTCGTCAGCCAGTGCATACCCCGCCGGATGTGCAACCGTAAAATCGACCATCCCATCCGCTTGAGCCCGGCACATCCATTCTGAGAAGGAGTTGGGAACCGCCTGTGGCAATGCCTTTACGTGGGGGCCCCACGCTAAAACAACCTTGGGCCTCCGTGACTCCTTCCAATGTTCCTTTATGGTGATCAAATCGGTGAAACTTTGAAGGGGATGCCGTGTAGCGCTTTCCAAACTGACCACAGGAACGCCGCAATAACTGCTAAATTTGTGAAATAAATCTTCGCTGTAATCCGCATCGCGGTCTTGTAGTTTCGGAAAAGACCGTATCCCCAATACATCGCAGTATTGTCCCATTACGGCGGCGGCTTCACGGATATGTTCCACCGTGGTCCCATTCATGGCTACACCGTCGCGCGTTTCGAGTGCCCAGCCGTCCTTATCCATATTCATGACCATCACATCCATGCCCAGCTGCAAGGCGGCCTTTTGCGTACTCAGTCGCGTCCGTAAACTCGGATTGAGGAAAACCAATCCCAATGTCTTGCGCTTGCCCAAATGCTCGTATGCAAATGGCGCCTGTTTCAAGCGCAGTGCTTCATCCACCATATCCGACAGATGGGTTACATCTGCCACCGAAAAAAATTGTTTCATCGTAAATCCAAAATCGTCCGCCCGTTGGCGGTTAAACTTAAATTCTAATCTGTTTTCAGTCGCTCGTCGAGTGCTTCGAGAAAACGATCTGCATGCGCTTTCGTCAAATTCAGCGCCGGAAGCAACCGGATAACGTTTGGCTTAGCCTCCCCTGTGAAGATACGGTTTTTGAGTAACAAATTCTTCTTTACCGAAGATAGTTCCTCGGGCAGATCGATGCCAATCATCAAACCCTTTCCCCTCACCTCCGAAATTTTGTCCATTTTTCGCAGTTCGTCGATTAAGTACGTGCCCACGTCAGCCGCATTTTCAATAAGGTTATCTTTCTCGATTACTTCCAATACGGCCAATGCCGCCGCACAAGCCAGGTGATTTCCGCCAAATGTTGTCCCCAGCATCCCTATCCAGGGCTTGATCTTGGGCGAAATAGCAATACCTCCAATCGGAAACCCGTTACCCATACCCTTTGCCATGCTGTAAATATCCGCTTCTATTCCGGCTAAGTCGTGTGAATAGAAAGAGCCTGAACGACCATACCCGCATTGCACCGAATCGGCAATGAAAATCGAATCATATTGCGACGTAAGGTCTCGGATTTGTTTCAGAAATTCATAGGAAGCTACTTGGATGCCGCCCACGCCCTGAATTCCCTCTACGATGACCGAAGAAATCTCATTTCCATACGAAGAAAAAGCTGCCTCCAGCGCTTCCGTATCGTTGAAGGGCAGGAATATTACATGATCGGTCTCGTTGACAGGAGCCACAATTTTGGCATTGTGGGTGGCGGCCACCGCCAATGAAGTGCGGCCATGAAATGCGCCTGTAAAGGCGATAACCTTCTTTCGGTTATTGTAGAATGACGCCAATTTCAATGCATTTTCATTGGCTTCTGCTCCCGAGTTGCACAAAAACAACTGAAAACCGGCTTTTCCGGAAACATTGCCGATTAATTCGGCCAACTGTGTTTGCCCGGGAATCTCAACGGAATTGGAATAGAACCCTATTTTGTGTAATTGGTCTGTAATCCGTTTGACGTAATGTGGATGCGTGTGACCGATGGAGATAACCGCGTGGCCTCCATACATATCCAGGTACTCATTGCCCTCGCTGTCCCATACAACTGAACCTTCCCCACGTGCAATTTCTATGGGATTAATGGCATAAACATCAAATAATTTCATTTTCTTACCAAATAGCTCCTGTGATTTCCGTGATATAGGAACAGGATTGTTAATGGAGTAAATCATCTGCGTAAAGATATAAACTTGAATTGATATGCAGCCGGAAACCTATACGCAAGTTACGATGGGTTTCCACTTGCAAAAACACGAACTGATAAAAACCAAAAAAACCGGCTTTGAGTAAAGCCGGTTCCATACATCTTGTCAACGTTGAAAAACTCAGTCTTTCTTTTCCTCTTTGCCTTCTTCCTGGCTATCTTCATTCTGAGTTTCCGCTTCGTCGTCAACCGCTGGAGCGGCTTCGGCTGCCGTTTCTTCTACTTCCGCCACTGTTTCTTCAGCAGCTGTTGGTTTCTCATCTACAGCAACCTCAGTCGTTGTGTCCGCAGCAGGTGCAGCAGCGCTGGCCTTCTTCTTGCCACCACGTCGTCGCGTAGACTTGCGCTCCTGTGCGTCACCGTCTTTCTTATACACCTCGTTGTAATCCACGAGCTCGATAAAAGCCATCTCAGCATTGTCTCCCAAACGGTTTTCCAACTTGATGATACGGGTGTAACCGCCCGGGCGGGTAGCCACCTTTTCGGAAATCTCGCGGAAAAGTATCGTTACAGCTTCCTTATCTTGCAGGTAGCTGAATACGGTACGGCGAGAATGCGTGGTATCGTTCTTGGATTTGGTAATCAATGGTTCTACATATTGGCGCAGCGCTTTGGCTTTGGCCAATGTAGTCGTAATGCGTTTGTGCTTGATCAGCGATGTTGCCATGTTAGACAGCATCGCCTTACGGTGACTTGATGTGCGCCCTAAATGGTTGAATTTTTTTCCGTGTCTCATTTTGTTGTTAAAATTTGTGCATACCGTTCTTTCGAAATTAAAAGTCAAAGGCTAAAAGTCAAAAACATGAGCGCTTCGCCTAATTTTTAACTTTTTCTTTTTTACTTTTTTCTTTGCCAAGAGGAATTATGCAACAGGTCGCTATTATATAAATTTATTCTTCGTCGAGCTTGTACTTAGCTAGGTTCATTCCGAACGACAAGCCCTTTGATTTAACCAATTCCTGGATTTCGCTCAGGGATTTCTTTCCGAAGTTCCGGAACTTCAGCATGTCCGCCACGTCGTAGGTTACCAGTTCGGCCAGTGTACGGATATCCGCTGCTTTCAAGCAGTTCAATGCCCGCACGGACAAATCCAAATCAACCAATTCGGTTTTCAAAATCTTGCGCATGTGCAAAATCTCCTCGTCTACGACTTTGGTTTCCTCTTTGGCTTGGGATTCAAGCAGCATATTCTCGTCAGAGAACAGCATAAAGTGCTGAATCAGAATCTTGGCAGCTTCCTTCAGTGCATCTTCCGGGTGGATGGAACCGTCGGTAGAAATATCCAATAACAATTTCTCGTAGTCGGTCTTTTGCTCTACCCGATAATTTTCAATGGTATACTTTACGTTCTTGATGGGCGTAAAGATCGAGTCGACGGCAATTAGGCCAACAGGACCATCAGCCACTTTATTCTCCTCGGCGTTAATGTAACCACGTCCCTTCGCGATATTGAGTTCAAGTTCCAATGTCACCGAACTCTCCATATTGCAAATCACCAAATCGGGATTCAATACAACGAAATTATTGGAAAAGTTGGTGATATCGCCGGCGGTAACTTGGTCCTGTCCATTGATAACCATAAACACCTTTTCCGAATCACCCATTTCACCGGTTTTCTTGAAACGTACCTGCTTGAGGTTCAAGATAATCTCGGTAACATCCTCCACGACACCCTTGATGGTAGAAAACTCATGCGATACACCCGAGAAACGAACCGACGTAATTGCATATCCTTCCAGTGAGGACAATAGAATACGGCGTAAAGCATTACCGATTGTCACACCGAAACCAGGTTCCAATGGGCGAAATTCAAACGTGCCATCGAAATCCGTCGATTTCTGCATGATAACTTTATCAGGTCTTTGAAATGCTAAGATTGCCATTTAATTATTCTTAATGATTGTTTACAAAAATGCTCTACCACAAGAGCAGCATACCCCGAATAGGCTATGCTGTTCTCGTGTATTACTTATTTGGAGTACAACTCCACAATTAAGTTTTCCTTGATATTCTCAGGAATTTCAGTACGATCCGGATAGTTCAGGAATTTTCCAGACAATTCGTTGGCATCCCATTCCAACCAGCTGAACTTGTTGATTTTACGTCCGGCTACCGAATCGGCAATAGCCTCCAGTGATTTGGAACGCTCACGTACGGCCACCACATCGCCGGGGCGAAGGCTGTAAGAAGGAATGTTTACCACATCACCGTTCACGGTGATGTGTTTGTGTCCGACCAATTGGCGGGCAGCAGAACGCGTAGGGGCAATCCCCAAACGATAAACCGTATTATCCAACCGGGCTTCCAATAATTTCAGGAAAACCTCACCGGTAATGCCTTGCTTGGAAGAAGCCTTCGCGAACAAGTTGGCAAACTGGCGCTCCAATACACCATAGGTATATTTTGCTTTCTGTTTTTCGAGCAACTGGACGGCATACTCCGATTGCTTTCCCCTGCGTTTCGACGCACCATGTTGCCCTGGAGGATAGTTCTTACGCTCTAATGCTTTGTCTGGCCCGAAAATAGGTTCCCTAAATTTACGGGCAATTTTGGACTTTGGTCCGGTATATCTTGCCATATGACGATTGGTTTTAAAGTATCTTTCAGCCTATAGCTGAAGAATCTTAGCTTTAAAAATTTATTGAATTATACTCTTCTACGTTTGGGAGGGCGGCAACCGTTGTGGGGCAACGGCGTGATGTCCCTGATCGCTGTTACTTCGATTCCCGTGTTCTGCAACGTACGGATTGCCGACTCACGTCCGGCACCGGGGCCTTTCACGAAAACTTCAACTTTCCGCAATCCCAAATCGTGGGCAACCTTACCGCAGTCAGAAGCAGCTTGGGAAGCAGCGTAGGGTGTGTTTTTCTTAGACCCCCTGAAGCCCATTTTGCCTGCACTAGACCAAGAAATGGCTTGCCCTTGGTTGTTTGTAAGCGTAATAATGATATTATTGAAGGTGGCGTTGATATGTGCCTGACCAATCGGCTCAATGGTAACGACGCGCTTTTTGCTTACTTTTTTACTTTTAGCCATTATATTCGTTCAATTATTATTTCGTAGCCTTTTTCTTATTTGCAACCGTCTTGCGTTTCCCTTTCCGCGTACGTGAGTTGTTCTTGGTACGTTGACCGCGAACCGGCAGGTGTTTACGGTGACGTAGTCCCCGGTAGCAACCGATATCCATCAAGCGTTTGATATTCAACTGGACTTCCGAACGGAGGGCCCCCTCTACTTTAATCTCTTCGTTGATAACGTTACGGATAGCACCCAATTGCTCGTCATCCCAGTCCTGTACTTTCACATCGTAACCGATGCCAGCCTTATCCAGAATGCGTTGAGCCGTGGAGCGGCCAATTCCGTAAATATAGGTGAGGCCTATCTCCCCTCTTTTGTTTTTAGGTAAATCTATACCTGCGATCCTTGCCATATAATGTTGTAGTAATTTACGATTATCCCTGACGCTGCTTGAACTTAGGGTTCTTCTTATTGATAACAAAAACTTTACCCTTGCGGCGGATAATCTTGCAATCCGCACTACGCTTCTTAATGGATGCTCTGACTTTCATGATCTTATGTTATTGTCTAAGCAGGTCGCCCTGCTCTATTTATATCGATATGTTATTCTTCCTTTTGTCAAATCATACGGAGACATTTCCAGTTTTACCCGGTCGCCCGGCAAAATCTTAATGTAATGCATCCTCATTTTACCCGAAATATGGGCAATAATCTCATGCCCATTTTCCAATTCCACACGAAACATGGCATTGGATAGCGCTTCTTTAATGACTCCGTCTTGCTCGATTGAGGCTTGTTTAGCCATATAGTCTTGATTATTATCTAATTATACCCCTGTACAAACAGGGTTGCAAAGATAACCAAAAAAAATTGAAAGTCAATTCTTTTTGCCCAAAACTTCTTCTATATACGCAAACGTGGTCAACACATCGGGCGAACCCTTGTGGATGGCTACCATATGCTCATAATGGGCCGATGGTTTGCCATCTGCCGTGCTTACCGTCCAACCGTCGTCCCAAAACTTCACCTGCGCTTTACCCATATTGATCATCGGCTCGATACAAATCACCAAACCCTCTTCAAGCTTGCTCCCCGTGCCGCGTTTTCCATAGTTGGGTACCTCCGGCTTCTCATGCAGTTTGAAACCCACACCGTGTCCAACCAACTCCCTCACAATCCCATACCCATACTGGCTCACATGGTCCTGTACGGCATAGGCTATATCCCCCACACGTTTGCCCTTAGTCGCCTGCCCAATACCCAGGTTAAGCGCCTCCAAGGTTACCCGCAGCAGTTGGTTTACTTCGGCACTTACTTCGCCCACGGCAAAGGTATATGCCGAGTCACTGATATACCCGTTCAATTCAACGCCACCGTCTACGGATACAATGTCTCCTTCGCGGAGCGCATAATCGCCCGGGATACCGTGCACAACTTGGTTGTTTACGGATATACACAATGAATTGGGAAATCCGTTGTAATTGAGAAATGCCGGCCGGCCGCCATGGTCGTGGATATAGTCGTAAGCCAACTTATCCAATGACAGCGTGGTTACACCTGGACGGATGACCTTCGCTATTTCACCGAGCAACTGCGAAAGTACGGTAGCCGACTTCCGCAGTTGTTCAATGTCTTCAGTGGATTTGTAATATACCTTAGACATTCGAAAACTATATGACCGACTGTGACGCGCCGGTGCCCACCGCGGAAGCTCTTCCCCGAATACGACCGGTCTTCATCAATCCGTCATAGTGGCGCATCAGCAAATGGCTTTCGATCTGCTGTAGCGTATCCAATACTACCCCCACCAAGATAAGCAAAGACGTACCTCCGTAGAAGTGGGCAAACTGGTTGTTTACACCAAACAGGCTCGCTATTGCCGGAAATATCGCAACGATGGCCAGGAAAATGGAGCCCGGAAAGGTAATTTTCGAAATTACCCCATCAATGAAATAGTTGGTTGCCTGCCCCGGCTTGATACCGGGGATGAACCCACCGTTCTTTTTCATGTCTTCCGACATCTGCTGCGGATTAACCATAATAGCGGTATAGAAGAACGTGAAGGCAATGATCAAAATGGCGAATACTACGTTGTAAGTAACGGATGTATAGTTACTTAGCGAGGTCAAAAACGACGATTGCAAATCGGGGAAGAACTGCCCGATACTCATCGGAACAAACATGATAGCCTGCGCGAAGATAATCGGCATGACGCCCGACGCATTCACTTTCAACGGGATATACTGACGCACGCCACCATACTGTTTATTGCCCACAATCTTCTTGGCATATTGCACCGGTATCTTACGCACACCTTGCACGATAAGGATCGTAAAAATAACCACGAAAAACAGCGCAATAAACTCCAGCAACAACGGAATGGGACCGCCCCCGCCCGTACTCATCCGGGAAAACCATTCAGCGGTAATACCGCTGGGCAACTGGGCGATGATACCGACCATGATAATCAACGAGATACCGTTGCCTATCCCCTTGTCGGTAATCTTCTCACCAAGCCACATCACAAACAATGTACCGGCTGTCAGCACAAACGCCGATAGGATGGTAAACATCGGGTCAGCAATCATCTTGGCTCCCCCATCGATCTGCGTACGTACGTATGCAACTGACTGCACCAAGGTAATCGCCAATGTAAGATAGCGCGTAATCTGCGTCATCTTTTTACGGCCACTCTCCCCTTCCTTCTGCAACTTCTGGAAATAGGGAACAGCGATACCAAGCAACTGAACAACAATGGAAGCCGAGATGTAAGGCATTACGCCCAATGCAAATATAGCCGATCTGGAAAACGATCCGCCAGCAAACATATCGAGCAATCCGAGCAGCCCTTCTTTGGCCTCATGCTGAAGCGCAGCAGGGTTGACACCGGGCAATACGATATGGCATCCTACACGATAAATCAAAAGAAATAAAAGCGTATTCAAGATACGCGTTCTCAGATCATCGATCTTCCAAATATTGGTCAAGGTTGTAATTAGCTTCTTCATGTATTAAAGTTTTACAATCGAGCCTCCTGCTGCTTCTATCGCTTGTTGTGCCGTAGCTGAAAATGCATGTGCTTTTACTTCCACCTTGGCCGTCAGTTCCCCTCTGCCCAAGATCTTCACCAAGTCGTTCTTAGAGACCAGCCCGTGCGACGTCAATGTTTCGAAATCGATGGCTGATAAGTTAAACTTATCCACCAGCCCTTGCAGTACGTCGAGGTTCACGCCCACATATTCCACACGGTTCAGGTTCTTGAATCCGTATTTCGGCACCCGGCGTTGCAACGGCATCTGACCGCCTTCAAATCCGGTTTTCGTGCTATGGCCCGACCGCGATTGCGCCCCTTTGTGACCACGCGTTGACGTACCGCCACGACCTGAGCCGGTACCGCGTCCTACACGTTTTTTAGTCTTTGTTGATCCCGCCGCCGGCTTTAGATTACTTAAGTTCATCTTTATTGATATTGTGCTGTACCTTCGCTTTCACTATACAGGTACAACGATTAAACGTATGTTATACTTGTTCTATTGCCACAAGGTGATTCACCTTGCGTACCATCCCAATGATAGACGGCGTAGCTTCCACTTCAACGGAGTGGTTGATTCTTTTCAACCCCAACGCCTGAACGGTCCGCTTTTGGCGCTCGCTACGGTCAATAATACTCTTGATTTGGGTAATTCTGATCTTTGCCATGATGATTATCCGTTAAATACCTTGTTTAAATCCACGCCCCGCTGCTGGGCAACGGTATATGCATCACGCATTTTCAACAGCGCATCGATGGTTGCTTTAACCACGTTATGTGGGTTGGATGATCCTAAGGACTTCGCCAATACATCGGTTATCCCCGCACTTTCCAACACGGCACGCATAGCACCGCCCGCCAATACACCGGTACCATGCACCGCCGGCTTGATCAATACATTGCCGCCTGAATATTTGCCGTACTGCTCATGGGGCACGGTACCTTTGATGATGGGCACCTTGATGAGGTTCTTCTTGGCATCGTCGATTCCCTTGGTAATAGCTTCGGTTACTTCCTTGGCTTTACCAAGACCATACCCTACCACACCGTTCTCATCACCCACGATAACGATGGCCGAAAAGCTGAACGTACGACCACCCTTGGTTACCTTAGCTACCCGCTGGATGCTCACCAAGCGATCCTTCAACTCGATTTCGCTTGACTTAACTCTTTTTATGTTGCTTAATGACATGTTCTCAACTAATTAAAAATCCAAACCAGCTTCCCGGGCACCATCGGCAAGCGACTTCACGCGGCCGTGGTACAGATACCCATTACGGTCAAAAACCACTTTACTAATTCCCGCAGCCAACGCCCGCTCGGCGATTAGTTTGCCAACGGCTTTAGACTGTTCCACTTTGTTGCCCGAAGCCGCAAAATCCTTGCTATTCGTCGATGCGGATACCAGGGTCGCTCCCGCCTGGTCATCAATTACCTGTGCATAGATACCTTTATTGCTCCGATAAACAGACAAGCGCGGACGCTCGGCCGACCCTGAAACACGTTTCCTGATCCCCTGTTTGATGCGTTCTCTACGCGATACTTTATTTCCTGCCATGACGATTACTATTTTTTGGATGCTGATTTACCTGCTTTTCTGCGTAGTTGCTCACCAGCAAATTTAATACCTTTTCCTTTATACGGCTCTGGTGCACGGAGTGACCGGATTTTAGCCGCTACTTGGCCCAATAACTGCTTATCGATAGACTCCAACGTGATGGTTGGGTTCTTACCTTTTTCGGCCGTGGTCGAAACCTTCACCTCTTTCGGCAGGATCAACACTACCTGGTGGGAAAAACCAAGCGTTAAATCCAAGGTGCTCCCCTGTGCGCTGGCGCGGTATCCTACACCAACCAATTCCTGAGTGGTTTTGTACCCTTCGGTCACACCTACCACCATATTGTTCAGCAGCGAACGGTACAGTCCATGCAATGATTTATGCCTTTTCTGATCCGTAGGGCGTTTCACCAACAGCTGGCCGTCTTCCTGGCCAACCTCGATATCTTGGTCCACCTGTTGCGTTAACTCACCTTTCGGCCCCTTAACCGTTACCAGATTCTTATCCGACACGGTGATTGTCACCCCAGCGGGAATGGCAATCGGCGCTTTTCCAATTCTTGACATGTTGTGTGTTCCTCCTGATTAATATACGTAACATAATACCTCGCCACCCACATTCTGGAGGCGAGCCTCCTTGTCTGTCATCACACCTTTGGAGGTAGACAGAATGGCGATTCCCAAACCGTTCAACACACGTGGCATGCTATCCACTCCCGCATATTTCCTCAGACCAGGCTTACTTACACGTGTCAACGTGCGGATTGCTGGAATTTTACTCACAGGATGGTACTTCAACGCAATCTTTATAGAGCCCTGAACGCTGTCATCCTCGAATTTGTAATTGGCAATGTAACCTTTGTCAAAGAGTACTTTGGTAATCTCTTTCTTCAGGTTCGATGCAGGAATTTCTACAACCCTGTGGTTGGCCTTGATGGCATTCCTTACTCGGGTAAGGTAATCCGCTATTGGATCTGTATTCATTGATATTATTAATTGTAATAACGGTTTCCTGGGCCACCTTGGCCATCGGACCTGCTATCGGTTAAAAATTCTGATATATTGCCGGAGTTACCAAGAAGCCTTCTTTACTCCCGGGATCTTTCCGGCCAGTGCCATTTCACGGAACGTAACCCGCGAAATGCCGAATTGCCGCATATAGCCTTTAGGACGGCCGGTCAGTTTGCAACGGTTATGCAAACGAACGGGCGACGCATTCTTAGGCAATTTATCGAGCGCAACATAATCGCCCGCAGCTTTCAGGGCTGCGCGCTTCTCGGCGTATTTAGCTACCAGCTTGGCACGTTTCACTTCACGTGCCTTGATTCCTTCTTTAGCCATTAGTTGTCGTATTTTGATTTTTGAATGGTAATCCGAACTGCTTCAACAATTCCAACGCTTCCACATCCGTTTTGGCACTGGTTACAAAGGTAATATCCATACCTTGTATTTTGTTGATTTTGTCGATATCAATCTCGGGGAAAATAATCTGCTCGGTAATACCCAACGTATAGTTTCCACGACCATCGAAACCTTTATCGTTAATGCCACGGAAATCGCGGATACGCGGTAATGCTACAGCGATTAAACGATCCAAGAACTCATACATCTTGCTGTCGCGCAGCGTTACGCGCACACCGATCGGCATCCCTTTGCGGAGCTTGAAATTCGATACGTCTTTCTTTGACCGGGTTGCGATAGCCTTCTGGCCCGTAATCAAGGTCATTTCACCGATTGCGTTGTCGATGAGCTTCTTGTCTGCGGTAGCGGCACCGATACCCTGGCTCAGGGCAATCTTCTCCAACCGCGGTACCTGCATCACGCTTTTATACTGGAATTTATCTTTAAGCGCAGTACGGATTTCTTCCTTATACTTCGTCTTTAATCTTGGAATGTAAGTCATTAGTTGATCTCCTCCCCTGATTTTTTAGCTATACGTACAATTTTCTTCTTGCCGTCCACTTCCTTCACTTTACGTCCCACGCGGGTTGCTTTGCCCGATTTCGGATCGATAAGTGCGAGGTTTGAAATATGGATAGCAGCCTCTTTTTCGATGATCCCGCCATTGGGGTTAGCAGCATTCGGCTTGGTATGCTTCTTGATGATGTTGACGCCTTCAACAATCGCCCTGTTTTCGGCCTTCAATATCTCCAATACCTTGCCTTGTGCTCCTCTGGAGTTACCGGAGAGGACCTTTACCAAATCCCCTGTCCGGATTTTAATCTTATGTGTCGATGTCTTTGTCTGTCCCATGATTATAATACCTCCGGTGCTAATGATACGATTTTCATGAACTGCTTTTCACGCAATTCCCGCGCTACCGGGCCGAAGATACGCGTTCCCCGCGGCTCATCCTGATTATTCAACAAAACGGCAGCGTTGTCGTCAAAGCGAATGTAAGAGCCGTCCTTACGGCGGATCTCTTTTTTCGTGCGCACAACTACCGCTTTGGAAACCGTTCCTTTCTTTACGTTTCCTGATGGCAAAGCACTTTTCACGGTTACAACAACTTTATCACCGATCGATGCATAACGTTTGCCGGTACCGCCCAACACACGGATCACTAACACTTCCTTAGCTCCGCTGTTGTCGGCCACATTGAGTCTTGATTCCTGTTGTACCATGTTACTTAGCCCTCTCTAAAATTTCTACTAATCGCCAATTCTTGGTCTTGCTCAGCGGACGGGTTTCCATGATCAACACCGTATCGCCGATACCGCAGGTGTTTTCCTCGTCGTGAGCCTTGAATTTGGTAGTTTTCTTTACGAACTTACCATAAATGGGGTGTTTCACTTTCCGCTCAACCGCCACCACGATGGATTTGTTCATTTTGTTGCTCACTACCAAGCCGATCCTTGTTTTCCTTAAATTTCTTTCCATTTTCCGACGTCAATTTATGCCTCAGCGGCTGTTTCGCTAGCTTCGTTAGTGGCCTTTTCAGCCTTCTTACGTTTCGTCAATTCGGTCATCAACCGCGCGATGGTTTTGCGCGTGTACTTGATGCGATTGGGATTTTCTATCGCCGAAACAGCATGTGCAAACTTCAATTTGGTGAGGGCGGCCTTTTCTTCTGCAATTTGGGCCACTAAATCCTCTGTTGACAATTCTACGATTTCTGAATTTTTCATGTCTATCAATTATAATACTGGATGCCTTCATCAGCGAGCTCCGCGGTTTGTGTACCCCGCGGCGGTTTGCCGGTAACGGCGGCAAAACCAAATGCAGGCAGCGCCAGCGCGTCTATGCTTACACGTAGTCTCTACGTATCACAAACTTCGTTTGTACGGGCAGCTTCTGCGCAGCGAGGCGCAATGCTTCCTTGGCGATTTCCAAGGGAACGCCTTCTGCTTCAAACAGCATCCGACCCGGCCGTACTACCGCCACCCAATATTCGGGGGCACCCTTACCTTTACCCATCCGGACCTCTGCGGGCTTCTTCGTAACGGGTTTGTCAGGGAAAATACGGATCCAAACCTGACCTTCACGTTTCATATAACGGGTAACCGCAATACGTGCCGCTTCAATCTGGCGGCTGGTGATCCATGCCGGTTCCATTGATTTGATACCGAATGAGCCAAAAGCCAACTCCGCCCCACGGGTGGCGTTGCCTTTCATGCGGCCCTTCTGCATCTTTCTGAACTTTGTTCTTTTTGGCTGTAACATGTTCGTATTCTATAATTCCCGAATCAACGGGCTTTCTTTATTAACTATTAATTATTATCTCCCGCCACGATTGCCGCCACGGTTGCCACCGCTGCGATTCTGGCCATGGCCTCCGCCACCTCGACGGTCGCCGCCACGGCGCTCGCCGCGTTCGCCGCCGCCACGACGGTCATTACCGCGGAACTCTCCGCCGCCTTCGCCGCGCGGCTTCGCGCCTGATGTCTGGCCCACGTTGGGTGACAGGTCGCGTTTCCCGTACACTTCTCCCTTGCATATCCACACTTTCACACCGATCTTTCCATAGGTGGTCAATGCTTCTACCAACGCATAGTCGATATCCGCACGGAACGTATGCAACGGAATCCGTCCTTCTTTATACTGCTCGGTACGCGCCATCTCGGCTCCACCCAATCGGCCAGAACACATAATCTTGATACCTTCGGCACCCATGCGCATGGTAGAGGCTATGGAAGTTTTCATCGCGCGACGGAAAGAAATCCGTGCTTCCAATTGTTTTGCCACACCCTCGGCAACCAAATGCGCTTCCAGTTCAGGGCGCTTGATCTCGAAGATATTGATTTGGACGTCCTTCTTGGTCAACTTTTTCAGTTCTTCCTTGATCTTGTCGACTTCCTGTCCGCCTTTACCGATAACGATACCCGGGCGTGCGGTATGAACGGTCACGGTGATACGTTTCAGCGTACGTTCGATAACCACCTTAGCCACACCGCCCTTTGCGATACGGACAGACAAGTATTTGCGGATCTTCTCATCCTCCACTAATTTATCGGAATAGTTCTTCCCTCCGAACCAATTGGAATCCCAACCTTTGATGATTCCTAATCTGTTTCCTATTGGATTTGCTTTTTGTCCCATTACTTGATAAATTAGTTTTGTGCTACGTTGTTCTTGCTATCTACCACGAGGGTAACGTGATTGGAGCGTTTGCGGATGCGGTAACCACGGCCTTGGGGTGCCGGACGTAGCCTTTTCAATTGGCGTCCACCGCCCACAAAGACTTCCTTTACGAACAACTCGCTGTCTTCCACAGACTTATCTTCATTCTTAGTTTCCCAGTTCTTAATCGCTGAAAGCAGCAGTTTCTCTACACGGATAGCCGCTTCTTTATTGGTATGTTTCAGGATATACAGGGCGTGCTCTACCTTTTCACCACGGATCAGATCCACTACCAAGCGCATCTTACGCGGCGAAGTAGGGCAATTCAATAATTTGGCAGTAGAAGCTCCTCCTACCTGAGCCTTTTCCTGCTCTTTGCGCTGCTTTATGATAACAGACTTCTTTAGTTTTCGTGTTGCTTCCATTGCCTATTATTTTTTCTTTTCTGCGTGGCCCCTGAATGTGCGCGTAGGCGCAAATTCGCCAAGTTTATGACCAACCATGTTCTCCGTTACATATACGGGGATGAACTTATTGCCATTATGCACGGCAAAGGTATGGCCAACAAAATCAGGTGAAATCATCGATCTGCGAGACCAAGTCTTAACGACTGATTTCTTGTTTGTTTCATTCATAGAAAGAACTTTTCTTTCTAAGTTATGGTCGATATAAGGACCTTTTTTAATTGAACGAGCCACTATTTCTTCCTTTTCTCAATAATGTAACGATTCGATGCTTTCTTTTTACTGCGGGTCTTGTAGCCTTTGGCCAACAGCCCTTTGCGTGAACGCGGGTGCCCACCGGATGAACGGCCCTCGCCACCACCCATCGGGTGATCGACAGGGTTCATGGCTACACCACGTACACGTGGCCTGCGGCCCAGGTGGCGCTTCCGCCCTGCTTTTCCCAATACCTCGTTGGCTTTTTCCGCATTTGAAACCGATCCGATGGTGGCCAAACAAGTAGCCAATATCATGCGGGTTTCGCCGGACGGCAACTTGATGATGGCGTATTTGCCATCGCGGGCCGAAAGCTGGGCATAGGTACCTGCGCTGCGCGCGATGGTGCCGCCCTGGCCGGGGTTCAACTCGATATTGTGGATAATGGAACCCAATGGGATAACCTGCAGCGGCAACGTATTGCCGATTTCGGGCGCTACTGAATTGCCGGAAACAATCGTCTGTCCGACTTTGAGCCCCTCGGGTGCAATGATATAGCGTTTTTCACCATCCACATAATGTAGAAGGGCTATGCGCGCCGTACGATTGGGATCGTATTCTATAGTGGCAACTTTTGCGGGGACGTCTTTTTTATCGCGTTTGAAGTCAATCAGTCGGTATGCTTTTTTATGTCCCCCACCGAGGTAACGCATCGTCATTTTACCGGAATTATTCCGCCCGCCAGACTTCTTGATCTTTACGACCAACGACTTTTCAGGGACGTTGGTGGTAATATCGGAGTAGTCTCCGCCTACTCTGAATCGAGTGCCGGGGGTAACCGGTTTGAATCTTTTAACTGCCATCTCTTATTATATCGTACTGTAAAAGTCAATCGTTTCGCCATCTTTGATTGTGATGATGGCTTTCTTGTACTTCGGGGCTCTCCCGGAAACAAACCCAGCTTTGGTATAGCGGTTCTTGGCTTTACCAGCCACCACAATCGTGTTCACGGCCAAAACGGTCACGCCGAACATCTGTTCCACAGCCTGCTTGATTTGTATCTTGTTTGCCTTGGGATCTACCTTAAATGCATAGCGGTTCAGTTTTTCTGTAAGCTGCGATGCTTTTTCGGTCAGTATGGGCTTTTTTATAATTTCCATATTACTTGGCAAGTGCCTCCTCCAATGTTTTGACAGCATCCGTAGTCAACAAAAGCTTGCCTGCATTTAACACGTCATACGTATTCAACTCATTGGCGGTAATCACTTTTGCCTTCTTCAGGTTCCTGCTTGATAAATAAACGTTGTTGTTTTGAACGGGTAATACCAATAAGGTTTTCTCGTTGGCCACGTTCAGACTATTCACCAAGCTCACATAGTTCTTGGTCTTGATGCTGTCGAAATTGACCTCGTCCAATACCACGATATTGTTCTCCTTGGCTTTGTAACTCAAGGCCGATTTGCGCGCCAACGATTTGAGTTTCTTGTTGAGTTTGAAACTATAATCGCGGGGCTGCGGACCGAAAATACGGCCACCGCCATTGAACAACGGGGATTTGATACTACCAGCACGGGCACCACCCGTACCCTTTTGTTTATGGAGCTTGCGCGTTGAACCGGCAATCTCGTTACGTTGTTTGGATTTGTGCGTTCCCTGGCGTTGGTTAGCGAGGTATTGCTTCACATCCAGATAAATCGCATGGTCATTCGGCTCTACCCCGAATACCGACTCAGGAAGTTGCACCTTGGCACCTGTTTCTTTACCTGATATATTTAAAACGTTAACTTCCATCTCCTTATTTATCTACGATTACGTAAGAACCTTTGGCTCCGGGAATGGAACCACTCACCACGAGCAGGTTTTGCTCTTCGTAAACTTTCAGCACCTGCAGGTTCTGAACCTTCACACGGTCGCCCCCTGTACGGCCAGCCATGCGCGTACCTTTGAATACACGTGATGGCCAAGATGATGCCCCTAATGAACCGGGTGCACGCAAGCGGTTGTGCTGACCGTGAGTAGCCCCACCGACACCACCGAAACCGTGGCGCTTCATGACGCCCTGGAAACCCTTCCCTTTTGAAGTGCCGACGACGTCAATGTACTCGCCTTCTTCAAAAATGGAAACGGTCACCAATTCACCGAGCTGCTTTTCTTCGGGGAAGGTTTTAAATTCTACCAATTTACGCTTGGGCGTTGTTTTCGCTTTGGCGAAATGCCCTTTCAAAGGAGCCGACGTGTTCTTCTCTTTCGCTTCGTCAAAAGCGAGTTGAACAGCGGAATACCCATCCTTTTCTTCCGTGCGTATCTGCGTTACCACGCACGGGCCAGCTTCGATTACGGTACATGGGATATTCTTCCCGTCCGCATCAAAAATGCTGGTCATTCCTACTTTTTTTCCAATAATTCCAGACATGTTTCTATTAATCTATTTACGTCCATCGAAGCAGTAGGGCTTCGCTCAAGACACACCATCCCCTCAAAAGGGACGGCAAAGATAGGAAACTTACAGTAAGTATCAAACAGTTAGTAAATTATTTTTTTATTTTCCCCGGCTGCCCCGTTTTCGGGTGCTCTTCCTCCGTGCGCCAAGGCGTCGTCTTTACCGATGGTTTCCCGATACCTTCCCGATGAAACGCCGTGTTTTGGCCTTTTTACCGAGGTATGGTCGGATATCACTCGGATAGGGCACGGATGATGGACGGATAGCGCACGGATAGCGCATACCGCTTGCCGCGGGCATGGCCTATGGAGTGCGCCCAAGAAGGGGCTGCCCTTCCAACAGGCGCTTATACCTTATCAACGCTTCGACATAGTAATAGTCGGCGTAGGTAAGCGGTACGTCGATTTCACTGCCGTGCGGGATGGAGCCCACGCTGTGCTTCAGTATGAAACCGCCATTCGTACCAATCTCCGCTTTATAGGGCGCTGACGAGAGACTTTGCAGGATCTTTTCTGCCGTTGTTATATAACCGCGGCGCTCGTCACCGCTCGTTTGTGTACTGAGTTCAATCAATGCCGAGGCGAGTATCGATGCCGTCGAAGCATCGCGGTAAGTCTTGTATTCTGCCGCATAGGGACTGGCTTCGTCTAGGTCGGGTGCGTCAAAATCCCAGTAGGGCACCCGGTCGTCCGGCATGTTGGGGTGGTTTAGGATGAACGAAGCTATATGCTTCGCGAAGTCGAGGTAAGCCCCATCGCCCGTTTCCCGGTACATCATCACGTAGCCATACAGTCCCCAAGCTTGCCCGCGCGACCAGGCCGACTCGTCAAACGCACCTTGTGCTGTCTTTTTACCTACAATGCTGCCATCCGCCGGGTTATAATCAATAACATGGTACGAACTGTAATCCGGACGGTAATGGTTCTTGATGGTCGTATTGGCGTGCGTCACTGCAATCTCACGGTATTTGGGATCGCCGCTCAATTTGGAGGCCTGCGTAAGGAACTCCAGGTTCATCATGTTATCGATGATGACCGGATAGGTCCACCCCTCCCACGAACGGATCGCTTTGACCACGGGGTTATACCGGCTGCTCAGCGATTCCGCACCGATAAGTAATATTTCTTTATACGCAGCGGTATCGCCCGTGAGCCGGAGGGCATTACCAAAACTGCAATACAGCATGAAGCCCAAATCGTGTGTACCTTTGTTCAGCTTCTCCTTTTCAAGGATAGCCAACTTGGCTTTGGCCAGTTCCAGTAATTCCGCATCGCCCGAATATTCATACAAATACAGTAAGGAACCGGGGTAGAAGCCCGAGGTCCACCAACCCGTATTCGAAAACACGCTGGTATCGCCCTGGAACGTACGGGGCATCCGGTCAGCGGGCACGCTATCTGCCAGTACGTTGATCTGGGCAACGGCACCGGTAAGTTGTTCATCGATAAATTCCGGACTAAGCTGCAAATCGCTGTTGGTCTGGGAAGCGGGGTGCTGGCATGCCGAAGCAACACCTGCTGCTACCGCGAGGAGGAATAGGAAACGTTTTGGGAAAGCGGTCATCATTAGTTTACTTATATGGTCCGCCCAAAAGTAGGCTTTTGCACGGAGACGTGCAAACGTTTACCAACTTACTCCCCACCAGCCAACGCTACCGGTGCATTTTTTTCAACAGATTGCTGGGCCGCAACGGCGATCAGCGCTGCTTTAAGGCCATCCGACCCGCCTACCGGCACCGGCTGCTTCTCCTGGACGCTGCGGACAAAAGCTTTCATTTCCGTAAGGTAAGAGGTTGTATACCGGTCCATGAAGAAGTGCAGCGGCAATGCGGAGGCGACTCCTTCTTCGTGGTAGTAAACGTGGCTATCGGGTTTATTGTTCTCCACATGCGCCATCCCCTTGGAGCCGAATACCTCCAACCGCTGATCGTATCCATATACCGCTTTGCGGCTATTATCAATCACCGCCATCGAATCGTCTTCGAATTTAAGGGTCACCACGGCCGTATCGATATCGCCGGCTTCCGCAACTGCCCCTCCGGTCAAAACCGACGCCGCGGCATATACCTCCTTTACCTCCTTACCCATCACGTAACGGGCCATGTCAAAATCATGGATGGTCATGTCCAGAAAGAGCCCGCCCGAACTCTTCAGATAGGCCACGGATGGCGGTGCGGGATCGCGGCTGGTGATTTTCACCAGCTGCACATCGCCGATTTTCCCCGTGTCTACCAATGTCTTCAGTTTCACGAAATTTGCGTCAAAGCGCCGGTTGAAACCCAGCATCAATTGGATGTTGTGTTGGCGGACCACCTTCAGTGTTTCGCGTATCCGCGCCAGCGATAAATCCAGTGGCTTCTCGCAAAACACATGTTTACCCCGCCGTGCGCATTCCTCCACATAAGCAGAATGGGTGTCTGTAGGCGAACAAATCACCACGGCATCGATGTCGGGATGAGCAATCAGTTCCTCCGCGTTGCCGTGCTTCACATCCCGCGGCAATCCGTTTTTGTCAACATCCGAAACCATGACGACTTCCGCTTCCGGTATCTGGTGCCTAATGTGACTATAATGAATTTTACCAATCCGGCCAAGGCCGATAATCCCGATTTTCAGTTGCATAAAGTTTGCTTTCATATATTACAGCCCCAGTTGTTTTAAATAGGCTCTATTATTACCAGCGCATATTTTTGGCGTGCCCATTCCGGGCAGCACATCCTGCTCTACCACCATCCAACCGTTGTAGCCTTGACTGTCAAGCGCCGCCAGTACCGCGCCGAAATCCACCGCCCCTTTTCCTAATTCACAAAAAACACCCTGTCTCACGGATTCAAAATAATCCCACCCGCGTGTGCGCGATTGTTCACCGATACGGGGGTTGTAATCTTTGAAGTGCACATGCCAGATACGCGTTCCGTACTGGCGGGCACCAAGTGCGGGATCTCCGCCGCCAAAGGCATAATGCCCTGTGTCAAAGCACAGTCCCAGCAGTTGCGGGTCGGTCAACGCCATAAGCGTATCGAGCTCCTGGGGTGTTTCCACATAGCCGGCACAATGGTGGTGGAATACCGTGCGCATGCCATATTCGTCTTTCACTGCCTGCGCCACCTGCATGGCTCCCCGGGCAAACGTTTCCCATTGACTTTCGCCAAGGCCCATGGCCGATGTTACGCGCCCCGCGTGGGAAGTGCGTTTAGGTACCGTGCCGTTGTCGTCTGCGAGCACGATGAACGCATCCGGATATCCGGCGGCAGCCATCAGGCCCGCTACCCGCAGGGCATCCGCCACACCACGTTGGTGGGCATCCTTTCGTGCCAGCGCCACGGGCACAAACGCTCCGACAAGATCCAACCGGTGCCGGCTCACGACCTCCCGGAGTGCCGCCGGATCGGTAGGCATAAATCCCCAATCACCCAATTCGGTTCCCACATATCCTGTTTCCCCGATTTCCCGCAACACCTGCAAATGATCCGGCATGGTGGCGCCCAGATCAAACTCCAATGCCCCCCAGGAGCACGGCGCATTCGCTACTTTTATTCCCTCCATACGGTTAAAATTTGCGCGACCATTCCTTTGGCCAACGTTCGATGACCACCTTGGTCTGCGTGAAAAACTCGATGGCATGCCGTCCCTGCCCATGCAGGTCGCCAAAGAAACTGTCGTTCCACCCGCTGAACGGGAACTGCGCCATCGGCGCAGCCACGCCGATATTGATACCCACATTGCCGGCGTTGACCTCACTGCGGAACTTACGCGCACTCGCACCGCTACTGGTAAACAGGCACGCCATGTTGCCATAGCGGTTACGATTGATGAAATCCAATGCTGCGTCTACCGTCGCCAAGTTGATCAGGCTCATCACAGGGCCAAATATCTCCGTCTGTATAATTTCGCCACCTAGTGGCACGCCTTCCAATATGGTAGGTTTAACGAAATTGCCCGCCTCGAAACCTTCGATTGAGGCGTTCCGCCCATCCAGCAGTAAATTCGCACCTTCATGTACCCCTTGGTCGATGAGTTGCTCAATCCTCGCCTTGCTTTCGGCAGAAATCACGGGGCCCATCTCCACACCATCCGAGAGGCCATACCCCGTTTTCCGCCCCTTGGCCGCCTCATACAGTGCTTCTTTAACCCGTCCCTTTCCATCGCCTATCACCAAAATATTCGAAGCAGCTAAACAGCGCTGCCCCGCACACCCATATACGCTATCCGTCACAATCCTCGAGGTGGTCTCCAAATCCGCGTCCGGAAGGATTACCACTGGATTTTTTGCACCGCCCTGCGCTTGCACACGCTTACCGTGCTGTGCTCCCTTGGCATAAATATACTGAGCTACACGGGTGGAACCCACGAAACTGATGGCCTTTATCCCCGGATGCTCAAGTATCGCATCCACCGAGGCCTTCCCCCCGTGTACCAGGTTGACCACACCTGGCGGCAATCCGATCTGGTCAACCAGTTGCATCACCTTCTGCATCGTCAATGGTACCTTTTCCGAGGGCTTAATGACAAAACTGTTGCCACAGGCTATAGCATAGGGTAGAAACCAAAAGGTGATCATTCCCGGAAAATTGAACGGCACGATACACGCGCAAACCCCTACAGGTTGCCGCATGACAAATTCGTCGATGCCCCGGGTTATATTTTCCGAAAATTCACTTTGCAACAGCATCGGTGCGGCACAGGCCGTCTCTACATTTTCGATGGCGCGCTGCAACTCGCCGATAGATTCGGCTTTGGTTTTCCCGCATTCATTGGTAATGGTTTCTGCCAATTCTTCTAGGTGTTGCTCCAGCAATACCTTCAATCGGTACAAGGGCTGTACGCGTTGCATCACCGGCACCGCAGCCCATTCCACTTGGGCGCGCCCCGCTGCTTCCACGGCGTCTGCCACATCGGCAGCGGTATCCTTTCCGTATGGAACCCTGCCCATCGGGGCTTGGGTAGCCGGGTTTATGACATCGATCGCCCCCCGCTCCCGGCTCGTTTGCCAGCGCCCATTGATATAATTCTGTAATACTTCCATGAACTATTCCCTATTAAACATTTCCCAATAAGATGTAAATCACCACCGTGATGACAACCAGCATGATGGCAAATGGACGTGTAAACCGCCAAGCCTCCATGGGAATCGATGTGGTATCCCGCTTTGCCATCTCCTGCGGATGCGCCGGATAAAACCGGGATACGCCAAACATCACAGCCATATTCAGTAAAAACTCAATCCCCCAGATATGTATGAAGTGCACATCCACTTTCAGGATGAAAGTACACAGCACATAAAAAATCAATCCGGTGAACAATGCTGCCTTAGCCCCCGTAGCCGAAATGCTTTTGAAAAAAAATCCGCCGATCATGATGGAGGCAATGGGGATGAAAAAGATACCATTCAGCTCTTGCAGTAACTGGAACAGGCCTTCGGGCGCATTGGCCACGAACGGTGCCGCCACGATAGAAGTGATGGCGAGCAACGTGGCCACCAGCCGCCCCATGCTGACCAGTTTCTTTTCCGGTGCCCCCTTTTTTATCATCCTTTTATACACATCGATACTGAAAATGGTTGACGCACTGTTTAGCACAGCGTTGAATGTACTGAGCACAGCGCCCATGATTACCGCAGCGAAAAGCCCCAGGAGCGGCACCGGCAGGATTTTCTTCACCAACTCAGGGTACACCATGTCTTGATTGCCATAATAGGTATCGTCGAAATAATAATAACCGATTACACCCGGCAAGACAATGATGAAAGGGACGAGTATTTTCAGCAAGCCGGTATATAACAGCCCCTTTTGGGCTTCCTTGAGGTTTTTCGCCCCCAATACCCGCTGCACGATCGTTTGGTTCATGCACCAGAAATAGAGCTGGTTGATGACCAGCCCGGTGAAAAGTGTACTGAACGGCATCACCGAATCGGGGCTGCCGATAACGTTGAATTTCTCCGGACTGTGCTCAAAGACACGGGCAAGGCCGTCCAGCGGATTCCCATCACCGATATAGATGAGTGCCAAAACCGGAATCAGCAACCCGCCGAACAGCAACCCATACCCGTAAATCACATCCGATACGGAAACGGCTTTTAACCCGCCGATAACGGCATAGGCCGCACCGATACAGCCCACTACCACGACGGTGATCCAGAGGCCCGTCTCCCTGCTTACATCCAGCATGGCCGAGATATTGAAAATACTCTCCAAATTGATAGCGCCGGTATATAGTACGATGGGCAACAGGGTTACGGCAAATGAAACCAACAGAAACAAGGCAATCAACGAACGGGTGCCCTTATCGAATCGCCGTTCGAGGTATTCCGGTATGGTCGTTAATCCCATCCGCAGGTACTTGGGCACAAAATATACAGCAGCTGCGATAAGCGCCAGGGCAGAGGTCACTTCCCAAGCGATGATGATGAAGCCGTTTTTATAGGCCGACCCATTCATGCCCACTAAGTGCTCGGTAGAAATATTAGTCATAATCATGGAGGCTGCGATGACGGGGCCTGTCAGGCTCCGTCCTCCCAAAAAGTAACCGTCTTGCGTACTCAGGTTATCCTTGCGCATGCGCAGCCAGGCATAGATACCAACGAACAGGGTAAACCCTACGAAACTAACGATGGCAATCAGGGGTGATGAAAATTCAAACATAGGCAACGGTTATGGCTAAAGTATACGTTATAAATGACGGCGCTGTTTTGCCTTTTCGCCCACCGAGAGTTCGTGGGCTTGCCGCACGCCAGCGGTTGCCGATACGGTAGCGATGGGAACCTCCCACCACGCATGGCCATAACCGGCCATTTTGCGCTCGGGGGCCGTTTCTACATAAACCACGGTAGTCGTTCCGTTAGCCTTGGCCTGTTCCAGCGCGTCACCAAAGGAAGCCGCGTCCGTAGCGCGGATGACGACGGCGCCCAAGCTTTCCGCATTGGCGGCAAGGTCTACCGGCAGGAGGCTTCCATCCAGTTGGCCCGATCCCTCATCGCGGGCCCGGTACTGCGTACCGAAACCCTCGGTGCCCAGCGATTTCGAGAGCCCACCTATGCTTGCAAACCCATGATTGTTGATTAAGATGATGGTCAGCTTGTAGTCTTCCTGTATGGACGTCACGATCTCAGAAGACATCATCAAGTAGCTTCCGTCCCCCACCATTACGTAGACCTCACGCCCACAGTCGGCCATCTTGACCCCAAGGCCACCGGCAATTTCATAACCCATGCATGAGTATCCGTACTCGAGGTGGAAACCCTTGGGGTCGCGGGTACGCCATAGCTTGTGCAAATCCCCTGGCAGGCTGCCAGCGGCGCATACCACAACATCTTCAGGTGCCGCAAAACCATTGACCAGGCCGATCACTTCCGCCTGCGAGAGCCGCTGGTCACTCTCCGCCGCGTAGGCACGTGCCACCTTCTCATCCCAGCTACGGTTGTAGGCTGCTACACGGTCCCGGTAAGCCCTGTCTACCCCGTAGCCAGCCAAGCGGTCGGCAAGCGCCTCCAATGTGGCGCGCGCATCGCCGGTAAGTGCCAGGCCCGCCTGTTTATGGGCATCAAACTCAGCAATATTGATATTGATAAAAGCTACATCCGGATGTTGAAAGGCAGTTTGAGATGCGGTGGTAAAATCGCTGTACCGTGTGCCGATACCGATTACCAAGTCGGCCGTGGCGCTGATGGCATTCGCTCCTTCCGTGCCGGTAGCACCCATGGC
This sequence comes from Parapedobacter sp. 2B3, assembly GCF_041925275.1. NCBI lineage: Bacteria > Pseudomonadati > Bacteroidota > Sphingobacteriia > Sphingobacteriales > Sphingobacteriaceae > Parapedobacter > Parapedobacter sp. 2B3. The sequence continues at coordinate 447,622 of NZ_JBHEUZ010000002.1, read as the reverse complement.
GCCCAGCTGGTGTGGATCATTGTAAGGCAGCGACCCTTTGCCGGCAAACGTTTCAGCAACGGGAATGCCCGTGGCGTGTACGAACGCATGCAGCGCAGCCGTGGCTTCTCCATAAATCACACCCCCACCCGCCACAATCATGGGCCGCTTGGCCGCACGGATACGCTCTGCAGCCCGCCGTAACAATTCGGCATCGGGCAGGGGTCGTGGGAGGTACCACACCCTTCTTTCGAACAATTCGTCGGGGAAATCGTACGCTTCTGCCTGCACATCTTGGGGCAAGCAAAGGGTTACGGCTCCCGTCTCCGCGGGCGAGGTGAGTACCCGCATGGCTTGCATCAATGAAGCAATCAATTGCTCGGGTCGGTTGATGCGGTCCCAAAACCTAGAGACGGGCTTGAAGCAATCGTTGACCGATACATCCGCCGATGCCGTAAATTCGAGTTGCTGCAGCACGGGATCCACATGCCGGCTGGCAAAAATATCGCCCGGAAGCAATAGTACCGGGAGCCGGTTAATCGTGGCCGCAGCCGCAGCCGTCAGCATATTGGTCGCTCCCGGACCAATGGACGAGGTGCAAGCAAATGTAGAAAGGCGGTTTTTCATGCGGGTGTAGGCCGAGGCAGTGTGCACCATGGCCTGCTCGTTGCGCGATTGGTAATAGGTGAGCGCCGGGTATTCAAATAGCGCTTGGCCCACCCCCCCTACATTGCCATGCCCGAAAATGCCGAAACATCCGGCAAAGAATTTATGCTGTGCACCATCCCGCTCCACATATTGTTGGTCGAGAAATCGGACAAGCGCCTGCGATGTGGTCAGCCTCATATTTAAAACCCTCCATGTTTTTCTATAAATGCCATTGATTCATCCAGCGTGGGCATAAAATTGGCACATCCTGGCTGCAGCACTACCTGCGCACCGCTGGCATTGCCCATCCGGCAGGATTTATAGAGGTCCCAGCCATTCAGGTAGCCATAGATAAACCCCGAGGCAAATGCATCCCCCGCTCCGAGGATGTTTAACGGCACCACCGGAAAGCCTGGCACTTCCTGTTTGTTTCCCTTTTTATCATACACCGTTGCGCCGGTAGCACCCCGTTTCACCACCAATATTTCCACACCCAACGACAAGACACCGGCTATTGCTTTGTCGATATCACCTTTCACAGTAGGTGCCGAAATCTGCTGGTGTTCGATGGTTACCTGAGAGGCGTCCTCCAACATCGCCGCCAAGAGCTCTTCCTCCGTGCCGATCGCTACTTGGATGTTGGGGAGCAGCGCCCGCACCATCACACCGAACGACCGGATGTCAGCCCATTGGTCTGCCCGGAAATCGATATCGAGTAGGGTGGTCACACCGTGTGCTTTGGCCCGTTCCACGGCGTGGAAAACGGCACTCCGGCTCGGCTCGATATTCAATGCCGTTCCTGATAGTTCAATCAGTCGCACCCTGGCCATGTCAATGGCGTTCACATGGTCGATGGTAATCTGCGAGTCGGCCGCGTTGTTGCGGTAAAATACCAGTGGAAACGTATCGGGCGGCTGAATGCCCAACAGCACAGCACTGCTCCTTGCGCCGGGGATGCGGGGGATGAAAGCCGTTTCTACTTTTTCCTGCTCCAGGAAATTCAAGATAAAATCGCCCACCTTATCCTCGCCCACGCCTGTAAGGAGTGCGGCGCGGAGCCCCAACCGGCTGCAACCGGTGGCAATGTTCAACGGTGACCCGCCAACAAACGCGTCAAACCCTTTGATAGCGATAAATTCGGCACCGATGTTCTGCGAATACAGATCTATTGACGAACGCCCTACCGTGAGCACATCATATGTTTTTGCTTTGCCGTCCATTACCCATTCATTTTTGCTGTTACCATGGGAATCCGCTCATCCGTACCCTTCCATGTACCGAATATCCAGGCATGTTCCGGATCGGGTGTGTTGGCCAGTGACTGGTCCGAGCCCGCCAGGAAATTGAGGTAATACACATCATACCCATGCCCGGCTACTACAGGATGGTAACCTTTCGGCACTAATACGACATCATTGTGTTTGGCAACTGCTATTTCATTGAGGCTGCCGTCACTGGTGTATACCCACTGGATGGCATATCCTTGCGGTTTGCTGATTTTATAGAAGTAGGTCTCCTCCAGCCTGGCTTCCACCAACTCCCCGTTTTCATTAATCATACGCTCATCGTGCTTATGGGCCGGGAATGAACTCCAGTTGCCCGACGGGGTGTATACCTCCACGGCCACCAACCGGTGGCAGGGGAACCCGGGGCCGAGCAGGTCGTTGATCTGCCGGGTGGCATTGTCGCCGCCCCGGACTTCGATCTGCACCTCTTCCGGTCGTTTGAAAACCGGCACAAAATCGCGGTCGGTTTCACACCAACCGTACGCAATGTCCAACTCCTCGCTTTCGGCAACGAGTTCAAAGGACGTATGGCGGGGTAGATAGAGCGAATGGGCCATGCCGGAAAACACATCCTTCCGTCCGTTGGTGGTTTGCCAACTGCCTTTGTCGGTATCCACACGATAGTTCCCTCCCAACAAGATGACGGCATATTCATTATCGCCCGTCTCACCCTTCCATCGTTCCCCTTTCCGCATCATCCGCGCCGCAAAATTGAGGTATTGCCACCCACCGTCTTCCCTGCTGATGTGCTGGTAAACGGCGGTGGCATTACCCGGTTTGGCCAAAAGCCTGCATTGTTGATCCTGCTTCATTTTAATAGGCTCTTTATAACGGGCAGCAGCGCTTATGCAAGGAAAGCTCCCGCTTTTCCCGCTGCCCCTAATTTTTCAAATTTTTCGACACATAGCTTCTCCAATGCTTCCACATACGCTCTCCCCGGCACAAGGGGATCGAATTGTTCGGGATGAGCCGTAAAAAACTCACGGTGCACCCGGGTCCATAGTACCCGCAAATCCGTAGCGATGTTCACTTTGCAAATACCGAAGCCTGTGGACCTCCGTAACTCCTCGTCTGATACGCCGCGGGCACCTTGCTGCATCTGCCCACCCGCTTCATTGATCCGGGCCAACTCCTGCGGATCTACCGAGGAGCCGCCATGCAGCACCAGCGGAAAGCGAGGCAAACGCTGCTGGATGGCCCGTAGGATATCGAACCGAATGCCCTGTTCGCCCGAAAACTTGTAAGCCCCATGGCTGGTCCCTACGGCTACCGCCAAGCTATCGCACCCCGTGCTTTGCACAAAATAAGCAGCATCTTCCGGCTGGGTATATTTTGATGCCGACTCCGCTATCCGTAGGTCGTCTTCGACACCGCTTAGCACACCCAATTCGGCTTCCACAAACACCCCCTTTCTGTGGGCCATTGAAACCATCTCCCTAGTACGGCCGATGTTCCGCTCCAATGCGTCGTGCGAGGCATCAATCATCACGGAACTATATTGCCCGCTGTCGATTGCGTGGGCAATATGCCGCTCATTACCATGGTCCAGGTGCAGCGCAAACACCACGTTTGGGTAGGCCCGCGCGGCCGCCTCAACCATCGCCGTCAATACCATCGGCGTGGCATAGTCGCGCGCCACGGGCGTGGTTTGGATAATGACGGGCGCCCGGCTGGTATCGGCCGCCCGGAACACGCCCAATACCTGCTCTAGCGTAAACACATTGATGGCCGGCACGGCATAGTTGCCATAGCATTCATTGAACAGGATACGCGGCGATATCATCATCTGGTTTCCGACAAATTGGTTCTGCAATAAAACGACTATTTAACAAAACTAGCAAGGTGAGCAAACGCAAAGGTTTGCGTAACGTGCTTAATTATCATATCCTTCGTTCTGGTCAAACGCATCCGAAGCATCCATGGTCGTTTGCGGTATGGGATAGATACGCCGGAACGGCTGTGAAACCGGCTTGGCGGAGAATGCGTTCTCGAATTTACCGAACCGAATCATCTGCTTGCGTCTGTTCAATTCCCAATACATCTCGTATCCGATCTCATTATACAACGTCTGCTCATCCAACACATCCAACGCCCTACCCGGTGCATTATTAAACAGCGCTTCGCGCGTACGGCTCGTTCGGAGCATATTGATATCAGCCAACGCTTCGGCCGTTTGCCCTTTACGGAAATATGCTTCAGCGCGCATACAGTATATTCCTCCCAACCGGTACAGGGGCACGTCGACGTTGCTTGTACCATTTCCGTTCTCCGGGTCGAACTCCCATTTAAACACCCTGGCACCTCGGTTGATCTGCGCTTGCGTAAACACGGACTGGGCCGGATTGTCAAAATTAAGCTCGGGGGTAAAATCCATGGCGAGCGTCGTATTCTTTTCGCAGTACAGTTTATTCACTTTTATGCGACCATCGGCGGTCATCTCAAACCCGCCACTAGGCAACAAGGTGGGCCCATATTGCTGCCCAGCCATAATACCTCGATTGAAGTGAAACCAAGGCAACCCATCACTGTTGGGTACGATACTGGTGGCAGGCACACTCACATCGGTTCCATCATTCATGAACCATGTACCGTCGCTGTACTGATAGTGGCGATGAAAACGAGGGTCGTCAAAGTTACCTTCCCATGAATAGTAGAACTCCGGCGTAATACACGATGCATTCGTACCACGGTTGGCTGGGGAAGGCTTCTGGTTCCGCTCCATCGGCATATAGGCGAGATCGCTGTCGCTACCTCGCAGTGTATTGTTATCTTGGGAAGCCACGAAAATCATCTCCGGACGCCCCGCATTGTCAATATCGAAGTTCCTGAAATAATTGCTTTCGAGGTTGAATCGGCCAGACCCTATCAGCTCTGAGGTATACTGAATCACTTTATCCATATCTGACCCATTCCCGTCCACCGCCTGCTCGTCGAAATCGAAATCCGCTGCGTACCGATTCTTGAATACGGCCCTATTGAGGTACATATCGGCCAACAAACCATAGGCACCCTGCTTTGTGAACCGCCCACTATGGGTGGATCGTTCGCCTACATTTGCCAAATCGGGAATAAGTGCTTCAACCTGTTGTATCAACACATCGATAGCGGTCGACGCCTGCAACACTTCGAGTGGAGCGTCCAAGTTTAACGGATCCCGATAAGGTGCTTGCCCGAATAAATCCAAGGTATGGAATGTGTAGAACGCCAATAGCCCTTTCGCTTCCGCGACATACATGGCTTTATCAGGAAAATCCTGCCCACTGATGGTGCCGATTGCCGTGAGTGATTGGGTGATGCCGTTCGTCAGGTTATTCCATGCAGTCGCCAACACCGCGTCGCTCGGCCCCCACGTAAATTCATGGAAAACCCGCCAACGGCCACCATCGCCCCAGTCGCTCCCGCGGGTGGGCAACAGCGCCTCGTCGGTAGCGTAAGACTGTAAGGCAAATACATTGCCGTGGTCAACAAACGTTGCATTGCTCAGCCTGTTGTAGGCGGCAGCCAGTGCATTCTGTGGCTGGGCACTTTCCGAACCCAGCATCTCATCGATCACTTTCTCTTCCAGGTTCGTACAACCAACCATACCTACGGTCAGTAGCGCGCAGACCAACTTTTTTGATTTATATATCGTCCGTAACATAACTTTATCGATTTAGAATTTAAACGTTGCACCAAGCATAAGGGTCTTTGACGGCGGGTAAGTGGTGTAGTCGATTCCCAGCGACTGGTTGCCACTTACATTCTTGGCGGTGTTCACCATGGGGTCATAGCCTGAGTAACCTGTAATGGTGAGCAGGTTCTGTGCACTTACATAGATATTGACCGATTGCAGCCATTGCGTACTTCTGGGGGCCAATGTATAGCCAACGCGCACGTTGTTCAATCTCACGAAATCAGACTTCTCAAGATATAAGGACGACAACTGAACCGCGTTGGTGGTGCTAGCACCCGCATCGTAGTATTTCGCCAGCACATTCCTGTCAGACGCCAAGCTATTGATATTTAAATTAATGGCGGTATTATTCACCAAATACCCTCCTGTCTGTCCAATGACGGAAAACGAAAAATCGAATTGTTTGTACCGCATTTGGCTGTTCAGGCCAAAGTTGAAGTTCGGGATAGCTCCCTCGAAGATCTGGCGATCGTCTGCATTAATCGCACCGTCGCCGCTCACATCTTCGAATATGTCCTTACCCTCATTGTCATACCCCGTGTGCTTCAGCATGAAAAAAGAACCTGCTTCATAGCCACTTCGATAGATATTGGCATACACCGCGGATAGGCCGGGACCGGCAATGCTGCCTGAATAAAGTTCGGAAACCGGCATATCCTTAATTGTATTGGATAACGTCGAACCATTCACATCGACCGACCAGGTAAATGCCTGGTTGCTGAACAACTGGGAACCCAACATCAATTCGACCCCTTTATTCACTAGCTGCGCATCCACATTCTTCCATACAGTGGTGGTGGGGCTAAGCGGCTCGGAGGGGATATTCAGTATCGGGTCTTTGGTCGTTTTGTTGTAGTATTCCAAGGCACCGTACAACTTGCTGTCCCAGAAGTCGAAATCCAGTCCCACATTAAATTGTTCCACGACCTCCCATTTGAGGCGCGGATTGGCTGTCCGGTTCACGTTCGTACCATTCACGAGCGCCAAATCGTCTAGCAAGTAATACCCCGAAGAGGGCGACATCGAATAGCTGGCTTGCGTAATCTTATTGGGCACTTCCTGGTTGCCCGTTTGCCCCCAACTAGCGCGTAGTTTCAGTTCGCGGATACCGCTGATATCGCTCAGGAACCGCTCGCGCGATAGCACCCAGCCCAATGCAAACGATGGGAAATACCCATACTTATTGTCTTCTCCAAAGCGGGTAGAACCATCCGCGCGCAAGGATGCGGTTACCAGGTACCGGTTATCAAAATTATAGTTTACACGGCCAAAGAATGATTGCAGTTCATTTTCCTGGGCCGATCCGCCGGGGTTCGTCGGTGTCCCCGAGTAACCCGGATTATGTTCGGGGGCAACACCTTGTCCCTGTTCGGCAATATTCTCCATACCGAAGGAAGTACCCGCAAATTTAAACTGCTGGTAGGAGAAGCCGCCCAGTAGTTCTACTTGGTGTTGGTCAGCGCTCAGGCTATAGGTGAGGTAGTGGTCCAATAAGGTAGTCAATGACGAGCGGTTGTTTTGTACATACGCCCCTAAAGGGGTACGGTCGGTAACATTGGGGTAGATGGTTGAGCTCCGCTCTGATGTCGACTTGTCGATTCCGTAATTAAACCGGTAATCCAATCCGGGTAAGATACGCAACGTAGCTTCCACATTCCCCAATACGCGGAAAGTATTCGTGTGGTCATCAAACACCTGCAGCAGATACGCGGGGTTGTAATGCGCATTCATATTGAAGTTGGTATAGTTACCATCCTCGTCGCGAACATTCCGTGTGGGGTTAGCCATCAGCGCGTGGATGATCAATTGTCCGTCCGATCCGGCGGTATTGCCGTTCGGAACACCTGTTTCTCCGATATCACTGGCGGTAAGATTCATCTTCACCTTCAGGCGTTGGTTGTCAAAAAAAGACTCTTCCGCATTAAGGCGGGCCGTGGTACGCTTAAAGCTACTGGTTTGTACAATACCATCCTGATCCATGTACGAAAGCGAAGCCATGTAGTTGCCCGAGGCCGTTGATTTCGTAAAGGAGATATTGTGGTTTTGCGTCACGGCATTCCGGTAAATGGCATCTTGCCAATCGGTATTGCCACCGTGATCATAAGTGGGGTCTAGCAGCGCGGCCCGATAGTCACCAGCAGAGAGGACATTCAATTTCTTGATGACCGACGAAGAGGCCATGTAGGTGTCGTAAGTGAGCGTCGGTTCATTGCCGGCCCCGCGTTTGGTCGTGATGATGATAACGCCATTTGAACCCCGGGCCCCGTAGATCGCTGCGGCAGAAGCATCTTTCAGTACGGTGACGGTTTCGATATCGTTGGTGTTCAGAAAGTTGAGGGGGTTTTTCGCTTCCGAGCTACCTAGCCCGAAATTTGCCCCGCCTGCACTGACGCTCTCATTGCTCAATGGTACGCCATCTACCACAAAAAGGGGAGTACTCCCACTCCGGATAGAACCCACGCCACGGATAAATACGTCGATACCCGCACCCGGTTCGCCACTCGATTGGGCAATACGCACCCCCGACACCTTGCCCTGTAACAGGTTATCAACCGAGACGCTTACCCCCTGCTTCAGGCTCTCACCTTTCAATTGGGTCAACGCGCCGGTTACGTCAGATTTCGCCTGGCTGCCATAGCCCACCACCACAATCTCGTCCAATGCATTACTAGCTTCAGACAGTGTTACGCGTAGGGAAGTTCCATCCACCGTAACTTCCTGTGGGTTATATCCGACAAACGAAATAAGCAACTTTTCACCTGCGGCGGCTTCCAGCGTAAATTCTCCTTGGTCATTGGTTGTGGTGGCCCGCTGGGTAGTGAGTGATTTTACAGTAGCCCCCGCTATCGGCACACCGTCGGTGCGGACCACTTGTCCGCTCACGTGTTGTTGGATATAAGAGTTAGCAGCTGCCGTGGTTAAGGCCATGGCATATACCTGTCCGTTCGCTATGGAGACCAAGGCCGCCACCCATACCAACAAGGCGCGTGTACTTATTCCCACATACCATTTCCATCGTAATAAATGATTCATAATGCTTTTTTTTCGTCCAAAAGGTCAAGTCCGTTTCTTTTCCTATTTTTGGATTGATGATACCATATGTATTATGTTTTGGGAAGACGCTGCCGTAGGCATCCAATCTATACGCTGCGACCCCAAAAATCCAGACCGGGTACGGCATCCTGCGGTGCCCGGTCGTTATTGTTCAATAAACAATCGCTGGTTAGCACCCTCCTTTTTTTCAGATTCAATGGTTTCAAAATAATTTACGCACGCTTTTATACGGTCTGTATTGATGATATCGACACCCAAGGTCTGCAAGGTTTCCCAACTTTTTTCACCATCCGGTGTCGCCCAGAAGCGGATATGCTTGCCTTTCGCATGTACCCCTTTTATCACGTCGGTAAGTAATTTTGCATCTGCGGGGGATATCTTATGCTCGCCTGTCCACGATGAATAGTTCCGGAAATTCGCACTGAAAAAGGCAACCCGTTCCAATTGATCGCTTGTGTAGTCAGTAGTAAGCCGGCCATCGAACGAAATAAAGGTTGGGTAGTCGCTGAACGCCGAAGGGTTCGGCATATCGCCGGAGATAACGATCTGGACAGCCAACGGATTCACTCCGGAATCAAAAACAGCCGGGTAGTCCGCGACCAGCTTCACGATGTGGTCCAACGTACGCGCGGCGGGCGTTTTTAAGTCGATCAACAAAACAAACCGATCATCCGAGTTTGGCCATGCCCTGCCATTGTTTTCCTCGAACAATTTGACAACCGGCAAAATGTACAACCGCTCCAACGTACGGCCCTCTGCCAATTCCGAACGATCGTGCCCCACCAGCAACCGTCCGTCTGCCGTAGCGAACACATCCGCTTCGATGGAGAACACCCGGTTTTCATACGCCTCGTAAAAGGGCTTTTCCTGTTCATAGTCGTTATGTGAGTGGATCCATACGCGATCTGCCTGGGCGCTGCATGCTTGCCACACATGTACGACCGCGAGCAACAAGAGCATATACGTCAATCTATGCATTATTCCACCATTTACGTTTACAACATCTCCTACTGTGTCGCGCTTGCAATGATACCGTGCGTTCAATAAATTCTAGTTACTCAGAAGTTATGTTTATTTTAAAACAAACCGAAACCGGGATAACTGATCTACATGGATGATACCTGCTTGCGCTATTAAATCTATAATTGTCAGGACAAACTAATTGCTTTTTGCTCAATAAATCAAGGAGTTGTCACTTTATCACAACGCAAAGGTTTGCGTAACAAGGTGCACACGATTTGGTTATGTAGGATATCTTCACGAACTTAGGGAGGTCGTAATTAATGACACTGATTGTAAAACCTTATGCAAAAAACTCGGCAAACGACTATCGTCGACATCGCGAACCAATTGGGCGTTTCGCCGTCTACCGTGTCGCGGGCACTGCACGACCACCCTTCGATAAGTGCGAAGACCAAGCGTAATGTGATGGTCCTAGCCGAAAAATACAGTTACCAACCAAACCTATTGGCATTGAGCCTATTGAACAAGAAAACGGGAATCATCGGTATCGTGGTACCCGAAATCACCAGCTACTTTTTTGCTACTGTCATAAGCGGCGTACAAGATATGGTGTCATCAGCTGGTTATAAGCTATTAATCTGCCAGTCGGACGAGTCATTTGAAGAGGAGAAGAAACTGCTGCACGACATGGCGCTACTACGTGTGGACGGTGTGTTGATTTCACCTACCTTCCGTACGAACTCATTCGAGCATTTCGAAAAGCTGAAGAAAACAGGCATTCCGCTTGTCATTTTCGATAGGGACTGTCCCGGGTTTGAGGCCGACAGGGTATTGGTAGACAGTTACGACGGAGCCTACCAGGCCGTGGAGTACCTCATCAAAACCGGCTGCCAACGGATTGCCCATATCGCCGGCCCCATCGCCATCCCCACGTTCAAGCAGCGGTTGGATGGCTACCTCAACGCACATTACGACAACAACATCCCCATCCGGTCGGAGCTCATTGTCTATAGCAATGGTTTTTCTTCAAATGATGGCGTAGAGGCGGCAACCCAGTTGATGGCACGCAACGAAAAACTTGATGCCATCTTTGCCGTTAATGACGCGGTAGCCATTGGTACCACGCATGTGCTGCGTGAAAATGGATTCCATGTGCCCGATGATATCTCGCTGGTGGGATTTGACGATGAGTCTTACGCGCAGTATTATTACCCTCCGCTTTCTACGGTTTGGCAGCCTGTTTATGAACTGGGTATGTTATCTGCAAAAATCCTGCTCGACCGGTTTGCCAACGTTGAGCATCCACAGCCTTACCGATACGAAGTGCTCAAACCCGAGCTGGTCATCCGCGATTCCTCGAGTGCACTTGCTGCGCCTATGTCGTCATCCGTCGCACCAAATCAACCGAACACACCAACGGTTCACCGGGAGTGGTCATGATTTGACGTCCGGGATGGCCCTGCAACGTGTCAATAAGTGTTTGCGCCACCTTGTCGGCCATGGCGCTCGGGTATTGCTCGATCGAGGTAATGGTCGGCGAGATGATGGCAGCCCTAGGGTCGTTAGAATAACCGATAATTTTCAATCCCTCCGGAATACGGATACCGCGCTCCCGGGCAAACTCCACGGCCGCGATGGCAGTGGTATCATTGGCAGCAAATAACCCATCGGGTTGTTCATTGCCCTCAAATATTTTGCGCAGGGTGCTCCAGGCATTTTCTGCCGTCAGCTCATGATGGTAAATCCATTCTTCCCTCAATGTTACGCCCCCCTTGGCCAGCGCGTCAACAAACCCGTGCGTACGCTCGCGGTAGATGCTGCAGGTCAATGGGCCGCTGATGTAGGCGATGCGCTCGCATCCCGCCTGTATCAAATGATTGCCTGCCAACAAGCCCCCACGATAATCATCGCCTTTTACGATATATGCAGCTATATCTGCTGCGGCCGGTACCCGGTCGTAAAATACCAATGGTATGCCCTGCTGGATAAACCCGGCAAAATGGGTGGTATCTTCTGTATATAATGCAAGCGACACCACCAATGCATCCACCCGTGCGGAATACAGCGTATTGGCCAGCTCCTTCTCCAGACTTACCGAATCATTGGATTGGCAAATCATTAGGTTGTAGCCCGCAGCCTGCAACTGCCGTTGCAGCGAAGTGATGAAAAAAGAATGGAAATACATGGATATACGCGGCACGATGAGTCCGATGATATTGGAGCGCCGGTTGCGTAGCGACGAGGCCATGCTGTTGTGCCGGTATCCCATTTCGTTCGCCATCGCTTTCACCCGTTGCCGGGTAGCCTCGCTGATCCGAGGGTTGTTGTTGAGCGCCCGGGAAACGGTAGCCGGGGATATCCCCAGCGCCTTTGCAATATCTACAATGCTATTTTCCGATTTCTTCGGTGTCATCTCGTATAATCCGTTTGCTGCCAAAGCAACGCTATTTTGCCCGAAAATGCAAATGGGATTTGGCCGAAGTCCGTTGTTGCCACCAAAAAACGTACCTTTGGCTATCACAACAACGCATGTACACATTTAGAAAAGCCCAGCTTAGCGAACTGCCCCAGATATGGGAAATTATCCAACAGGCGATCGCCCGGCGGAAAGCAGCTGGTAGCGAGCAGTGGCAGGACGGCTACCCAAACCCGGAAGTTTTGCGCAGCGATATAGCCAAAGGAGCAGGGTTTGTTCTGGCCGAAGGCGAAACTGTTGTTGGCTACTGCGCGGTGACGATCAACGACGAACCTGCGTACACCACCATCGACGGGAAGTGGCTTACCGATGGGGATTTTGTCGTATTCCACCGAATCGCCGTTGCACACTCCCAAACCGGTAAAGGGTTGGCCAAGAAAATAATGGAACACATCGAAACATTCGCCACGGACAACCACATACGCAGCATCAAAGCGGATACAAATTTCGATAACCCCGCGATGCTGCGGACTTTTGAATCGATGGGATACACCTATTGCGGCGAGGTTTTATTACGTGGCAAGCCGAGAAAGGCCTTTGAGAAATTACTGCCTGGCACCGCCTAACAAGGGACATCAATACTGGCCGGTACTCAGTAATACCAACGTACAGGCCTGTACCACTTCGATGCCCTGCTGTTCTGCCAAGGCTTCCAGCTCCGGGTTTTCCGTGCCAGGATTGAAGATAATGCGTCTGGGACGTGTCGCTAGGATGTAGTCGTAATATTCGGGCTGCCGCTGTGGGCCGATGTAGAGTGTAACGGTATCGATATCCGGGAAAACCGCATCGGCACGCTGTATTTCCACACCGGCCGATTCACCCTTTTTTATGCCGATATTAACAATACCATGCCCCGCGGCAACCAACCGGTGGGCAGCTAAGTATGCGTAGCGGGCCGGGTTGGTCGTAGCACCCAAAATCAATGTTTTCTTTTTTTCCATAGCCATACTTTGCAAAGCTACAGACAATAGTTGAAGAAAACCATACCGCTATTTTGCCATATATTCCCCTTCCGAAGAATAGGCCCCTTGGCGGATGACGGGCATATCCAGTAGCTGGTAAAGCTCATCCAAGTGGAGGAGGCTGCCGTTGGCAAGGTTGGTGAGTAGCACAATCGTAATATCATTGGTAAGGTCCCGCACGTAGATGTTGCGGAAGCCGTGCCACCATCCGGTATGGTATACGACCGCTTGGTTAGCCGTTTCAAAGGTGCGCCACCCGAAGCCATAGTTAAACACATTTTTGGCTGGCTTGCTATACCCCGCGTAGGCGGAGTCAAGCGTCTCCGGCTTGAGCAGGCGACCATCACGCAACGCCCGGTCAAATAGGTACAGATCTTGGACAGTGCTGTAGATGCCCTTATCGCCAACAGGGCCGTCTTGGAAGTTCTGCACCACCGAGCGGCGCCATACCTTGTCGTGGCCAACAACACCGGTAGGTATTTTTTCATATACCGCCGTTGAGTAAACTGCCGTGTGTTTCATGCCGGCAGGCGCAAATATATTTTCTTTCATATATACCGCGAAGTCCTGCCCCGTTACCTTTTCGATAATGGCCGCCAAAACCATGTAATTGGTGTTGTTATAGAAAAACCGCACACCCGGATTGGCGTACTTGGCCGGCTTATGCTTCGCCAGCAGTGCCATCACCTCCGCATTGGACATCCCTTTGCGCTGATCGGCCCAAATTTCTTTCTTGTCGGTAAAATAAAGGTAGTTCGTAAGCCCCGATCGGTGTGTAAGCAATAGCTTGATGGTCACATCCGGATAGGGGAAATCCGGAAAAAATTCATCGACCGTCTGATCCAGCCTAATCTTTCCTTCTTCCACCAATTTGAGTATGCCGGTAGCGGTAAGTGGTTTCGACACGGACGCCAGTTCAAACTGTGATGTGATCGCCAGGCTATCCCGCATCAGGTAATTGGCCCAGCCGAACGTGTTTTGGTAAAGAATCTTCCCCTTTTTTGCGACCAATACATTGCCGTTGAAACCCGATCGGCTATGCAATCGCTGCATGAAGGCATCAATCCGATCATCTGGCTTTGTAGGGTCATATGCCAACGCCAAACTGTCGCGCTCATGTTGTTTCCGCTCGGCTCGGACACGTTTCTTCTCGGTCGACGTACACGACGCACCGATAATCACAAGGAACAATACAAGGAAGAGGCTATTTCTAAACAATGGTTTTTCACTAATTTTCATCTACTCTGTTTTCATCTTCAACGGCCAGATGGAACCGGGTTCATACGCGGCTGCTAAGGTATTGCAATCAACTTGCAATGGCAACTATTTTAACACAGAATAAGAAAGTCAAACGTATTTATTACGAACAACGCGACGCCCTAATTTATAACCATTCTAAATATCTGTGTTTTACACAGTTCTGACAGTGGTCAGATAGGAGATGTTGTACTTTTGTTACCGAAAATAAGTGAGCATAGTATAGCCTTGAAGAATCTCAAAGTCATAGCATTTACCCACAAACATGTGGACCTTAAGGATTTAGGAAACCTTGTTATTTGCAACGAAGAGTTGGAAAGCCGGCTGATTAACCTTAAGAACAGCTTTGACATTCCCGAAATTTTTTACGTGGGCACCTGCAACCGGGTGGAATTTGTATTTTACGGTGCGCATGAAATGACGCCGCTGTTCATCAAGGAATTCATGCATGGGCTCAACTTCTGCGTACCCTCGGAACAATTGGAATGTTTCTTGGGCCAGGTCAACACATATGAAGGCATCGACGCATTGAACCATCTGCTGCGGATGTCGTGCTCGTTGGAAAGCTTGGTCGTAGGCGAAAAAGAAATCCTTGCACAGGTACGCAAAGCCTACGAACGTTGCCGGCAGAGTGGTTTCACCGGCGATTTCCTACGGATGGTGATGGACCGGCTCGTCAAAACGGCCAAAGAGGTATACACACACACGCGCATATCCCGCAATCCGGTTTCCGTGGTTTCGCTTGCTTACCGCAAACTGCGCGAAATCAAATTGGAAGATAACCCCCGAATCCTCATCATCGGCGCCGGGGAGACCAACCAAAACATTGCCAAGTACTTATTGAAACACCGGTTTTCTAACTTTGTAGTGTTCAACCGGACGCTCGAAAATGCACGGACATTGAGTGTCGAGTTAAATGCGGAGGCATATCCACTAAATGAGCTCCCACATTATAAAGGCGGATTTGACATCCTGATTACCTGTACCGGCTCGCCCGAAGCCATCATCGACACTACGCTCTACCAATCGCTCCTTAACGGCGAGACCGACCGAAAGGTAATTGTCGATTTGGCAATCCCCAACGATGTACACCCCGAAGTACTGGAAAATTATCAAGTGCATTACATAGAAGTAAGCGGATTGCAAGCAATAGCGTCCAAGAACCTACAGGAACGTTATGATGAATTGGTCCATGCCGAGCAAATCATCGCCGACAATATCCGCGAATTCCTGCCGTTGCTCAAACAGCGCCGCGTGGAGCTGGCCATGCGGGAAGTACCAGAGAAAGTAAAGGAAATACGGTCTTTTGCACTCAACGAGGTGTTCGCTACGGAAGTAGGCGCATTGGATGCCAATTCGAGGGCAGTACTTGAAAAGGTGATAGATTATATGGAGAAGAAGTACATCAAGGTACCCATGGTGATGGCTAAAGACATTTTGGTCAAAACAAACCATCCGGATATCCAATAATACGGGTCTGATTACTCCTAACGTGCAATCTTTTGACTTATCCATTCGGATAACGCCTTATATTCATTAAGTTTGTGTATGCTAACAGATGAACTCCTGACTAAAGCGTCGCCTACAATTACAAAATCGGTAGACCGTACGCTCATTATTGGCACCCGTGGAAGCGAGCTGGCGCTGTGGCAGGCCAACTACGTTAAAGACCGGTTGGCCGAGATCGGCGTTGATGCGGAACTCAAAGTTATCAAGACACAGGGCGACATCGTGCAGCATTTACGGCTGGATAAGCTGGAAGGAAAGGGATTTTTCACCAAAGAATTGGAAGAGGAACTGCTGAACGGAGGTATCGATCTAGCCGTCCATTCACACAAAGACCTCCCCACCGTGCACCCGCCTGGTCTTACCATAGCGGCCGTTACCGCCCGCGAAGACCCCTCAGAGTTGCTTATTATCCATAAAGATTGCGTGGATCCAAAGAAGCGCCTGGTGCTTAAACACAACGCCATCGTAGGCACCTCCTCTAACCGCAGGAAGGCACAACTGCTGGCCATCCGCCCGGACTTGGAGTTCGATGACCTCCGGGGAAATGTGTTGAGCCGTATCCAGAAACTCCGCGATGAGAACTTCGATGCCATTATGCTGGCAAAAGCAGGCATTACCCGCGTCAAAGTTGACCTCAGCGACTTCCATGTCGAAGAACTCCCGCCCGTGGAGATTATCCCTGCCCCCGCACAGGGTGTTTTGGCTATACAGATCCGTGAAAACGACACGCAGCTTGCAGACGTGCTACAACCGATAAACGATGCTTCGGTGGCTGATACCATTGCCGTAGAGCGCAAAGTGCTGAACCTGTTCGATGCTGGTTGCCACGCGCCATTGGGCTGTTATTGCCGTAAGCAGGGCGGCCTCTACGAGGTGTGGACATCAAAAGCGGAAGACAGCGAGGAATTTCCCGATCGGCTCTACGTAGCTACCGAAAATACGACGGGGCTTGCCGAACGAATCGCCACTAAATTTGATAGGGATAGAAAGCTGCCAGCCCATGTATTCATTACCCGCGACCTATCGGAAGCTAGCTATTTTCACCGTGCCATGGCCAAACATGGCATCACGGTGGAGGACCGCTCCTTGATCCGTATATTCCCGATGATCAACAAACTGGACCCCTATATCCTCAAGTATGTAGACTGGGTGTTTTTCGGTAGTAAAAACGGCATCGAAAACTTCTTTAAACTCGAACCCCGGCTGAGCAAACGGACGAAATTTGCCGTTATCGGACGTGGTTCCGAGGAAATGCTCAGGCAATTCGGCCATGCGCCTGACTTTTCTGGCGAACGGCTGGGCGTCAACATGGAAGAAATCGCCGCGGAGTTTGCCAAAATCGCATCCGGCACGACCGTGCTGATTCCCCGTGCCAAAGATTCCCTGGAAACGATCCAGAAGTCGCTGACGGCCGATACCAAAGTAATCAACCTCCCGGTGTACCAAACGCGCATCGATACCAACGTATCCAAGTCGAACGCCGACGTGTTGATTTTCACCAGTCCGTCAAACGTGGAGGCTTATTTCGTGGACAACCTGGTAGACCCCGGCCAGCAGATTATCTGTATCGGACACTCTACGGGTCGAAAAATCGAAGAACTGGGGCTGCCCTACACACTTCCTTACTCTCCCGATGAAATAGGCTTGGCCGAAGCCGTATTCGGATTAGATTATTAGTCGGTTTGCTGATGTGCTGATTTGAAGATCTCCAATTAATTATTGTAAAGGAATGCTAATACGACCAAGAAGGAACCGCAAATCTGCGGTTATACGGGATATGGTGCAGGAAACACACCTTGCAGCATCAAACCTGATATTTCCCCTGTTTATTATCGAAGGCAACAACATCAAGTCTGAGGTAACCTCCATGCCAGGCATTTACCGCTATACGATAGATAATCTCCTGCGCGAGGTGGAGCAATGCATGGAGCTTGGCCTGCGGGCGTTTGATCTGTTTCCCAACATCGACGAAGCACTCAAGGATAAATACGCGACCGAAAGCACAAGAGAGGGCAGTTTATATCTCCGCGCAATCGCCGAAGTAAAACAGCATTTTCCCGAGGCATGCGTGATTACCGATGTGGCCATGGACCCCTACAGCAGCGATGGCCACGATGGCCTTGTGGAAAACGGTGAGGTCCGCAATGACGAAACGCTCACCATCTTGGGGGAGATGGCATTGGCGCACGCCCGGGCCGGTGCCGATATCGTGGCACCATCGGACATGATGGATGGACGGATTTGCTACATCCGTAATATACTGGACGAGCATGGCTTCACCAACGTATCCCTAATGTCTTATACGGCTAAATATGCCAGCGCTTTCTACGGGCCTTTCCGCGATGCGCTCAACTCGGCACCGAAACACGGCGACAAAAAAACGTACCAGATGAATCCGGCCAACCAACGCGAAGCGTTGATCGAAGCCGAATTGGACACACAAGAGGGGGCAGATTTCCTGATGGTCAAGCCGGCACTCGCCTACCTGGATGTGATCAAGCTACTGCATGATGGTTTCGACCTCCCGATAGCAGCCTACAACGTGAGCGGCGAATACGCCATGGTGAAAGCTTCTGCACGCAACGGGTGGCTCGATGAACGCCGGGCGACAATGGAAGTCCTTACCGGTATACGCCGGGCGGGCGCTACCGCCATCCTCACCTACCACGCCAAAGAAGTATTGGAAAATAAGTGGCTTTAGGGTAGATTATAAGACAACAGACGTTAGACAATACTTTGAGTGATTTATAGAAATGTTAGATGCATTGAAAAAAGCCTTTGGCGGAAATGACGAATCCCACCAGCCATCGGGCAAAAAAGACGATATTGTACGTGAAAAATCGGCCGAGTTGTACGAACGGGCCCAACGGTATTTCCCCGGCGGTGTCAACTCGCCTGTGCGGGCATTCAAATCGGTGTATGGCACACCGTTGTTTATTGAACGGGGCGATGGCTGCTACCTCTGGGATGCTGATGGCAATCAATTCATTGATTTCTGCTGCTCGTGGGGGCCGCTGATCTTGGGCCATAACCACCCCAAAATACGGGAAAAGGTAACCCAGACCCTCGAGAAAGGCCTAAGCTTCGGAGCGCCGACCGCATTGGAGAACGAGCTCGCCGAGTTGATTCTCGAGCACAACCGATACATCGAAAAAATCCGGTTCGTCAGCTCCGGTACGGAGGCAGTGATGTCAGCCATACGGCTAGCCAGGGGCTATACCGGGCGCGACAAAATCATCAAATTCGAAGGGTGTTATCACGGCCATTCCGACTCCCTATTGGTGAAGGCCGGCTCGGGGTTAGTGACGTTCGGTGAAACCTCTTCCGCAGGTGTTCCGAAGGCATTTGCCGACGAAACCATCGTTATCCCCTTGAACGACCGGAGCGCCGTGGAAGCCGCGTTTACCCAATTTAAAGGGCAAATCGCCGCCGTCATCATCGAAGGTGTACCTGCAAATAACGGACTGCTTATCCAGGACCAGGAATACATCCATTTCCTCCGTGAAATCACGCAGCAACACGAAGCTCTGCTTATTTTTGATGAGGTGATTACCGGGTTCCGCCTCGGTTTTGAAGGTGCAGCAGCACATTACGACGTTCATCCAGACATCATCACGTATGGCAAAATCATAGGTGGGGGCATGCCGGTGGGGGCCTATGGGGCGTCGGCAACACTGATGGGACATATTTCACCCGACGGGGCGGTTTACCAAGCGGGCACCCTTTCCGGCAACCCGGTGGCCATGGCGGCCGGTATCGCCCAACTCTCGGTACTCAAAAGCAGCAATTTCTACAAGAATCTAAATACAAAGGCGACGGAATTTGTCGACGCCATCCGACGTTTTACTGCTGCTAAGAATTACCGATTCAAAGTATTCCATATCGGCTCTGTTTTTTGGTTTGCCTTCACCGATAAGGACGCTATCTCGGCGGCCAGCGACATCGACCACGGCAGTATGGACTATTACAAGGTGTTCCATCGGGAGTTGCTTAACCGCGGTATATACCTCGGCCCTTCGGGCTACGAAGTGGGCTTCGTCTCAGCGGCGCATACCAAGGTGGAGTTGGAAAAGACCAAACGCGCCATCTTCGAAAGTCTCGACGAAGTGTTCCGGGTTATGGGTGCACCGAAGTCATAACCCGAAATACTGCTTCGCATTGCGATAGCAGATATCCTGTATCACCTTGCCCGTCCATTCGATATCGTCGGGCAATAACCCCTTATTGATGTCTTCGGCAAATAGGTTGCAAAGCAACCGCCGGAAATATTCATGCCTCGAGTACGACAGGAAACTGCGTGAGTCGGTAAGCATCCCTACAAAACAACTGATCAGTCCGATATTCGATAACGTGTTCAGTTGCTGGGTCATACCATCGAGCTGGTCCAGAAACCACCAGCCGGAGCCAAACTGCATCTTACCCTTCGTTCCTTCCGCCTGGAAATTGCCCATCATCGCTGCAAACACGGCGTTGTCCGAAGGGTTGAGGTTGTATACCACAGTCTTGGCCAGGCGTCCCTCTTCTTCCAGCGAATTGAAGAAATGCTGCATGGACTGCGCTTGCTGGAAATCACCAATCGAGTCGTAACCGGTATCGGCACCCAACTCCCGTAGTTTCCGGCTATTGGTATTACGGAGCGGACCGAGGTGAAATTGCTGCACCCAGCCTTTATCGTGGTATAGTTTACACAATTCGGAAAGCACCAAAAAGGTAAACGCGTCCTCGTGCTCCGCCGCGAGGCGATCGTCGCCCGCAAGTACCTGTTTAAACACCTCGTTCAGAGAAAGGCTCCCATCCAGTTGCCGTGGCAGGCTATTCAAACCATGGTCGGCAATGCGGCAACCCTGGCTGTGAAAATAATATAGCCGGTTCCATAACGCATCCAGCAAGGTATCCAAATCAACAATCGCCACGCCGCTGCTTGCCTGTAATTGTTCGATGTAACGCCGGTAATCATCACCCCTGCTAAGCTGGAATACCTTGTCCGGCCGGAACGTCGGTAAAACCTTTGTTGCGAAGCCCGACCCCGCAATCGCTTGGTGGTGGCGAAGGTCATCCACGGGATCGTCGGTAGTGCCTACCATTTCCACTCCGAAGTGCGTAAGCAAACCACGGGGTGAAAAAGCCGCTGTTTGCAACTGCGCAGACGCCGCATCAAAAATCCGATCCGCGTTGCCGGGCCCCAGCAGCTCGGTGATGCCAAATGGATTTTTGAGTTCCATGTGCGTCCAATGGTACAACGGGTTGCGCAAGGTGTAAGGCACGGCCTCGGCCCACTTCCGGAATTTATCCCGGTCGGTTGCGTCACCGGTTACGTATTTCTCTTCCGTACCCAATACCCGCAAGGCGCGCCATTTATAGTGGTCGCCAGCCAGCCAGATGTGCGTGAGATTCTCAAAGTTCCCATCCGTCGCGATCCCATCGGGTGGGAGGTGCGAGTGGTAGTCGATGATAGGCAGCCCCTTGGCATAGTCGTGGTAAAGCCGTATGGCTTGTTTTGACTGAAGCAGGAAATCGTCGTGAAGAAAATAAGCCATCTCCGTGTAGGTTATCTGATTATTGTCCTGTAATTCCTAGTTCCAGCCCGCGCAGTTCGGCCAATCCCCGCAGGCGTCCAATCGCCGAGTAACCGGGGGCCGTGGTCTTAGCCAGGTCGTCTAGCATCTGGTGTCCGTGATCCGGCCGGAACGGTATAGGCTCCGCACGGCGCTGGTTTTCGGCCACCAATGCCTTCATCACCGCATACATATCCACGTCGCCGTCAAGATGGTCGGCCTCGAAAAAATTACCCTGGCTATCCTTTTTGACGTTGCGTAGGTGCACAAAATAAACACGCGACTTCACCGCGTCGAAAATATCCGGAAGGTCGTTACCTATCCCTGCACCCAACGACCCGGTACAAAAGCAAATCCCGTTGAAAGGTTTATCCAACGAGCGGATAATGTACTGCAAGTCTTCCTTGTTGCTGGCAATGCGCGGTAGGCCCAGGATTGGATAGGGAGGATCATCCGGATGGATCGTCATCCGGATACCCGCTTCTTCACACACATCGGCAATCTCCGACAGAAACCAAATCAGGTTTCGGCGCAAGCCATCAAAGCCAATGGCCGCATACTCGCGGATGCTTTCGCGCAATTCATCCAGCTCGATACTGCGTTCGCCGGGTATTCCCATCAACACATTGGCATTGAGCAATTCCATTGCCTGTGGCGTATACGCTTCGAACCGCTTTTTGGCTTCTGTCTTTACCTCCTCCGGATAATCCCGTTCTGCACCCTCCCGTTTCAACACGAAAAGGTCAAATACCGCCAAATCATTCCAGTCGAAATACAGGGCCTTTGAACCATCTTTCATTTCCAGGTCGAGTTGGGTACGTGTCCAATCCAGCACGGGCATGAAATTATAGCAGACGGTCTTGATTCCGGCCGCTGCCAAGTTCCGCAGGCTCTGCCGATAGTTATCGAGGTACTGCTGCGCGTCGGCCCGTCGGGTCTTGATGGCCTCGTGCACGGGCACGCTTTCCACTACACTCCACGTCAGTCCGGCTGCTTCGATAATGGCCTTCCGCTCACGTATATCTTCCAGCGGCCACACATCGCCATGGGCTATATGGTGCAGGGCTGTTACGATTCCGGTCGCCCCTGCCTGTTTTATATCCTGCAATGAAACCGTATCTGCGGGGCCATACCACCGCCACGTCTGTTCAAGTTTTTTTATCACGTCTTTTATTATTTTACTTTTTTCGCCTACTTACAACTAATGACTTACGACTAATGACTAAATAGCTACACCCCACTCCAGGCATTGAAACCCCCATCTACCAATATGGTCTCGCCGGAAATGAAGCCCGACGCATCACTCAGCAAGAAAATCAACGTCCCGGTAAGTTCTTTTGGATCACCCAGGCGCCCATACGCCGTGTTATTGACAAACCGCTGAGCACGGTCCGTATACGACCCATTGGCGTTCGTCAGCAAAGCGCGGTTTTGCTCCGTCAGGAATACGCCGGGAGCAATCGCGTTTACCCTTACTTTGTCACCGTACCGTTGGGCCAACTCAACCGCCATCCACTTGGTATACCCTTCAATCGCACATTTGGCCATGTTATAACCCATTACCCGGGTAATGGCCTGTTGGGCCGCTAATGATGAAATATTTACAATGGTCCCTTTCCCCTTTTCAGCGATTACCCTACCGAAAACATGGGTAGGAATGACCGTACCGAAAAGATTGAGCTCCACAGCTTTCTGCGTATCGGCAATGTTGGTATCAAAAAGATTCTGGTCGGGACCGATCGTTGCCCCCGGGATATTCCCCCCAGCGGCGTTCACCAGTCCGTCTATGGTTCCCCAAGCATCCAATATCTGATTTTTAGCTTGATGTACAGCCTGCTCGTCCAACACGTCTGTAATCACTGCGATAGCTTCGCCACCATTACTTTTAATGGCGGCAACGCGCGCGTCAGCCCGTTCCTTGTTACGCCCCAGCACTGCCACTTTTGCACCGGCCGCCGCGGTCGCCAAGGCGAACGACTCGCCCAAAACCCCCGTAGCACCTGTAATCACAATCACTTTACCAGCTAAAGAAAACTGTTGTATTCCATTCATAGTTTTTAGAAATAAGGTCTATTGCGTATTTTAATCCCCAATAATAGTCAAAAATGGATTTAATAGGGGTACCTTTTCAGATAAATATTCACGAAAACGTTGTAGGTCGGTCCGTGTAACGGAGAGGCAGCTGGGACATTTACAAAAATTTAACAAAATTATTTTAAGATGTCGTTTTAAAGCGATACTTTTGCATCCCCAACATTGAAAGGGCTTACGTGTTGAAAAATAATTAATTACAAAAATTATAGATATGACTAAGGCAGAAATTATAGCAGAAATCGCAAACAAAACCGGGCTGGAGAAAGTAGACGTTCAAGAAACGGTAGAGGCTTTTTTCAAAGTTGTGAAAAACGCGATGGTTGGGGGCGAGAATGTTTATGTTCGGGGCTTCGGTAGTTTTGTCGTAAAGAAAAGAGCGGAAAAAACTGCCCGCAATATTTCAAAAAACACCGCCATCATTATCCCTGCACATTACGTGCCGACCTTCAAACCGGCCAAGACCTTCGTCGAAAAGGTTAAAGGCGGCAATAAGTAATTTTTGCGCAGTCGGGCATTACGAGTATACACACATGCAGCAACGGACCAAACAGGTAGTCGCCATTACATCCATCGTCGTTTTGATGGGTTTTTTATTGGCGCAGCCCATCAAAGGTTTGGTCAATGAAAACAAGGCCACTTCGGGCACTGCCACAGGACCGCAAGTGACCCTTGAATCGGTATCGCAAAAATCCAAAGAGGGGCTAAACCCAAGTATCATCCAGGAGATATCGGCCATTGAGGACGAACTGCAACATGCTGCAGAGCCGGAGAAACGTACACTCTTGCAGCAACTTGCCACCAAATGGGATGATGTGAATAAGCTCGCCCCATTGGGTTTCATTTATGAAGAGTTGGCCCAACTCGATGGGCAATTTGATGATTGGCTCAAAGCGGGTGATGCGTACCGTGCAGCCTATGCCAACCTGCAGGATACGTTGACCGCGGGCGTGCTTAATGACTACGCCATCAATGCATACGAAAAAGCGTTGGCCTTGGATTCGGCCAATTTGGATGCAAAGGTGGGCTTGGGCAGTGCTTACGTAACAGGCACGAAAAACCCCATGGCCGGCATCGCCCTGCTACGGGAGGTCGTCCGCGTACAGCCCTCTCATATCGGTGCCAACAAAAGCCTAGGGTTATTTTCGATGCAGTCACGCCAGTTTGACCTCGCTATCGATCGGTTTACCACCGTGGTATCCCAGCAGCCCGATGCCGAATCCTATTTTTACCTGGCAACAAGTTACGAAAACATTGGGTTGAATAGTGAGGCAATCGCCGCTTTTGAGAAAAGCAGGGATTTGGCAGCAGATCCGACCCTCACCCAGTTTATCAATAGAAAAATTGATGAATTGAGTAAATAATCATTTTAATTTATTCATTTAAAAAATTTTTAAGCTATGCCAAGCGGAAAGAAAAGAAAGAGACACAAAATGGCTACCCACAAACGTAAAAAACGTTTAAGAAAAAACAGGCATAAGAAAAAATAACCTTGCCTGATGATCCCGCTTCCGGCATGGGGTATATAAATGAGCGCGGGCGACGTAGCGAACGCACCCGCAACACAACTCTGCCCCTATTATGTTTCCGGAAGGCTGGTGGGATATTGATTAAACGTATTTTATTGTTTCATTCAAAGCAGGTTATTATCCTTTCGCACATCACCATGAGAACGGTGCTACACCGTTCTTGATGATTGCCTGCTTTGCAAAAGGAGTAGCTGTTGGTAAAGGAGTTAATTATCGATTCGGCTCCCGAAAGGGGGGTCACTATCGCTTTACTTCAAGACAAACAGCTTGTAGAGCTCAACAAGGAACAGGTTAACAACAACTATGCTGTAGGTGACATTTATCTGGGTAGGATTAAGAAAATCATGCCCGGTCTCAATGCCGCCTTCGTAGACGTAGGCTATTCGAAAGACGCGTTCCTACATTACCTGGACCTGGGCCCCCAGGTCCAATCGCTCATCAAGCTCACCAAGTTAGTAAAGAAAGGCAGTTACAAAGAGAAACTGCTCGATAGTTTAAGATTAGAACAGGACATCAACAAAGCCGGCAAGATTTCCGAGGTATTGACCCGGAATATGCTGTTGCCCGTCCAGATAGCCAAAGAGCCCATTTCTACCAAGGGGCCCCGGTTAAGTTCGGATCTGTCCATTGCGGGGCGGTATGTTGTACTGGTCCCGTTTTCAAGTGCGGTATCCATTTCCAAGCGTATCAAAGGGAACGCGGAACGCAATCGACTGAAAAAAATCGTAGAGAGTATCAAACCGGCTAATTTCGGTGTGATCATTCGGACCGTTTCCGAAGGGAAGGGCGTTGCCGAACTGCAAAAGGATCTATTGGACCTCATTTCAAAATGGGAGGTACTCACCAGCCGCTTGCGGACCGCCGAGCCGTCGCAAAAGGTACTTGGTGAGATGGACCGCACATCGACGATCTTGCGTGACATCCTCACCGACGAATTTTCACACATCTATGTCAACGAACAGGCAATCTACGAAGAAACCCGTTCCTATGTGCAGGAAATTTCGCCCGATCTGGAAAAGATTGTCAAGCTGTACAAGCACCGTGAACCCATTTTTGAACATTTCGGCGTTGAACGGCAGATCAAAGCCGCGTTTGGCAAAACGGTAAACCTGCATGGAGGTGCTTATCTGGTCATTGAACATACGGAAGCATTGCACGTCATCGACGTAAATAGCGGCAACCGGACGGCCAACAAGGAGAACCAAGAGGAGAATGCCCTACAGGTAAACATGGAAGCGGCCAAGGAAATCGCCCGGCAGCTCCGCTTACGCGACATGGGCGGTATCGTGGTGATTGATTTCATCGATATGCACAAGCCCGCCAACCGCAAGGAGCTGCATGCCTACCTTAAGCAATGCATGGCGGCCGACCGCGCGCGCCACACCATCTTGCCGCCCAGCAAATTTGGTTTGGTACAGATCACACGGCAACGTGTACGGCCCGAAATGACCATCGTTACCAATGAAAAATGCCCTGCTTGCGATGGTACGGGCGAGATACGTTCAAGCATCGTTTTGATGGATGATATCGAAAACAACCTGAGCTTCATCCTACAGGAACAAAACGAAAAGGAAATCACCCTGTCTGTGCATCCGTATATTTATACGTACCTTAAATCCGGATTAATTTCGCGACGGCTGAAGTGGTATTTCAAGTTCGGCCGCTGGATTAAGCTAAAACCGGTTGCATCATACTTCCTCACCGAGTTCCGTTTTTTCAACGGGAAAGAGGTCGAGATCAAATTATAACGGATAAGGGGTGTGTCAGCTGACCGCCCCTTTTTCCTTTAGGCTTGCAATCACCTCCGTGGCCATATCCGAAACCGGCCCATCAGCCAACCAGTGTATTTTCAGTCCATCTTTTTCCATCTTCCTGAAATACGTCATTTGCCTTTTGGCAAAACGATGAATCTCGGTATTGAGCCTTGAAAAAAACGTTTCGTAATCCAATTCGTCCAAGAGATAGCGGGTCGCATATTTATATTCCAGCCCGTAGTACATTAACCGTTCGGGCGGCACACCCTTTTCCAATAACAACCTTACCTCATCGATAAGGCCCTGTTCGAGCCGCAACTGTAGCCGCTCGGTGATGCGTTGGCGGCGTACATCTACGGACGGGGCAATACCGAATAATATGGCCGGAACGGCGCCACGGTGCTGTGGAGGTAATCCGTGATGTCTGCACCACATACCGATTTCGATGGCCCGGATAAGCCGCTTTTTCGTACTCGTATCAGCCTTGAATCCGGGTGGTTTGGGCAGGTTGTGCAACATGCCGCTTAAAACGTCGACCGTCAGCGTTTCCAGCCCGGTACGCAGGGACTTGTCGATGGGCACGTGGCTATAATCAAGACGCTGCAGCACGGATTGGATATATAAGCCCGTACCCCCGCACAAAACCGGGTGTTTTCCCTGCTGCGCAATACGATTCAACGCGGCGTGGAAATCACCCACATATTGGCTTACATGGTAGGTGTCTCCGGCATCCAGGATATCAATCAAGTAACGGGGAATATCCCCATAGGCCTCGAGGTCTTTCCCTGTACCGATATCCATGCCGCGGTACACCTGCCGGGAATCGGCACTGATGATCGCACCGTTTATTTGCTTGGCTACCTCAACCGCCAACCGGGTTTTCCCGGAGGCGGTTGGGCCAAGAATGACGATGAGCTCCGCAGTGGGTTTCACACCACGAACTTAGTCCATTTTTCCGAAGTATTGTTGCTCGCTACCACGTTCTCGATGAATGCCATACCCCTTACCCCTTCATCTACCTGCGGGAAGTCCAGCATTTCAGCCGTCGGTGTCTCTCCGTTGAGCTTTGCGGAAACCGTCAGCGCAAAATTACGGTAGATATTGCCAAAGGCTTCCAATAACCCCTCGGGGTGGCCGGATGGGACGCGCGTATTGTGTACCGCAAAATTACTTAAGGCATAGGGCGCTGCATAACCATTACCTGTACGGATGTATTGCCGGGGCTGGTCGAGCATCTTCACAATGAGGTTATTGGGATCTTCCTGCGCCCAATCGATACCTCCTTTTTCGCCATATACACGGATACGCAAGGCGTTTTCTTCGCCGGCAGAAATTTGGGAAGCCACCAGCACACCCCTTGCGCCGTTGTTAAAACGCAACAGTACGTTCCCATCGTCATCCAACAGCCGCCCCTCAACCAACGTGGACAAGTCGGCGCAAAGCTCCGTAATCTCCAGGCCCGTCACATACTCTGCCAGGTGGGCCGCATGGGTACCGATATCGCCCATTGAGCCACTCTTTCCCGATTTTTTTGGATCCGTACGCCACGCGGCTTGGGCATTGCCTTCCCGTTCGGAAAGCCGGCTTAACCAGCCCTGCGGATATTCCACCACCACTTTCCTCACTTTGCCGAGCACCCCGTCCTTAATCATCGCCTTGGCTTGCTTCACCATCGGATAGCCGCTGTACGTATGGGTGAGGCATAGCACCTTACCCGTGCGCTCCACAATCTCCTTGAGTGCCTTGGCTTCATCGAGTGTAAAAGTCATCGGTTTTTCGATGACCACATTAAATCCATGTTCCAACGCCATCTTCGCCGGTTCAAAGTGAACAAAGTTGGGGGTTACAATGGTTACGAAGTCCATCCGCTCACCTTCCGGAAGCTGGCTCTCCTTTTCAATCATCTCTTGGAATGTAAGGTATACCCGGTCTTCGGGGATAAAAAGTGCTTTCCCTGAGTCACGTGCCACGTCGGGATTGATACTAAATGCACCGCACACCAGTTCCACCAAACCATCCATATTGGCTGCTATACGGTGTACCGCACCGATGAAGGCGTCTTTTCCCCCTCCTACCATACCCATGCGAAGTTTTCTGTTCATCTGTTTTTCTGCGTTAAAAAGTTTAAAATCCGTCGAATATACTAAAAATATACTACCGGGTGATAATGCTTCACCAGCTTGATACTCCCGCTGTTATAAACAGCCACATAGCCTGCCTGGTACCATTCATTGGCCGGTTTTGTGCGAATAGCGGGGGGCAATGTACTTTCGTAATACCGTTGCATGGTTCGCCGATCCACCCAAAATAGCTGTGGCACGGTCTCGCCCACAATCGTAAACCCCATCTTGTGGTAGCTGGTACCATCCGACCAGTCTTTGTCCGCATACGTCATGATATCGCCGGGATTAAAATCGCGGCGGAAACCATCGAGCAGCTTACTGAAGCCTCCCACGATATGCACACCCTGCTTATGGCAAAAGCGAAGCAGTTCAAACGAACGGTAGTCGGATGGTTTATCAGCCATGCGCCGTCCACCGCTGAATACAGCTACTGCCACCAATTCGCCGCTGCCGTAAAGCCCATACCGGTATTTACCCGGCAATGCAACCTGCAAGTGGTGCTCTTCCAGAAATGGCATCGCAACGCGCTTTTCTATCCGGGCCACCACGGTATCACGTGCGTGGATACGCTGCGCGTGCCCCACCAATGCCGCAATACGGTTGAGCAAAAGCTCCCCTCGTGTAATCCAGAGGTCCTCATCCAGATGGATACACCGGCCATTGCCATCTACCGGAACGCGATGGCCGGCACCGCCCAGGTAATAGATGATGCGAATCCCCGCTGCTTCGTCATGCAGCAGGCATGCCATTTCCGAAAGGGCTTTCACAGTAAACGTTCTCTTAAGCCTATCCTGCAAGGCCGAAAGGAACTCATAGAAGGGACCATTCACTTGAAACATCAGATATGGGCAAATAAATCACAAAAGTCATAAAAAATGCAAGGAACACCTATATTTTACGCAAATTACCGATATTCGTCTACTATGAGGAGAATTATTACGCTGCTGTGCATGTTTGTGGCTTGCATGTACACCAACGCGGCTATACACGCTCAACCCACAAACCGTGCGCGGACAAACCAGACAGTCTTACTAAACAACCAACTCAATACCATTCCGCTGCGGAATCTTGCGGAACGGCATACGGCACTCATTACCCTGCTCGATGGCCCACTGGCCACCGCATTTGGCAACCAACTTAGCCGCTATGCGCCCATCGATCCCTTCGCAGTACCGGCAACGCCCGACAGCTATGTACGCCTCGATGAGGACGTGAAATTCCACAACACCATTATCTTCGCCTTGGCTGCCGAAGAACTGGCCAACAAGCGGCTGATGCAATTTATCTCCACGCAAGCCGTCGGCAAGGATATCATTCTCGCCGTATTCGGTGACGGTGCCAACCTAAGTGGGCTGGATTTTGTCCACTTCCCCATATTATGGAGTCCCGAAAAGACCGAAGCCTCCGCCATGGATGCCGCCATGTCCCTTTTCGGCGGCCTCGCCTGTACGGCCAAGCTGTCGCATTCGTTCTCCCCACGGTATGCCATAGGCGCCGGCTATACCACGGCACAAACCCGGTTGGCTTATACAGGCGCCACCACATTGGGGATCGACGGTGTACGGCTGGAAACCGATATCGACAACATCATGGACGAAGCCATCCGCGAGCGGGCAATCCCGGGGGGGGTGGTCATGGCTATCAAAAGCGGCAAGGTGATCTTCGAGAAGGCATACGGCCACCATACCTACGACCGCATCGCGCCAACCAAAATCTCGGATATTTTCGACATGGCCTCCATAACGAAAATTACGGCCACCACCCCCACCATCATGCGCCTCACCGAGCGCGGCATCGTCAACCTCGACAGTACCATGGGCCATTACCTACTGCAGGCACAAGGCACCAATAAGAACGGGACTGTCTTGCGCGACGTCATGCTCCACGAAGCCGGCTTCATTCCCTACATCCCCTTTTACAGGGACCTTAAACCGGACGATCTCAGTCCGGACTCTTCGGCCACCTATTCAGTGAAAGTAGCCGATGGCTGCTACATCCGAACGGCCTATTACGAAGAGGTGATGTGGCCCATCATGCTGCAATCGAAACTCAATCCTACCGGCAAGTACGTATATAGCGACATCAGTATGTACGTGATGAAGGAAGTGGCCGAACATCAAACGGGCATACCCATCCAAGCATATATCCAGCAGGAATTTTACCGGCCGCTGGGTATGCAAACTGCCGGGTACCTTCCGCGCCAGCGCTTCCCGAAACAACGCATCGTGCCGACCGAAGACGACAAAACCTTCCGTAAAACGTTGCTGCAGGGCTATGTGCACGATCAGGGTGCGGCCATGGCTGGTGGAATCGCTGGCCACGCCGGACTCTTTGCCACGGCAAATGACCTGGCCATCTACGGGCAGTTACTGCTCAACCGGGGCGAATACGGCGGCGATCGGTACTTCAAGGCGGAAACGGTGGACCTGTTTACTTCCAAGCAATCGGCAACGAGCAGGCGGGGCTTAGGGTTCGACCGCGGCGACCCCGACACGAGTAAAGCGTACCCGTCTAAGCTCGCTTCGCCGGCTACCTTCGGCCATACGGGCTATACGGGTACGTGTATATGGATAGATCCTAAGGAGCAATTGATTTATATCTTCCTTTCCAACCGGGTACATCCGGTTGTAAGCACCAAACTGTATGAGTTGAATGTACGTAGCCGCATACAAGACACCATCTACGAAGCCATCCATGCCAAATAGGTTCGTTATGAATATTAAAACCAGGCTATTGGTCGCAGCCGTCCTCTCCGTAGGCGAGTTACCTGCACAGGAGGCCCAACGTATCCATACGGCAGCACTCGTTATCGATACGCACAATGATGTGCTCTACCAGTCTGTCATGCGGGGCAAAGACATCGGAAAGCGGATAAACTCCGGCCACACCGATCTTCCCCGCATCAAAGAAGGCGGTATTGATGTGCAGGTCTTTGCCGTATGGTGCGATGAAAAATACGGGGAGGGCACCGCCTTCGCATACGCCAACAAACAAATCGATGGGTTGATGAATGTTATCCAGCATTACCCGGCAGATATTGCCCTCGCGATGAATGCCGCCGACATACAAAGTATCGCTGCGCAAGGAAAAATTGCCGCAGTGATCGGTGTGGAAGGCGGCCACATGATCGAGGGCCGCATCGCCTACCTCGACAGCCTATTTGCCCGTGGAGCACGGTACCTTACCCTCACCTGGAATAACAGCGTCGATTGGGCAACCTCCGCTACGGATGAAAGCCGCAACCCCACGAAACTGAAACACAAGGGCCTGACGGATTTCGGGCGCCAGGTCATCCATCGGATGAATGAATTGGGCATGATGGTAGACCTCTCGCATGTAGGTAGACAGACCTTTTTCGATGCCATGGAGGCCACCAACAAACCCGTGCTGGTATCGCATAGCAACGCCTATGCGCTGATGGCGCACCCCCGCAACCTGCAAGACGACCAAATTAAAGCCGTTGCCGAAAACGGTGGGGTCATCTGCCTTAATTTCTATTCGGGCTTTCTAGACCCCATGCATTACACGAAAATCAATCGGCTATATGAAAAATACGTAACCGCCAAAGATAGTGTACGGCGTTCAAGCGACGCGAAATTCGGCCGGTTGCCCGCCGCAGCCAAAGAAGAACTCCGCCCACCCATGTCGTTGTTGCTCGACCATATCGACTACATGGTGAAGGTGGCAGGCATCGACCACGTAGGCGTGGGCAGCGATTTCGACGGGATATCATCCACCCCGAAAGGGCTCGATGATTGCAGCGATTTCCCTAAGCTTACGGAGGGCCTCCTACAACGGGGATATACCGAAAGCGATGTCCGAAAAATCCTTGGCGAGAATGTTTTGCGCGTGATGGCTGCCCAAGAGAACTAACGATGACCAAAACAAAGACGTCTTTTTTCTGCCAAAACTGCGGATACGAATCTGCCAAATGGCTCGGCAAGTGTCCATCGTGCAACGAATGGAATACATTTGTGGAAGAAGTGATAGCACGGCCTGGCGCCCGCACACCCGAGTGGCGAACCACTTCGGGAACGACGAAACCATCGCGCAAAGCCGCCGTGATACACGAAATCCAGCATGTGGCAGAAAGCCGATTGGTTACGCCCGATCGGGAATTGAACCGGGTATTGGGTGGCGGCATTGTCCGTGGATCGCTGGTGCTCATCGGCGGTGAACCGGGTATCGGCAAATCCACGCTCGTGTTACAGCTCGCCCTCACCATGAAGGCGAAGACCTTGTATATCTCAGGCGAGGAAAGCGAGCAGCAGCTCAAAATGCGGGCAGAACGGATTTCGCAGGCATCGCAAGCCAATTGCTACATCCTCACCGAAACCGCTATGGCAAATATCTTCGCGCAAGTCCAATCGGTCGCTCCCGATCTGCTTATCATCGATTCTATCCAAACGTTGCATTCAGCCCAGGTAGATTCGGCGCCGGGCAGTGTATCGCAAGTACGCGAATGTACTGCCGAGCTACTCCGTTTCGCCAAAGAAACGGCCGTGCCGGTATTCATCGTTGGCCACATCACCAAAGACGGCAGCATTGCCGGCCCGAAAGTGCTCGAACACATGGTAGATACGGTGTTGCAGTTCGAGGGCGATCGGCACCACGCCTATCGCATTCTGCGGGCGGTGAAAAACCGGTTCGGGTCGGCCTCCGAACTGGGTATTTACGAAATGCAGGGCTCGGGACTGCGCGAGGTAAGCAACCCATCCGAAATCCTTCTGTCGCAACGCGAAGACGGCACCAGTGGCACCGCTATCGCTGTGCTACTGGAAGGGTTGCGGCCCATGCTGATCGAGGTGCAGGCGCTGGTGAGCAATTCGGCATACGGTACGCCGCAGCGCTCGTCGACCGGGTTTGATACGAGGCGCATGAACATGCTGCTCGCCGTGCTCGAAAAGCGGTTTGGCTTCCGGCTCAGCGCCCAAGATGTCTTCCTCAATATTGCGGGTGGTTTGCGCGTAGAGGACCCTGCCATCGATCTGGCAGTCATCGTGGCCATCATCTCCTCCCAGCAAGACATCGCCGTAGCAGCCACCATGGCTTTCGCCGGCGAAGTAGGGCTCTCAGGCGAGATCCGGGCGGTGAATCGCATCGAGCAACGGATAGGAGAAGCCGAAAAGCTCGGTTTCGAAACGATTTATCTTTCGAAATACAATACCAAAGGCCTGGACCGTAGCAGCTACCGCATCGACATCAAGCCAGTAGCCCGTGTAGAAGAGGTATTCCAAGCGGTTTTCGGGTAGCCTCAGACTAATTTCTGGTGCGTTTTCCACCACAGGTCCGGCATTTCGCCCGAAACGGCGGTTTGATAATCCTCGTAACGGCAAGGTACCAGGTAGTACCGTTCGTTTACCGACTTCGATCCCGAATAGGGAACTTGCATCCACCATCGGTCCGATTTCTTGCTCTTTACGAAAACCAGTTCGTAGGCGTCGTTATGCACGCTGGTACGGTAGGTAATGTACGCCGACTTGGGCACGAGCGGCGCATCGTGTTTGCGGCCGTAGAATCCGTCGATGAAGTACCAGATCATCTGCGCCAACAGCATGGCCGTCTGGCCGCGGCGGTCGAGTACGGGATTGTACTCGTAGAAGCCGATGGAGGTGAGTTTGTCGCTCATCCCGGCATACCGACAGATTTGACATGCCTCATCACCAAAGAGCCCATTAACCGTTGTATGGGCACTTCCGGGCGCGTCTGAATAGCGTATGGCTCCCAGATCGAAGCTCACCATGTCTGCCGACCGGATAACCGGCTCAACTTGCCCCACGTTACCCGCAATCAGGCCAAGCCGCACTGCATTGAAATAGAGCTTGTCATACATGGCGATGGATTCCTTGCTCACGAAGTAGGTCTGGTAAGCCAGGTTGTTCAGGTTAAACAGGTAATCCGGTTCGTGCAGAATGATGTGGTTGATATATGTCCGGGAGTTCAGCGGCGCGCTTTCCGTTTGCTCCTGGTCAATATCAAACTTCGAATCGATGATGGACACGTCTACGCGCTGCTCGAGTTTCTCATACGCCAGATACTGCGCATACGTAATGTCTTGCCCCCCACCGATGATGACGGGTACGATACCCGATTTGATCAGTTCCTCACATACCGCCTTCACAGCCGCATAGGTATCAGTAACGGTCTCCCCTGCCCGGATGTTGCCGAGATCGGCCAACCGAAGTGTGTACTCGCCTTGATAAAGCCCGTACAAATGGCTCCGGACCACATCTGCCCCGTCTGCGCAGCCTAGGTTACCGATGGCCATCCGGTCGTCCATCACTCCAAACAAGGCTAAATCCGGCTTCTCCCCTTCCAAATCCGGAAAGTCGCGATCGAACAGACGGACAGACGCTCCGATCTGCGATCGGAAGAAACCGGTGTCGGGAGTAAAGTCATGGGGAGAAAGAGGTGAAAAGAAAACCGATAAGGACATGATCGTTGCTTGTTGTTGGCAAACTTAGATAAATTATTGATACTTTGTTTGTCTTTTTTCGGCATCAATCAAATCGCTTCGCTAAGTTATTGATACTTTGTTTGTCTTTTTTCGGCATCAATCAAATCGCTTCGCTAAGTTATTGATACTTTGTTTGTCTTTTTTCGGCATCAATCAAATCGCTTCGCTAAGTTATTGATACTTTGTTTGTCTTTTTTCGGCATCAATCAAATCGCTATGTTTATCGGTCCCCCCGCTGCCAAGAGAAAGTTTTTGTAGCGGAAATATCCTTTTATTACCTTACTTTTGAGCCATTATCATCAAACTATGCTGCAACGGTGGTTTTAGTAACAGGAGGAACAGGTTTTCTTGGTGCGATACTCATCAAACAATTACTCGCTTCGGGCGTGGCCGTGCGGGCTACCAAACGGGATACGTCGGTTATCCCCCCAGCGCTTATTGGCTTACAAGAGGTTGAGTGGGTAAACGCCGACATCAATGATTTCTTTGCGCTAAGTGATGCTTTTTACGGAGTCACCAAGGTTTACCACTGTGCAGGAATGATATCTTACCACACCGCCGACAGGCAGCGACTGATGACAGTGAATGCGGCCGGGACGGCAAATGTAGTGAACCTAGCTTTGCAACACCGGGTGCGGTTATTGCATGTCAGTTCCATCGCCGCTTTAGGGCAGGCGAAGCACAATGGCGAGGCTACCGAAGACGACCTATGGGAATATACGCCCGGCCAGCCCGGATACGCCATTGCCAAACATGAAGCCGAGATGGAAGTGTGGCGGGGCATTGCCGAAGGACTGGATGCCGTTATCGTAAACCCATCACTCATCATCGGTGCTTCGGCCAGAACCGAAGGCTACGACACCAGTGGAGCCATCTTCTCATTACTCCGTAAAGGGCTCAATTTCTATCCGGAAGGGTCCATCGGCCTCATCGATGTGGAAGATACCGCCCGCGCGATGGTGTTGCTCATGGATAATGGAACCATCACCGGGGAACGTTTCCTGTTGAACAACGTGAACATGACGTATCGTGAACTGCTGGCACAATGCAGCAGCTATTTGGGTAGGTCCGCCCCGAAACACCGGGCCACGCCTTGGATGCTTAGCATCGCCTGGCGTGCGGCAAGTTTGCTGGCACTTTTTACGGGCAAACGCCCGCTCATTACGCGCGAGGCCGCCAGATCAGCACGCGGCCGGTTGCGTTTTTCAAACCGCAAAGTGGTTGCCGCCACCGGTATCGTATTCAAACCCATCACAAAGACCTTACGCGAAATTTGCTCAGAACTGTAATAACAACATACATTGAAAAGCTACTACATCATCGATTTTGACAGCACCTTCACCCAAGTGGAGGCATTAGACGAACTGGCCCGTATCTCACTGGCCAACCACCCGGCGAAGGAGCTGGTATACGAAGAGATCGAGCGCCTTACCAACCTGTCCATGAATGGCCAACTATCGTTCCGCGAAAGCCTCGCGGCGCGCGTAAGGCTATTAGAGGCCAACCGCGAACACCTCGCCAAGCTCATCTGGGTGTTGAAAAAGAAAGTGTCAAGGTCCTTTTCACG
This sequence comes from Parapedobacter sp. 2B3, assembly GCF_041925275.1. NCBI lineage: Bacteria > Pseudomonadati > Bacteroidota > Sphingobacteriia > Sphingobacteriales > Sphingobacteriaceae > Parapedobacter > Parapedobacter sp. 2B3. The sequence goes on along the minus strand of NZ_JBHEUZ010000002.1, from coordinate 410,739 downwards.
AAACAAGGAATTTTTCAAGAAGAATGCCGACAGTGTACTGATCGTTTCCGGCGGGTTCAAGGAGTTCATTTTTCCCGTCGTGATTCCTTATCACATCAAGAAAGAAAACGTATATGCGAACACGTTCACCTTTGATGAAGACGGAAACATAACCGGTTATGACGAGGGCAATCCGCTGTCGGAAGAAGGAGGCAAAGTGAAACTCCTGCAGCAATTGCAATTGCCCGGTAAAATCTACGGCATCGGCGATGGCTATTCCGATTTCCAACTAAAGGAATCGGGGATGATCGAGCGTTTCTTCGCCTTTACCGAGAACATCGAACGCAAGAGCGTATCGGAAAAGGCAGATCACGTAACGCCCAGCTTTGACGAGTTTCTATATGTCAATGATCTCCCGCGGGCTATCTCCTACCCGAAAAACCGGATTCTCTGCCTTATCGTGGGCGACGTACCCGAAATTGCTGCACATATCCTCAAACGCGATGGTTTCTCCATCCGCGTAAAGGAGACCTTCGAAGAAAAATATACCAAAGATGTCGGTATGCTCCTCTTGGGAAAAGACGTGACGCTAGCCGATGAGCAGTTGGCAAGGGCCGATAAACTCAAAACAATCGGTTACCTCGGCGACAGCAAACCGGGTGTGAACCGGGATATCTGCAATGAAAAGGGAATCGTGCTCTTCGATGATAAAAAAGACAAGAAACGCAACGGTGAGTTCATTCCACGCCGCATGGCCGACTTCATCAATAAAGGCGATACGTACCTCAGCCGTAACTTCCCGAATCTACAGCTGCCCAAAATAGATAAAGCCCATCGCTTGCTGCATATCCACCAGAACGTGCCCGGCGTCATTGCCCAAATCAATAAGGTCTTTGCCGAAAACCGCATCAACATCGCCGCCCAGTTCCTGATGACCAAAGGCGACATAGGCTATGCTGTAACGGATGTAGACACACAATACGACAAGCAATTGCTGCGGCAACTCCGGCAGATCGACAATACGATAAAATTCAGGGTGCTGTATTGAAGTGCCATAGCCGGGTGGGCGTCACGCAAATATCCATGGCTACATCGTGCGCAGATACGTCGCTAATGGTTTCCACGGCCTCAAACAGCGACAACCCGATTTTCTGAGTCGTGGGACGGCAGTTCGCTAGAAATCGGTCATAGAAACCTTTGCCGTAACCGATACGGTTACCACGCTCATCAAAAGCGAGCAAGGGCAAAAACACCACATCGATTTCATGGGGTCGTACGATGGTTCCTGCCTCGGGCTCGGGTATGCCCCATCGGTTGGGCACCAACACCGTCCCCACATCCCAGACGAGGTGTTTCATTTCCCGGCTCCCGCGGGCTGTCTTGGGAAGCACGAGCCGTATGTCCGGGTATTGCTGCCGCAACCAAGCAGCCATTGCATAGGTATCCGGCTCCTTATTGCCGGCGATGGGAAGGAAAAGGTGCACCGTCCACCTCCGAAGCATTTCCAGTGCTTTTACCTGTTCCATCAGTTGATTGTTCAATCGCTGAAATCGCTCGGCCGAAAGGCTGATCCGCTTTTCGCGGTATATTTCGCGCAGTTCTTGTTTAGTGGATGGATGCATCAACTCGCATACTATGGTACAAAAAACATCGGCCTTGAAGCGGAGAGCCTCAAGACCGGATAACCAACCTAAATCTAAAAATCTGGATACGTTATTTTACCCGCTCCACGTAATCGCCCGAGCGCGTATCTATTTTCACCCGGTCCCCTTGGTTAACGAAAAGCGGCACCTTGATCTCAACCCCCGTCTCAACGGTCGCATTTTTCAATGCGCTGGTTGAGGTGTCTCCCTTCACCGCGGGTTCAGTATATGTTACTTCCAACTCTACCGTTGTAGGTGCCTGTGCCATAATCGGCTCTTCGCTTTCCATGGCCACCAACACCTGCATGCCTTCTTTCAAGAAACGTGCCGAGTCACCGAAAAGCTGTTTGGGGATATTGAATTGTTCGAACGAGGTATTGTCCATCACCACGAACGTGTCGCCCTCTTCATAAAGATATTGATAGTCGCTGGTTTCCACCCGGGCAATCTCTACTTCTTCGTCGGTACGGAAACGGTATTCTACGAGTTTCCCTGTTTTAACATTCCGCATCCGGGCTTGGTAGAATGCCCGCAAGTTGCCAGGTGTCCGGTGGATATATTCCTCAACGGACACCAACCCACCGTTGAAACGCAAAATATTACCGGTTTTTACTTCTGAAGCTTTGGCCATAATGTACTGTATAATATGGCGCAAACTTAGGTAAAGTTGCTTAAAAAAGCAACTTTACCGCTCTCTCCGCAACCATTGTAAGGCTACGCCATAACGGAACCATAAGAAAAGTTTATACTTCCATCAGGAACTCGGTCAGGTTCTTATCCTGTGTCAGGTTCAGTTTCTTCCGCAGCCGGTACCGCCTGATTTCCACCCCGCGCGTGGTAATATTGAGTAGCGAAGCGATTTCCTTGCTACTCATATTCATCCGTAGGTACGCACAGAGCTTCATATCATTGGGTACCAACTCCGGATAATCTGCCTTGAGCTTTTTGAAGAAGTTCTCATGCGCTTCGTTGAAACTCTTTTCAAAAACATGCCAGTCGCGCTCATCGCTCCGGGCATCCTCAATGATTTTATTGATTTTTCGGAGTTGCTCGTTCGATAATTTCCGCCCTTCGCTATCGTGTAGCTGCAGCATCTCGTCGTGCACATTATTCAGCAGCTCATTCTTATAAACGATACTCATGGTCGTATTGGCCAACTCCCGGTTTTTACTAGCCAGCTCCCTTTCTAACTGCTCATTCTTAACCTTGATAAGCCGCTGTTCATTTTCTTCAATTTCCTTGGCCAATAGTTCACGTTGCTTCTTCGCCATGTTGGCTTGTATCAGCTCCTGGTGTTTTCTGATTTTACGCTTGTACCAGCCCCGACCTCCTACAAATACGGCAACGAAGAGCAATGCATACCCTATCCATGCACCCCAGGAGAGCCACCAAGGGGGTAAAATCGTAAACCGCAGCTCGGCGGTATTCGACACGGTACCATCCGCCGTCCTGGCCCGCACCTTAAACAGGTAGCTACCGCGCGTCAGGTTGGTAAACTCTTTCTGGGCAGCCTCGCTCCATTCCGACCAAGTCCGTGAATAACCCTCCAAGTAAAATTGGTATTGCAACGGAATCGCGCTATACCACGGCAGGGCAAAACTGATGCGGACGTTGTTGTGTCGGTAGGGGATTTCGGGGGCGGTACCAACGGTATACCACCTGTCCGAAAGACTGTCGGTGATATTGCTCATCGCCCGGATAAGCGGCGAAGGCAGGTGCTGCTTTTGGACGACCGCCGAATCGGCGGCTTGGTAAATGGCAAAGCCATCGTCAAGGCTGATCAGGTAAAGGTCGTCCCGCACACGGTTAATGCTTTCATAAAACTTCATCATGCGCCCGTTGAGCGTGGCAAACCGCGTAGAATCCACTTGGATCTCTCCTTTCGGGCCAAAATAAACCAGTGCGATGCGCGCACGGTTGATAAACCAATAACGGCCGCTATCGGCATGGATTACCCGGTTGGAAAACGCGAACGAACCCAACTGTCCATTCAGCTGGTCGTAGGGATAGAACCTATCGGTGATTTCGTCGTGGCGGTAAAAACCACTGTCCGTGGCAAACACCGGGCGTGTCGCCAACTCCAGTACATTCACAAATGTACTTGGGGGCAACCCATTGGCGGTATCGTAGCTACGGATATCACTGACCCGCTGCAGCTGCGTATCCAACGTCAGGTGTCGCAATCCTTTGTAGCCACTAGCCCATACCTCGGTATCCGATACGGGCACAATAAACTGGGTGGGATCGTTGTATCCGCCCACGCGGTTCGAAAATTGCCAGCCCTGCGAGGACCGCTCAAAAATGGCCAACCCTGTGTACGTCCCCTGCAGTAAGGTATTCGGCCGATCCGCAGCTTGCCGGAGTGTCCATCCGCCGGTAATCGGCGATAGTTTCACGAGCCGATTGCCTGACACCTTGAATGTTCCATCATTGTGGCCACACAAAAGCTCATCATCCGCCACGGTGAGGTCCCACACCTGGCCCTGCGATCCTTCTATGAGGGAAAAAGAAAAGGGATGGTAGCCCTCACCGATGGACCAAGGGCTGTAAAACAGCCCCTGGTTGGTGCCCAGATAAATGTTACCCTGAAAAATACGCGCCGCATAGACCGTACCGATGCTGCCGGTATTATCGGCATAATAATATAGCGGCGCATTGATTTCAATCCGGTCTACCCCATTGTCGAGCCCTACCCATATATTCCGTTGGTGATCCAAATGCATGCCCAACACGGTGTTATTTTGCAGGCCGTTGCCTTTGTGGAGATGCTGTACAATGTGCCCGGCCTCATCCATCACCACCACCCCTTGGAGGATGGTACCGAACGCATAGTAATGGTCCAGCACCTTCAAGCCGTTATTGAGTTGTGCCGCCCGCAATACTCCATCGGCAGCATTGTCCCATTTGCGTATGGTAGCGGTACTGTCCATGAGGTACAACCCCGATTTGGAGGTACCTATCAATATTTCGCCGGTGCCAAATGGCAGCATGGAGAGGACATTGGCATCCCGCAGCATATCCTTGTCTTTGAGCGGCACCAACTTATCGCCCATCAGCTCGTGGAGACCGGAAGGGATCAACTCAATGAAGATACGGCCGCGCACCTGGTGCAAGAAAAGGAACGGTTGCCCCCCACCCCGTACCGGATGAAGGCTGTTATCCTCGTAGATGTATATCGTGGAAAACGTCTGGAAAAGTACGCGGTCGCCGTCCACAATTATCTTCCACACTTCGTCGCGCACCTGCTGTTCCTTTCCCAGCAGTTGGCTGATCGATTGGTAGCGCATCTGTTCGTAGCCTGCATCTTCCCAGTAACCAAACTCGCCCAAGCCGCCGGTGTAGATGCGGCCCGTACTGTCTACCGCAACGCTCCGAACCGTACTCTTATTGGGCAGCGGATGCAACGTCCAATACTGGCCATCAAACGCCAACAGCCCATCGGCATTGGCAATATACATAATGCCATTCTTCCCTACCGCTACCGCCCAGTTCTGGTTTCCTGCTTTATAGTCAGATTTCGTGTATTGCTGTACCAGTGGTGAGCCGATGCGCTGGATTTCCTGTGCACGTCCGACGGTGCCCATAACGAGTGACGTACATATAAAAATAGCTGTTATTATTGGTTTAACCATATCCCTTCGGCATCACGTATGTATACAAACATAAGGATTTCGAATGTGAACAAAAAAAACCGCCCCGCCTGGGGCGGGACGGCGAACCACAAATTTATATGCCCAAACACACTAAGGCATATTGATACGGCTTTTCTCCTCACTTTGGGTCTCACGGCGGGCGCCGTTCTTGAGATTCCCGAAGTTGACGGTTAGGGTAAGCCGCGCAACCCTTGTTTCGTTTTTCTGATTGATAATGGCATGCAAGCCGCCAAAACGCGTCCGAACGTCCTGTATGCGGGTATCGAAAATATCGCTGACCGAAAATTTCAAGTTTACTTTTTTGTTGTAGAACGATTTGTTCAGCCCGGCATCGACCGACCATTGCGCCCCGATGCGATACACACTGTAGATCAGTGACGAGCGGTAATTTGCCGATGCTTCTGCCGTAAAGGTTGGCCATATCGTAAAGGTATGGTTACTGCGCAGCTGCCAAGCAAACTGTCCCTGATGCAGATATTGGCCATTCAACGGCCCATCAAAAGCCATATAGAACGCATTCAGATTGTTGTTTGTATCCCACCATTTTGTGATTTTCACCGGAGCATTTACATTGGCATACCAGATGTCCTGTTTGGCAAGGTTATCCCGCGATACCCACGTCTGCTTCGTTTCGTCATTTTGATTCATCGATTCGGCAATCACGTCGTTTGTGCGGCTGTAGCCCGCGCTCAGGTTATAACGCTGCGACAGGGTGTACGACAGGTCGAACGCGTGGGTATATTCCGGCCGTAAATATGGGTTGCCCTTTTCGAACGTATACTGATCGAGAAAATACTCGAAGGGGTTCAGGTTCCCATAATTCGGCCTGTTAATGCGCTTGCTGTATGAAAGGCCCAACTGGTGGTTGTCCGAAAGGTTGTAATTTACGAACACACTCGGGAAAAAGTCGATATAATCACGCTTGATGCGGTTGGCCAGCGTGATGGAGTTGCCATCCGAAACCGTATATTCACTACGGAGCCCGGCCTGGAATCCCCATTTGCCCAACTGGGTATGGTAGTTGAGGTAGGCGGCGGCCACCTGTTCTTCATATACAAAGTGATTGCTCCGGTTACCTGCGTTCTCCCACACACCGCCCACCTGGTTTTCAAAGCGCATGTCGTTGTCAGACGCCACGTTGCTATACTTCAAACCACCTTCTATTTTGTTATCCTTTCCAAATGGATGGGTATAATCCACTTTGGCCACCCGGATATCGATGATGGTAGGCATGTCACTGCGCGACAGCAAAGGCTCGTCTTTCATGTCTCCCGAAGGCAGGAAAAGCGTATTGTTGTAGTCGGCTTTGTTATGGTTGGAGAAACGGGAAATATCGACATCGGCCACCAACTTGCGGCCATTGGTATCGATGGTGAACTGATTGTTTACGTTCACGGCCAAGCTCGTATAACTACCATCGAAAATCGACGCGGTGGTAAGCGTCGAATCGGGCGACAAGATGGTTTGCCCAATGAGGGTATGGCTCGAATTATCGTTATCATTACCGCTGATATACCCGTTGAGCGATACGCCGATCACGTTGCGGTCAGACGTTTGGTAGTCGGCACCGGCCCGGTAGGAGTGGCTCGAATTGTGCCGCATAAATTCGGTGTACTGCTGGAAATCGGTATTGGCTCCGCCGGGCAGCAAAATAGACCGGAAAATATCGATTTCATTGCCTCCCCTGTTGTTCATGTAACTATAAGTGCCATACACGTTCACCGGGCCTTGCTTATGGTTCAGGTTGAGTGACGTGTTGGCCTTGTGGCCGAATCCGTAACCGGCACCCAATGTCAACGAACCATTGGTGCCCGCCAACCGGTTTTTCTTGAGCACGATATTGATCATGCCTGCCGTTCCCGAAGCATCGTACTTAGAAGACGGATTGGTAATCAGTTCGATGGATTTGATGGTGTTACCATCCGTATTCCGGAGGAAGTTAGCCAATTGTTCGGCTGAAAGATGAGTTTGTCTGCCATCAATCATCACGGTAACACCCTGCTTGCCCATGAGGCTGATGTTGTCGTCCTTGTCTACGGCTACACCGGGTGAGCGTTCAAGAATATCCATGGCGGTATTGCCAGCCGCCAAGGTGGAGTTCTCCACATTGACCACAAGCATATCGGCCCGGCGTTCCACCAAGGGCCGCTGCGGTGCTGCCACGGCCACCTCATCCAGTACCGTGTTGCCTATCTTCAACACCAATGTGCCGACGGTTATACGATTTGAGACCGATGTAACCTCGATCGGTTCACTGAAGGCATCCTCGTAACCCACAAGTACCGCCGTAACCCGATAACTCCCCGGTGCGATCCCCGTAAGGGTAAACCCTCCTTGCTCATCGGGGAAAACGGTACGAATAACCGATGAATCCCCTGCATTCAGCAACTGTACCGTAGCCAGGTCGAGCGGCTGTTGCTGCTCGTCGACCACCTTCCCAGTAAGGCTCCCTTGCTGTGCATGTGTGCCCATGCCGTAGCTAATGAAGAGTGCTGTTATCCATATATAAATCTGTGTCATTGTCGTTTTAATTTGCACAATCCATCCCCCCGTCAAAAAGCCAATTCCTTTTTAACTAATTGAAAACGTATGTGTTATGTGCTATTTGCTTTTAATGAACGAGCATTGTTCCCATCTATGGTTCTGCAAGTGCCCCTTCGCTGTGATTTGTCTTTTGTAAACCAAGGTACCGTTGGTAAGACGCAGTGACCTATCGAAAAGTTGCATCGTTACCGAAATTATTTTCAATTTTTCCTTGAATATCGATCCCTACTCATTTGCCGGCTCCGGATCAACCAACACACTGTCTCTTTGGTACACGACCGTATCGATGATCACGGGCGCTTCCTCCGGGGGCGGAGGTGCAATGGCACATTTCAATCCCGAAGCTGTCATCACCCACTCCGTCTTATCGGGCCGGTCCGAGTAGCCGTAATTTTCTTCGCACTGATTGAACGGGAGATCCCAGATATGGCGTTGCAGGTCCCTGTCGATAACCAACCTGGCCCCAACCGGAATATTCAATTTGAGGTACAACCGTTGGTCACGCATCAGGTCGTCATTGGCAATGCGGAAATGGCTGCCAAACGAGAGCGTATCGCCCTGTTGCTGGAAATCGTAGTCGATTGTTCCGGCCCGCTCAGCCGCCTTTTCGTAGGTCGCCCCATGTGCCGAATACTCATAGGTGAGCGAAGGTGTTTGCAAGGAGTCTACTTTTACGATACGCAGATGCATACGGCTTTGCCCATCGAGGATATTCCGGTTTCGGGTAACCGCCCGTTGGCGGATATGGGATATCCGGTCCGATGAATCGCGCTGGAGCCGTATCACCGTCATATCATTTCTCGTGAGGTGATACACCGGGTATTGCTCCAACGGCCTTTCTTCCACCACTGTGCTCTCTTCGCGGAAGTCGTTGAGCGTACGCGTAGCATAGACGACCGTAAAACCCACGGCGATCAACCAGACAATCAGCAGAGTGAATCCCGTGTATTGCCCCATGGCACTGCGATTGAACAAGATGCGGATGATCAGTGCAACCAATGCGATAAACGGAATAACCGCTACAACCAGTGCACTGACCAACATCGGTGTGCGATAATCGGGTTGGACTACATTGAGCGGAAACATGGCCATTTCGGCGTCGGCTCCGAAGAAACCAAAGCTAGCAATGATGGCAACCACCAATACAACCAGCCCACCGCACAACCCCACGATCACCAATACACCAATCACCTTAACGAACACCACAAATACACGCATCAAGAAATTCCCAGCCGAGTTGAGTCCGCGCTTAATACCCTCCTCGGCTCCGGTAAAATTTGAACGGAGGCCCTCCATCTCCTCCTGGAAACTGCGTTTGAAGTTCTGCAGGTTGGGTGCTTCGCCACGCATGGCCATCCGGTCGGCACGTGTGCGGGCCAGTGGCATCACGATCCAAAGGATGACGTAAAGCAATAACCCCGTACCACCAAAGACGAACAGCAGCACAAGAATCAATCTGACCCACCGGGCTTCGATGGCAAAATAATGCCCCAACCCACTACAAACACCGCCGAACACCTTATCGTCCGGGTCGCGCATCAGTTTGCGTTCCCCACTAGCGGGCGGGAAATCGTACCCCTCCTGTGCCGTATAGCCTTCCTCGGCCGGGCCGTCGGTCTCGAAGTCGCTCACGCGCCCCATCTGCGCAATGACGTCATTGACGTCTTGCATTGTTATGACCTCCTTTTTGCCCTGTACAATACGGTCGTTAAACATCTCCGCAATGCGGTTTTCAATGTCGCCCACGATTTCGTGGCTATCTATCGTGTTACCGAAGTGCTTCTTCACCTCGATCATATAGGAGCGCAACACGTCATAAGCATCCTCTTCGATGTGGAAGACTATGCCGTTTATGTTAATGATGATGGTCCTGTTCATTTTCTTGTGGTTTTATTGTCTTTTTGTTTGCTTTTCTGTTATTTGCTTTTTTGCCTCTGGCTAGTTGCTTCCTTCTTCTTCGTCGCTTCTCGCCAAACCATCGGGTTCCTCTCCACCCGCTTCTTGCGGTCGTCCAGCAGTAGATGTCTGCACGGCAAAGACCAACTCCTCCCATGTGGTATCCAATTTGTTGAGTACGTCTGTCCCCGCCGGCGTAATTTGGTAGTACTTGCGTGGCGGACCCGAGGTGGATTCTTTCCAAACGTAGCTGAGCAGCCCGTTATTTTTCAACCTGGTGAGCAAAGGATATAAGGTACCCTCTACCACCAGCAGCTGCGCTTTCTTTAGCTCGCCGATGATGTCTGAGGCATATATCTCGCCTCGCGAGATAATCGAAAGGATACAGTATTCGAGTATCCCTTTCCTCATTTGGGTTTGCGTGTTATCTACTATCATAATACAAAGATATATGTTTTAGTTTGTACTATGCAATACATAGTAGTATATATTATATTAAACAGCTGATAATCAACAATAAAAAATATCACTCCGTAGGTGCATTCCTGGAAAACAAACTATCCATCCATAAAAAAGCCACCACAAACCGGGTGGGCACCCGGTCTGTGGTGGCTTTGCTTTTGCCGTTAGCCAGGTGTTATCAGTAGCCCGGGTTCTGCTCCAAATTGGGATTTACCGCTATTTGTTGGCTCGGTATGGGGTATACAAGTGTGTGCGGTCCTGCATCGGCAGGTTTCTCCTGCCAGGGTTCCAAAAATTTGCCAAACCGGATGAGGTCTTGCCTCCGCCATCCCTCCCAATATAGTTCGCGGCCCCGCTCGTCAAGCAGGTTGTCGAGTGTCAGTCTAGCGAGCGGTTCCACTCCGCGGTTTTCGCGGATATCGTTTACCAGGGCACGTGCATCAGCCTCCGCACCGCTGCCACCACGCAGGATGGCCTCCGCCTGCATCAGCAATACATCGGCATACCGGAACACCACCCAATCATTGTTGCGTTGCCCGGAAGGCACACCGTAGTCAAACGCATATTTCATCACCCGAATTCCAGCTGTTTCCAGCGTGCTTCCCGATGTCCTGAGTGTTACCTCGGGTGTAAACACCAATGGTTGAGACGAGGGGTTCCTCGCCATCAGCGGCGCATCGGTTTCCAAGTTATACTGCTGGCCCACGAGAAAGCCCACATTCCGCCGATTACCGGGGTTATCCATGGTATCAGCTGGGTAACCATAGGCAATACCCAGCCGTTCATCGCCTTCCACAAACAAATCGTAGAAATCCGATAGGGTACACCAGCCATTCCAGCCGCCCGGTGTCATGTTGTAATGGGCAACGGTATTCCAGGTCCGGTCCATGCTCCCACCCCGCACGCCAAATTCGTTGTAGAGGGTGAAAATATTCTCCGTGGAAACCACGTCGTTATTGGGTGCGAAATTATCGAAATATTTCCCCGGTGCCGAAACCGAATATTCACCGCTTCCGGTGATGTCATTGGCCAAGGTTATTACCTGGTTCATGTCGGCTGCATCGAATGCCGGGTTTTCGCGGTTCAGGAACGTGCCCTTGTTGAGGTACAGCTTCATCAGCAATGCCCGGGCTGCGTTCTTGTTGGCCACATAGGCCGCGCCTCCATCGGGTAGGTCGTTCATGATCGCTTGGAGTTCACCGGCAATGAAATCGATGGCTTCCTGCGTCTGCAGCGTAACCGGCGGCACCCGGAAATCATCCAATTCCTCGCGGTAAGGCACCATGCCCCACAGGCTCAATACATCATACATGCTCAATGCACGGATAAACCGGGCCTCGGCTGCCTGCCTCGGGTTAGGGTCGTTACGCAGCACATTTGATGCTTGAAACTGCGCACCCAGCAAATTGGTGAACGTACTGTTCATAAATGAGTTATCGGCATTCCACGTGTGTTGGTGGATTGCCCGATAAATCCCGTTGTCGTCCCAGTCGCCACCCCGGGTGGGGGCCATGGCGGCATCGGTAGAAATCTCCTCAAGCACCCATCGCTGGTCTTGGTGGTACGGAGTGTATAACGCAGAGTACGCACTGATGAGTAAATCGGCCGTATTCACATTCGACACGCCTTGTTCGAGCTCACTCCGCAGCTGTTCGTTCAGATCGGTACAAGAAAGGGACCAGCCCGCAACAGCCAATATAATTACACGATATATTTTTAATGTCTTCATGGTTCCAACGTTTACAGTGAAAAATTAAGGCCTAACAAAAACGTACGGGCCGGCGGGTAGGGAATATACTCGATACCAAGCGACGGTATCCCGTTGGTTGTACCGTCGGTGTTTACCTCCGGGTCAAACCCGTTGTAGCCGGTAAAGACAAACAGGTTTTGGCCGGTGAGCGAGATATTTACATTGCGTATCCCCCCAAGGTTACCTACGTTGTAGCTGAGGCTTACGTTAGATAATTTCAGGAAATCGCCTTTCTCCAAATACCGGGTTGAAGGCGCAGCCGAGTTGGAAGTAGATTCATTTGCCTGTGGTTCAAAATTGACTTTCGCAATATTCCGATTAGATAGGTTATTCACACCCAATACCGTCGCCATCGTATTATTGAACAGGTAGTGGCCAAAGGCGCCATGCATGTTCAATGTGGCGGTAAACCGTTTGTAGGTCATATCGGTCGATATACCCAGCAAGGATGTGGGGTTGGGGCTACCCACGTAAAACTTGTGCAATGCTGGGTCTACCGCTGTACTTACGTCGCCATCCAACGCGCGGTACATGCTCATGCCCGTCGTTGGGTCAATCCCCTCAAACCGGGCCAAATACCACACGTTGAGCGGCTCGCCGCTCACCATCCGCTGGCCCAATACACCCGAGAAGCCTTGCCCGCGAAGCGCCGCGGTTTCATAGTACCCTAGCAATCCGCTCACCTCGTTCCGCAGAAAGGTCGCATTGGCCGCCACGTTCCAATTCCAGCTATCGCTCTGAATCACGCTCCCCGCCAATGCCAACTCCACCCCTTCGTTCACGATCTCGCCATCGAGATTCACCCATATCCTGCCGCTGGGTGCGGGTTGGGCAAGTGTTTGTTCGAATAACGCATCGGTGGTCGTCTTCCTGAAGTAGTCGACCGTTCCCGAGAGCCGTTGGTTAAACAGACCGAAATCAATGCCCGCATTGATCGTTTCCGAACTTTCCCATCGGAGGTTCGGGTTACCGAAATTCTCCTGTCTCACGCTCTGAGCACCAAATACGAACCGGTCTTTCGAGGCCCCCGAAGGGAACTCTTGGTTGCCGGTCTGCCCCCAGCCCAAACGTACTTTCAGATTACTGATGTGTTCGTTGCCCTGCATAAACCCTTCGTTGGACACGTTCCATGCAAACGCCAGCGATGGAAAATTCGCGTATTTGTTGTTCTCACCAAACTTGGTAGAGCCATCACGGCGGATGGTCCCTGTAAATAAATACCGATCTGCATAGTTGAATGCCGCCCGGGCAAAGAACGACTGCAACTCGTTGGTCGGGTACCGGTAAGAATCAACCGTTCGGTTACTGGCAATGGAGTAATCAAGGTAGTCCCAATAATCCAGATCGCCCAGCTCCGAAAAACCACTTCCGCTTTGTCGATTCCACCGCGTGTCGAAACTCAGGTATTCATACCCTACCACGGCATTCAGGTTAAGCAAGGGAGTAATGTCCTTGTTGAACGACAACGTATGGGTCAGTTGGTGGTTGGTTTCGAAATCGTTGCCGATGGTCGCACTGCCGTTGTTCACATTGCTCGGGTTGATCATCCCTGCGACGAACCGGCCGGTACGCCTGCCCGTTTGCCGGGTGTAGCTATACATCAGCTTATACTCCAGTTCGTCGGTTATTTTATAGGAAGGGGTAAAGCTCGCCAAGATGGTATTTACTGCCGAAATGTCCTTGTACGCCTGAAGTGCTGTCAATGGATTGATAAGCGAGGGCGATTGATAAGTCAGCGAGCCATCGCTACCCCGCAGCGGTAAGGTCGGGTTCCATTGCAATGCTTGCGAAATAACATTTCCCTCGAATCCCACGCCGTAATCGATGGGGGCAATGTTCTCGTTGTTCTGCGTCGCCAGCAGGTTCACATCCAGCCCCAGCTTCTTGCTTTCCAAGAAGCGGAAGCTACTGCTCAGGTTGGCCGTGTACTTCCGTAGCCGCGAAGTTTCAATGATACCGTTCTGGTCGAGGTAGCCCGCGGAAATCCGGTAACGCCCTTCAGCATTGCCCCCTGATACGTCCAGGTTATAATTCTGGGTCACGGCCGTGCGGGTAATCGCATCAAAGGCATAGACATCGCCACCGTGGTCCGCTCCGGTATCATCGGGTGTATAAAATTGAACCGCCTGCCTAAATTCATTGGACGAGAGCACCTCGGGCTTTTTCAACAACGTGGAAAAGCCCGTTGATGCCATCACGTTCAGTGTCGGGGCGCCGGTTTGGCCGCGCTTCGTGGTGACCAGCACGACGCCGTTCGCACCGCGCGAGCCGTATATTGCGGTAGCGGAGGCATCCTTCAAAATATCCATACTGGCGATGTCATTCGGATTGAGGTAGCTAAGCGGGTTACCGCCGTCAGATCCATACCCACCCCCGCCGGCACCCGGGCGCGCGGATGTGCCCGATAGCGGAACACCATCCACTACGAAGAGCGGATTATTCCCCGCGCGAATGGACGAGTTACCCCGTATCCGCACCGTCGTGGCACCACCCGGTTGGCCGGTATTATTGATGACCATCACCCCAGCCGTACGGCCCTGGATCAGTTGGTCGGGTGCCACAATGACCCCCTTGTTGAAATCTTTCGCCTGCACGGACGCCACCGATCCGGTAAGGTCCCGTTTCCGGGCGGTGCCGTAACCGATCACCACCACCTCATCCAGACTTTCGCCACTCGATACGAGGTTGAAATCCACGGTCTGTACCGACCCCGAAACCGTGACCGTGCGTTCGGCCTGTTCATAACCGATGTAGGATACCGTAAGGGTATAGCTACCGTCGGGAACGCCGGTAAAGGAATAATTCCCATCTTCATTGGTTCCGGCCTGCCTATTCAATTCGATGATGTGCACGGAAGCGCCTTCAAGAGGCCGCTGGCTTTCGTCCAGTACTTTCCCTTGTATACCCCCTGTTTGGGCATACCCTGGCATTGCCCATAGCAATACCGACAGCGCGCCAACGTAGCCGACAACGCGCCGAAAAAACAATACAGCTGTTTTCATACTGATGTGTTAGTTTGTAATTAATTGGTTGTTCGGCCACGGGTTCGATATGGCCAAAAACAAAAGCAAATGTATGCTGGCTATCCGCCACGCAATGCATTTATAACAAGGGAAGCCTAGAATTGTTTTTAGAGGGTGGTTTATTTGTTCAGTGCTGTTTCAATAGCCGCTTCCTATAGCGGTGCAGTACGAACATTAGTACACCTGCTATCACGGCGTAGGTTGTCAGCGGATGGCCATTCGGCAAAGCAAGCAGGCAGATGAGGCAGAACACCACTATGAAAACGTACAGGTAGCTGAAATACGGATGCTTGATAAGGCGGTGCAGTCTTTCCATCGTTGTGCCTATTGCGTTACGGGCTCAATGCGGATACCCACATCCGCAATTTCCCGCAGCGGATTTTCCCGCATGTTCTGCTCGATGGCGAAGTGGTATTTTCCCGTATCGGGAAAGCGGAAGTTATCCTTGATGAGCTGCTGGTGGGCATACATACTGCCGGTACTACGGCCCACCCACCGGCCGTCGGGCTCGGCAAGGCGCAGTTCAAACCGTTCCGCCGTATCGCGGATGCCCGGCCCCGATCGGTGGACCAGCAAAAAGATATTCGAATACTTGTAGTCCGGCGTGTGGCGCAGGTTCAAATAAACACGGTACGGCTGACCTGCATCGGTGACATGTGCCACCAAATCGGGCTGGTCATCATAATGCCACGTATGATCAGCAATCGCTACGTTACGGTCCAGCACCGCCGTGTCGGTACACGATGCGGCCAGTATCCCAACGAAGGCAACGATCAACCTCCATCCTGTCAGTCCCTGTTGCATGGGTCGCTAATTTGGTGCCCCGCCCGGTTGTTGCGAGCCGCCCGGTTTCCCTTTACGGTTATTCCCGCGGAAACGCCGTTTTGATTTCGGCTTTCCGTCGGTATCGGGTGCGCCGTCCTTTTTCGGTGCCACCTGTCCTGCCGCACGCGGCTTGTTTTCGGTTTTGTTTTCGGTTCTGGGTGCTGCCCGGTTCCCATCGGGCTTCCGCTTGCCCTTTCCACCACGGCGCTTTTTCTTATTGCGATCATCCAAGCGGGTCAAGCTATCCTGGCCCACCACATTTTCGTAGTCGTAACTTACGGGCTTCTCCTCCACTACTTCCTCCAGCACCACGGCACCGATTTCCTCGGGCTTTACCCCTTCCTTATTGAGTTGGTTGATTTCCTTTACGCGGTCTGTAGTCAGTGGTATCCAGTTTTCTTCACCCGGATAGCTAAACCACATCAGCTTTTTGAAAATATCGGTCTTCTGCAGGAATGCTACCCCACGCAGCGTTTCTATGCGCTCGATATTATTGGGGATATCTTTAAGCGCATCCATATAGCTGTCCAGCTCGTAATTGAGGCAACACTTAAGCTTGCCGCATTGCCCTGCCAGTTTAAGCGTATTGAGCGACAGGTTTTGGTACCGCGCCGCCGAGGTCGATACGGTTTTGAAGTCCGTAAGCCAGGTGGAGCAACAGAGCTCTCGCCCACACGACCCTATGCCGCCCAACCTACTGGCCTCCTGCCGCATGCCTATCTGGCGCATTTCTATGCGGATGCGGAAAGATTCGGCCATGCGTTTGATCAATTCGCGGAAGTCGACACGCCCATCGGCCGTATAGTAAAATGTTGCCTTCGATTTATCCCCTTGGTAATCCACGTCGCTGATTTTCATCGACAGGCCTAGGTCCAGCGCCAACTTTCGGGCACGGTGCATGGTTTCCCATTCCAGGTCTTTCGCTGCCTGCCATTTTTTTATATCCGCGTCGGTCACCTTCCGGTAGATCTTTTTGGTTACGCTTTCGGCAGTCACCCTGTTCTTTTTCAGCTGCAGGCGCACCAGTTCGCCCGTCATCGACACATGGCCAATGTCATATCCCCCCGTATTGGGCTCTACGGCAACCATCTCACCCATTTCGAGGTACAAGTTTTCGTGGTTGATATAAAACTCTTTCCGAGACCCCTTAAACCGGACCTCCACAATATCAAAGGGTTTATAATTTGTTGGCATGTCCATATCGGCCAGCCAATCGTATACGTTCAACTTATTACATCCGCTCGTCCCGCAGGTGCCGTGATTCTGGCAACCCGCCGGTGTGCTGCCACACCCGCCGCCGGATGAGCAACTGCTACATCCCATAATAATCGTTATATATAGAGTCCGCCTGTCGGCGGAACGTTTGATATTTATATATTAAAACTAACTGCAAAGATAAATCTAAAAACAATATCTTCGGATTCGCATTGCGTTCTATATGATAGTGTGCCTCCTCGAGTAGGCGGACCGTTTCTTGCACCTGCTCCAACTGATAGCGCTTGCCAAACTTCTGCACGAAATCCAATTCGTCACCGGGCAAGTGGATCAATTGTGGCATATCGGCTTTAAACAATACCGCCTGCCGCATCATATTAATGGCGTAAAGTAAGAAACTTTTTTGATTTTCACGGCCCAACTTCGACAATTCCTCTTCGCAGGCCTTGACGATATCGGCACCGGCATCCATCACGCAGTAACGCAGCCAGCGCACCATCAGGTCAAAATAACCTTTGCTATCTTCGGCCAATAAATTGATTGCCTGCTGCAGGTTCCCGTTACTGATAAAGGCAATTTCCTCAGCCTGTTGCTCACTCACCCGGTGGGTATCGATGAGGTAACGGCTCACACTGCCGTTGTCCAGCCGATTGATCTTCACCAACTGTGTGCGCGATAGGATGGTATTCAATATCTTGTCGGAATTCTCCGCCACCAGCAGGAATAGTGTGTTTTCGGGCGGTTCTTCAATGAGTTTCAGCAGGGCATTGCCTTGGGTATCCAAATACTCGGGCAACCACATGATCAGCACCTTATACTTCGCTTCGAAAGCCTTCAGACTCAACTTTTTGATGATGTGGTGTGCTTCGGCAATGTTGATGTTGGCTTGCTTGTTTTCGGCCTCCAGTTGATTCCGCCAATAGCCTATGCCCATGTACGGATTGCTTAGGAAAGCCCTGCGCCACTCGTCGGCATAGGTTGCCGCCGTATCTTCCTTATGCTTCGCAAAGAAAGGGTAAGACAGGTGGAGGTCGGGATGGATCAGCTTATTGTATTTACGGCAGGAGGCACATTCCCCGCAGCTATCGGCCGGCTGCCGGTTTTCACAGTTCAGGTATTGGGCATAGGCTACCGCCAACGGCAAGCTCCCGCTTCCCTCCGGCCCCAAAAAGAGCTGAGCATGGCTCACCCGGTTTTCTCGCACCGTGTTGAGTAGGTGCTTTTTTACCACCTCTTGCCCACCTATTTCCTTGAACAACATGCCTTTCTTACCTATAATTGTTTGTTAAACCACCACCATCATCCGCACGAAACTCGATTTTCCAAAGGTACGCAAAAGGTGGGGGATTTGCGTACGCCCCGATTGTGCCGGGCCATTTTGGCACGCTGCTTGTCCATCTTAGATGTAACAAAAAGGAGAATACTATGAAAACAATGAAGATGATTGGAACATTGGTGGTGGTATCATTGATGTTTATGGTTGCGTGCGACAAAGACACGGATCCTGCCGACAGGGACCTATTTGTAGGAACGTATGAAGGTACAATAACGTTCAATGGTGGGGGTGAAACCATCATTGATGATGACGGGAAAGTAACGGTGACCAAAGTAGGCAGTTCGTATTCTTTCATATTCGGCAGCGGCATTCCTGATATCACCGGCGTACGATTCGAAGAGGGAGATGACAATGTATATGTCAGTATCGGTGACGGACTTACCGGCATCCGAATTACAGCAAGCTCATTGGACATCGGGGTAACGAACGATGAGGGCACATGGACGGCCGATTGCAGCCGGTAAGCATCATACGGACATATAACACTAACATACGATAAAAAATGGCCGGCAAACCGGCCATTTTTTGCTGGTTAGTTTACCATTACAAACAATCCGTCAACTAAATCAGACAATCGAAGCGAGTTTGGCCCCAATGTTGTGCGTGCTGCGCCATGAGAATGATGTTATTGATAGTGGGGGTGGTCGTCCTCTTTACAGGTTGTGGGGTGGACCGGCAAGCGAAAGCATTGCGGGCCCTGGAAAAATGCCAGTATACCTTTGTCTCGGCCGATAGTGTATACCTGGCAGGTACAGACGTGAACAAACTGGTGGCCAATGGGCGGGTAGATATCAGTAGGCTGCCCGGTGTGGCCTTGGGCTTCCTCAATCGCGACATCCCCCTGTCGGGCATTTTGAACCTGAGCATCACCAACCCGACCGGCAACCTGGCCGGCATCCAGCAGTTCGCCTATAAAATCGCCGTAGAAGGCAGGGAAGTCTTGGAAGGCACGTCAGACCTGCCTATCGAGGTGCCAGCCGGCGAAACCGTTGCCGTACCGGTGAAGCTACAGACCAACGTCTACAAATTCCTATCCGACCAACAGACGCTCCAAAAACTGCTCGCTTTCATCCAAAGCGCCCGCAACGGTTCCACCGATGAGAAGGTGAATCTTACGTTCAGCATCAAACCCACACTTGCATTGGGGAACAAGCAACTCAACTACCCCGGTTATATACGTGTCGATAAGCAAGTCGACGCCGGCTTTCTGCTGAAGAACGGGTTGATCCCCCGCTAGCGCTCGGTATACTGCTCCTCGTAATACTGCTGGTAGTGGCCCGAAGTGACGTCGTTGAGCCAGTCCTCGTTGGCGAGGTACCAATCGACCGTTTTTTCCAAGCCCTCTTCGAATTGCAGGCTGGGTTCCCACCCGAGATCGCGTTTCAATTTGCTCGCATCGATGGCATAGCGCAGGTCGTGTCCCGCCCGGTCTTTCACAAAGGTAACCAGCTTGGCCGATTCGCCTTCGGCCCGGCCCAATTTCCGATCCAAGATACTGCATAGAAGCCGGATCAGGTCGATGTTCTTCCATTCGTTATGCCCTCCGATGTTGTAGGTCTGCCCTGTCGCAGCCCGATGGAAGATAACGTCAATGGCCCGTGCGTGGTCTTCCACCCACAACCAATCCCGTACATTCTCCCCTTTGCCGTAAACCGGTACCGGCCTATTGTTCTTGATGTTGTTGATGGCCAGCGGGATCAGCTTTTCCGGAAAATGATGCGAGCCGTAATTATTGGAACAATTGGAAATAACGGTATCCAACCCATACGTATCGTGGTATGCACGTACGAAATGGTCCGAAGATGCCTTGGACGCCGAGTAGGGCGAATGGGGATCATATCCGGTTTCTTCCGTAAACATGCCCGTATTGCCAAGTGCACCATATACCTCATCGGTAGATACGTGGTAAAAACGGTGCTTGTCATACGCCCCTACCCACTGCCCGCGCGCGGCATTCAGGAGGTTAACGGTACCCACCACATTGGTAAGCACAAACTCATTGGGGCTGCTGATCGACCGGTCTACATGCGATTCCGCTGCTAAATGGATAATGGCGTCGGGTTGCTCTTTTGCAAACAGCTCTTCGATAAATACCGCATCGGTGATATCGCCTTTCACGAAGCGGTAATTGGGCGCCGTTTCGATATCCGTCAGGTTGGCCAGGTTACCCGCGTAGGTAAGCTTGTCTAGGTTGATGATTTCGTATTGGGGGTAGGTGGTTACGAACCTACGCACCACGTGCGACCCGATAAACCCGGCGCCGCCGGTAACGATGATTTTCTTTGTTGGGTTATTCATACTTCATTAGGTAAGCCCTGCGCCTCCATATAAGGCTTCATGCCCGATCGGTACGCAAAGGCCAATGCATCATTTAGTTCATCCCGGAATTCAAACTGCAAATCTTCATGCAGTTTGTCATATTTCCCGAGGATATATTTCATCCGGCCCGTCTGGTATTGCAGCAGCCGGTCGTTCAGCTGGTACAAATGTTCCTCAAACAACGGGCCGAAGTGGGAAAAACTTTGCAATACGAGGAACAATCGGCACCGCAGTTCACTCATTTTATCTTTTGTAATGGTCGCATGTTCATTGATCATACCGCTCCCATATTTCAGCTCACCCATGAGGGCGTCCGCATTGCGCGACCGGAGGGCATTGGGGATGTATCCCACAGCCCGGTTTATCAGTTCGCCCAATTTGCCAAGAACTTCTTCCGTGCGTTCCTCCAAGTCAGCCTCATCTTCCAGCAATTGGAAATGCAGCTGCCTAACCAACATCCCGTCTTTGTTAATCAACCGAACCAACAACTTGTCCTTCTCCGCCTGCGGCAGATTAAGGATTGCCTTTTTCAGCTCCGGTTGTTGATTGAGTTTCATCTCACGCCAGCCTACGTCAGCGGATTGTCTTTCAAGTATTGTTCCCACTTCCATGCCGACCGCATCATATCGGCTATGCCCAGCCCGGCCTTCCAGCCCAGTTCGGCCGCCGATTTGGAAACGTCGCCCCACACCTGCTCCACATCGCCCCCACGGCGCGGCCCGATCCGGTAGTTGAGCTTCACGCCCGTCGATTCCTCAAACGCACGGATCACCTCCAGCACCGAGTTGCCCGTGCCCGTGCCGATGTTGAACACGTCGTAGTTGCCGTTCGGGTTGCCCCGTTCCAGCAGCTTGATCGCAGCCACGTGCGCCTTCGCCAAATCCACCACGTGGATGTAGTCACGGATGGCCGACCCATCGGGCGTGGCATAGTCGTCGCCGAATACCGTAATGGGACCGCGCTTGCCGATGGCACTCTGTGTAATGAACGGTACCAGGTTCTGTGGCACGCCCAGGGGTAGCTCGCCGATCAGCGCCGTGGCATGGGCGCCCACCGGATTGAAATACCGGAGCGATACCACCTGGTAATTGCCCGCTGCGGCAGCCGTTTCCGACAGAATTTCCTCAGCGATCTGCTTCGTGTTGCCATAAGGCGATTCGGCCTTCTTCACCGGGGCGGTCTCCGTAACCGGTAGCTCGTCGGGCTGACCATACACCGTGCAACTCGATGAGAACACGAAGTTCACCGGCCTGTCACGGTAGGCATCCAGCAGGTTAATCAGCGAGAAAAAGTTATTGTGGTAGTATTTCAGCGGCTGCTGAACCGATTCGCCTACGGCCTTATACGCTGCAAAGTGGATGATGCCGGCGATGTCTGGTTGCCCGGCCACAAACGCGCGTACCGCCTCCCCCTCGCAGAGGTCAAAATTGTGAAACTCGGGCTTGATGCCCGTGATCTTCTCGATCTGGTCCAGCACCCCCGCATTGGAGTTCGATAGGTTGTCCACCACCACCGGCGTATAGCCCGCGTTCTGGAGTTCCACCACTGTATGCGAACCGATGTAACCCGTACCGCCCGTTACCAATATCCTGCTCATCTATTTCTTGTTGTAGTATGTAAAATCCTTGTGCTTTATCTCCTGGTCGGGCAACGACCGGAAATAGTCGTAGGTGATCCGCAGCCCTTCGGCACGGCCCACCTTGGGCTCCCAGCCCAGCAGCTCACGCGCCTTGGTGATGTCCGGCCGCCGCTGCTTGGGGTCGTCCACGGGCAGGTCGCGGTACACCAGTTTCTGCGCCGTACCGGTGAGCTTGATGATCTCCTCGCCGAATTGCTTGATGGTGATCTCATCGGGATTGCCGATGTTGACCGGGTGGGGGTGGTCGCTGTGCAACAGGCGGTAGATGCCTTCCACCTGGTCGTCAACATAGCAGAACGAACGCGTCTGCGAGCCGTCGCCGAACACGGTGAGGTCTTCACCACGCAGGGCCTGGCCGATGAAGGCCGGCAGCACCCGCCCGTCGTTGAGGCGCATCCGCGGGCCATAGGTATTGAAGATGCGCACGATGCGCGTCTCCAGGCCGTGGAACGTGTGGTAGGCCATCGTGATGGCCTCCTGGAAGCGCTTGGCCTCGTCGTACACCCCGCGGGGGCCCACCGGGTTCACGTTGCCCCAGTACCCTTCGGGCTGCGGGCTCACCGTCGGGTCGCCATACACCTCCGAAGTGGAGGCAACCAGGATCCGGGCACCCTTGGCCCGGGCAAGCCCAAGCAGGTGGTGCGTACCCAGCGAGCCCACCTTCAGCGTCTGGATCGGGATCTTCAGGTAGTCGATCGGGCTGGCAGGTGAGGCGAAATGCAGGATGTAATCCAGCTTGCCCGGCACGTGCACGAAGGTGGAAACGTCGTGGTTGTAAAATTCGAAATGCTCCAGTTTGAACAGGTGCTCGATGTTGCGGAGGTCGCCCGTGATCAGGTTGTCCATGCCAATAACATGGTAATCCTCCTTGATGAAGCGGTCGCATAGGTGCGACCCCAAAAACCCCGCTGCACCAGTAATAAGTATGCGTTTTCTTGACATAATGTTCTTAGCGTAACCGACCAAGTGTCCGGTTTTTATATATCCGAGGCGAATATAAGGATTATAACAAAGATGTTATGCATCCCGGGGGGGTACGAACAAAAATCAAGACCAGTTCGTTGTGTTTTGTCGCGTTTCAACGACAAGGGGCGGGCCTAGCCATCCTCCTCAACAAACAATTCCGCAGCGATATGGTCGGCAAATAACTTCCCCTTCCGGGTTAGCGTGGCCACGGCCCCGATGAGCGCGATGTCGCCGCTTGATTTGAAGCGTTGCAGTGCTATATGGAGTGCCTGGCGGTAGCTGTCGCCAAACCGGCTTTCCACTACGTCCAAGTCAAGGCCCCATATCGTGCGCAACGCAGTCATGATGTATTCATTGAGCTTGTCGGCGGTGCTTAAGGCCTCCTTTTCGCAGGGCAGGCTGTCCGCTTGTATCGCCTTTATATACCGGGCGTTGTTAGGTACATTCCATTGGCGCGAGTGCCCATTAAACGAATGCGCCGATGGACCAATACCGATGTACGGCACCCCTTTCCAGTAGTTGCTGTTGTGGCGGGCTTCGTTCCCCGGCCGGGCAAAGTTGGATATTTCGTAGTGGGTAAAACCCGCCGCTGCCAAAGCATCCATCAGCTCGCCAAACTGGCGGGCGGCCTGCTCTTCGTCCATCGGCCATTGCTTGCCCTTGCGGATGGATGCCGCAAGGGCCGTACGTGGTTCCACGGTCATGCCATACGCCGAAATATGGGGAACCCCCATTTCTACCAAGCGGGTGATATTGGACTGCCACTTCGCATCCGTCAGTAGCGGATAACCATAAATCAAGTCGGCAGTTATCCTATTAAAGCCTGCATCCTGCACCCGCTTGATGGCCCCATGGGCTTCCACGGCGTTATGCGCTCGGTTCATCCAACGCAGGTCTTCTTCAAAAAACGACTGGATGCCGATACTGAAGCGGTTGACCGGCGTGGCCCTTAGCGCATGCACATACGCATTGCTCAAATCGTCCGGGTTGGCTTCGATGGTAACCTCGGCATGGGGATGGATATCAAAATGGCTTGCCACTGCACTAACCAACTGATTGATTTCCCCGGTGGCGAGCAACGAAGGGGTCCCCCCACCAAAATAAATGGTTTCGATAATCGCCTCCTCACCAGCAAGGTAGCGTGATTGCAATGCAACCTCCCTGCATAAGGCAGCTACCATGTCATCACGTTGCCTCAGTGAGGTACTGAAGTGAAAATCGCAATAATGGCATGCCTGCTTGCAAAACGGCACATGGAAATAAACGCCAGCCATGCCGCAAAGGTAACGTTGTTTCGCAACTATTCCATGCTCACCGCAATAGCTAGTACTTTCCGGCGTCTATCCAGCGCTGGAAATCCCGCCAGTCGTAGTAGTGGAACGTCATGCCGTTGCTCATGGCTACAAATAATCCCCTAGGGAAGTTACCGCCCAGGTTTATTGCCGTAACGTCTGCCCCGTCACATTCCACAGTTGAAACCGGTATCTCGGCAATCCGCTTATGTTGATGCGGCAAACCTTCCGTTCCTTCACGCGGATATACGACAAACGTATTGGCCTGCTGGTTTGAAACTAAAATATAGCCTGTACTGTCCGAACTTTTATAGATCGCTATTCCTTCATGGTCATCCTTCACTTCCCCCTGGGCAAACAAGGCCAACTCTTCCTCGTTCCCCGCATCGGGGTCAGCCCAATATTTCCTTACACCGACACCTTCATCCGAACAATAGACATAGCCAAGTTCGTTGTCTACAGCGATGGCTTCGATTTCCTTCTCGCCGCTATATTTCCCGAAACGGCGGACGACCGCAGCGGTTACCGTCCCGGTTGATCCGTCCAGCCGATATTGCCAGAGGTATCCGTCCTGCGTTCCCGACTTTCTTCCCACAATGGCAAAAATGGCCGAATCTGCTTTCCGCGTATATAATGCGATTCCCATGGGTGCCTTTTCATCTTCCCCCTCAAACACGGGGATGCCTCCGTTGTCTACGGCCGCCAAATCCGGCAAGCGGAATATCCGGATTTGGTTATTTTCTCGTTCGGTCAGCACCGCCACATCGATCAACGTATCGCCATATTGAAGTCCATAGGCAATATCAACATTGTTCGGCCGCTTCAGCCCCGTTACTTTGTTGACAATGTTTCCATCCAGATCATAAGCGAACAAGCCGCCGTCGCTATCCTTATCCGTACCTACAATGAGACTTTTGGATGAATCCACCGGATTGATCCAAATAGCCGGGTCATCCGTATCGTGAGGTGTCGGTTGGGTTACTACAATGGGTTTCAGCGCATCTTCCCGAACGGGGGCCAGCCCCTCGTTGCAGCTCACGGCGATTAATGCCGCGCCCATCAGTCCGATTGTCCTTTTCATAACAGATTCGTTTTGTTAGTTAAAGATAAATTGCTTGGTGTTAAATCACATATCCAATTTCACACCCAGATTAAACCTGGGCTGGTAGTATTCCATCTGCATGGTACGTGCAGCAATTCCCTGGTAATAGCGCAGGGGCTGGTTCGTAAGGTTATTCGCTTCTCCAAACAAACGCAGATTTTTGGTAATGCGGTACGATGCATTCGCATCCAGAAACGTTTGCCGGTCATAATAACGATCCTCAAAAGCATTGCCTCCGAGTTCATCCAAATACGCGGCTGCATAATTGAGCGATAGCCGTGCACTGAAGCGTTGGTTTTCCCAAGAAAGTGATGCGTTGAGCATATGGGGGGCTGTACCGGGCAGACTCAGCCCTGTACGCTCCTCTCCGTCCTCGTTGGTGATGCCTTTTGCACTCGATTCGGTAAACGTATAGTTGGCATACACACCGAACCCTTTAAGGAATTTGCCCGGCAAAAAATCCAATTGCCGTTGGAAGGCTACTTCGAAGCCATACACCTGTACATTGTCGCCATTCTGTGCCTGTACAAATGTCCAGTTTGCTCCCGTGGGAATGGGGTTGCTCAGGTCATCGAAATCTCGGCCGAATTTTTCTGTTGTATATTGCTCGTCCCGCTTGTTGTAGATGAAGTCGTTGATGCTTTTGTAGAAAGCCCCACCAGATACCAAACCAACCGAACGGAAGTAGTACTCACCCATCAAATCGAAATTCCAGGCATAGGACGCAGCAAGATCGGGATTACCCGCAAACAGCTCGTCATCGCTGGGGCGGGAATCGACGTAAGGCGCCAAGGCGTAGTAGTTTGGCCGGGCAATGCCGGTGGTAAACGCTGCATGGAGTACCGCGTTAGCCGATGGGCTATACTTGAAACTTACGTTTGGCAGCACGTTCACATAGTTGTTCTCCACCTTGCGTTGACCTTCCAGGTCTTCTTCGTCTTCAATGATGTTGCCCGTATAGGTAATCGCCGTCCGTTCAACGCGAGCACCGAGAATCATCGATAGCTTATCACTTAAATCCTGATCCCAGCGTAGATACCCCGCCACAATGTTTTCCTTTGCATGGTAATTCGCCGCTAGGTATTCAGTAGGGTCTGCTTCCGGCTCAAACTGCGTGGCGTCCCCCAGGGGTAGCCCGCCCAGGAAGTCCGCAGACGGTAGTATGCCAATGCCATATTTATTATCCGGATTCCATTGCATCCCGCGCAGATCGTTGAGGGGGATCTGGTCGAGGTCAAAATTAATGTTCCCAATCGGGCTGTATTCGTAGAACATATTGTTCCGGTCTTTGGATTTCAGGCGCACCCTGCCCCCAAAGCGCAAGCGCCCTTTCTGACCGGACACTGCGCTCATCGGCACTCGGAAATTCAGCTTTGCACCAAACTCCTCCTCTACCGTCTTCTCGTTTTGCTCGGTTACTTTATCAAAGTCATAATCAGCCAGCGCCGGATGATTTACATAAGTAAGTAAAGGTCGTCTCGTTGGGCTAAAATTGCTATGGAAGGCGATACCGGGTTCCGCTTCCGGTTCATCTTCATCAAATGGGATTTCATATTCAATATACCGCTCGTTGGGTCGATATTCGCTCGCCCGGGCGAAGTTGGCAGACCAATCCATATCCAGCGATGGTCCAAAAAGATGGTTACCTCCCAGGCTATAATTTTGCACGCGCTGCTCTTCCAACCGCCGCTGCTTTACCCGATTATTATCAATGCCCCCTTTGGTTTCCAATGACATTGCCCCTTGATAGCCAACGATGTTGTCGTTTGCGTCATAAGTGGGGATCAGATCTTTTGCAGTCCATCGAAACCGGTTTTCCCAGTCATCACGCCAATTGTACATGGCATTGATATACAACGAATGGCTGGGATTCAATTGAAAATCGAATGCCGCGGCCGCGCTCCGTCGGGTGCGGCGCACATCGTATTTGCGGATGTCTTGTTCCTCGATATACACATTCCCAAAATCATCTTCCGCCCACACAGCTTCTACGTTGTCGGAGCCATAGTCATTGTCGTTGTACGAACCGCTAAGCACTATGCCAATACTATTATTGGCAAATCGATTGCCATATACAAATGCACCGGTATAGGCCGCTTTCTCGCGAATGGGATTATAACCACCGCCGAGCGTGGCCGATATCCTTTGGCCATTAGGGGCCGCTCTTGTCACCAAATTCACCGATCCTCCTATTGCGTCGGCATCCATATCCGGTGTCAGTGTTTTGTTCACAACGATGGTCTGGATCATATCCGCAGGAATCAGGTCCATCTGTACGTTTCGGTTATCGCCTTCTGCAGAAGGGATGCGGTCGCCATTCAGCGTCACGGAATTTAACGACGGCGCCAAACCACGCACGATGATATTGCGTGCTTCGCCCTGATCATTTTGCATGGTAATTCCGGGCACCCGTTTCAACGCGTCACCGATATTGGCATCAGGAAAACGCCCCACCTGATCGGCACTGATTACGTTCGTAATATTGGGATTGTTTTTTTGCTGGTTCAGCGCGGCAGCCTGCCCCCGCAAACGATCGCCCATCACCACCACTTCGCCAAGTTCGGTACCACCTGCCTCCAACGCAAAGCCCAACTCCGCATTCGCTCCCGATTGTACCGTTACCGTGGCCGTTTGCGTGCGATACCCGAGATAATGCACAGATACTTCATACGTACCGGCCGGTATACCCAGAAATTCATAGTCGCCCGTCTGGGTTGAAACCGTATAGCGATTGTTTGTGGTAATTTTAAGCGTAGCACCGGGCAACGATAGCCGTGTCGCATTGTCTATGACCTTCCCGGAAATCACGCCACTTTGCTGTGCAGACCCAGGCAAGAAAAATGATATAACAAGAAAAAGTGCAAACAGGTATCGCATAGTTATTTTTTTTGCAATACTATTTCACTTACATTAATCAACTGTTACCCATAAATCAATTAATGAACCGATTGATTTTTTGCTCGGGGCGTCGGGGCAGCTATCGTTTGATTGATACGGAAACGACCGACAAGGAAATGATTCGTATATTGCCCGGATACTGTGAGCAGGGAATGGGGCTCATTAAACAACCCCATGTCCAATATGACATAGGGCGAACATTATACGTATAATAAATAATCAGCGAATGTTGTTCCACATCGATACCATAGATCTGCAAACGCATTCCCCCTCGGCAGACAGCCCATGCTATCAAATCATCTTGCTGCCTGCTCCGGCAGAGTTCGTTGTTGATTTCACGGGCTATAAGAATACAACCACGGCACTGTTATTCCTTAGCCCCTACCAGCACCTGTCGTGGAAAACGGCGTCCATACCATCTGCCACGCGGGTACTGTTCCATGGCGACTTTTACTGCATCGAGTTCCACAAAAAAGAAGTAGCCTGCAACGGACTGCTGTTCAACAACATTTACCTGCAACCCGTTGTACCCGTCGAGCAAGACGTCTATCGGGAAATTGAACAAATCGTCGGCAAAATGCGTACAGAAGGGACCGCAGACGCTGCGTTCTCCGAATCGGTCATCAAAGCCTACCTGCAACTTATTCTGGCACTGGCTAGCAAGGCAAAAAAACAACTGATCGATGCGGGGTCGTTGATCCATACGGCGCCCGGCGCAGAAGGTGCGCTATTTCAACAGCTGCTCGAAAAACATTTCATCATGGAACGCTCTGCCCATTTGTATGCGGAGCGGCTAAACCTCAGCTTGAGTGCCTTCAGCAAGAAAATAAAACACCAGCTTGGCAAACCGCCCACCGCCCTCATCCAGGAACGCGTCATCCTGGAATCAAAAAAACAACTGCATCTCACTTATTTATCCATCAAGGAAATTGCCGCGAGGCTTGGTTTTGACGACGAACATTACTTCAGCCGGTATTTCAAGAAGCAGGTCGGCATTTCGCCATCCAGCTTCCGCGAGCAGGTCGGTATTTCCATCGTGGCGCAAAAAAATCCATGATGAAGGTGCATTTGTCTATGTGAGACAACACCGAGACCACCTATTTTTGCCTGCTTAAACATGGAGTAGCATGAACTATCTCATCGATTTATTGATACGCGGACAACGGAATTTCATTCATTTTTCACGGATTGCCATTTTTATCGTCATGGCGTGGATCGGCGGACTGAAAGTTTTCCAATATGAAGCGGATGGCATCGTCCCGTTCGTTGCAAACAGCCCCTTCATGAGTTTCTTCTACAGTCAAGAAGCTCCCGAATATCAGCAGTATAAAAACCCCGAGGGAAAGACGGTGGTTAAAAACATCGAGTGGCATCAAGCAAATAACACGTATGTATTCTCTTATGGCTTAGGTACTGTTATCATCGTCATCGGCCTATTGACGCTGGCCGGTATCTGGTCGGCAAAACCAGGTATGATCGGCGGGTTGCTGACGGTCATCATGTCGGTGGTTACACTTTCGTTCCTTATTACCACACCGGAAGTATATGTCCCCAATCTAGGTGGTGACTTCCCCACGCCGCACCATGGGTTTCCCTATCTTTCCGGCGCTGGGCGGCTGGTACTAAAAGACGTAATTATGATGGCTGCCGGACTGATTGTCGCCGCCGAAGCGGCCCAACGACTGCGTGCCTAACCGCGTTTTACCTCTCAAAACCGGTTGACCGGGCTCATAAGATCCCAATCTGACACCGAGCTTTGGTTAAGTTCATTGAGGGGATAAATGCCGGAAAATATGCTCCGCCAACCCGAAAGACAAGGGTCAATTTTATTGGTATATCCAATTAAATCAGCAATTCATGGAGTCGGGGGCAGCGCAGTTCCGCCACTATTCCTTTCTTACCGGCCTCTTCTCTCCATGCGAGGCTTCCCCATGGAACCAAGCCGCCGCCTGGCCTGCCAGCCAGAGGTAGTGGTCGGTCGGCAAATCATCTTCAATACCGATAAACCGAAGTCCTTCGTCACCATTCAGTGGTGTATCCTTTTCGTTCGCGCTTTTGAAGATCGCTGTACCTTCGTCTATCTCGTCAAACATGGCGAGGTATAGCGACTGTGCTCCGGCTTGCTTCGCTGCCGCCACCTGCTGCCAAAAGAAATCGCCCTTCAGGCGCGGAATCTGATGGTATATCTTCGGATTGTGGTTCATATTGCCCCAACTAAAACCAGGGAAGACCAGCGGAACATAGTCTACACCGTTGGCAGCACACCAAGCCATGTCTCCGGCAACCACCGATGGATCAAATGTTTTGCTATTGTAGCGGCCAACTGCCCATGGCATCACGATATCCGCCTTCTTGATCAGCGTATGCAGCGTTTCAGACGACTCGGTATCCCTGCCCAATGTGCTCCAATAATAAGGTACGCCTAGCATGACAGAGATCTGGTGTTCCGATTTCAAGCGCTTGACCACCTTGTCTACGCCAGCAATCGTATACCGTCTTTTGTCATTAAATCCCACCCCCCAAATGGTCATCAGGGGTTTCCCCCGGTGCCAGAGATAAGTCGGGTTAACCGAGGGGTCTGTCAACTGGAACGTTTCCACAAGTTCCTTCCAGTCCGCTTCAAGCAGGGCGATGTCTTCGCCGCTACAGCCGCTTAAGTCATACATCACACTGATGGCCCGGCCGTATTTCTTTGCCGCTTTCAGTGCATTCTGGAGCACTTTATTGAAATGACGTTTCCCGGAAGGGTTTTTGATTTCGGCTACAAAGCGCTGCATGTGAACCCCATCGATGCCGTATTCCTTCATCCACTTGAAATGGAGGTCCACGCTTTCTTCATCGTACGGACTGTATAGGTACGCGCCGCGGCCATCTGCGAATTTAAATGGTGATTTATATGTTTTGGTGTACTCACGGGTGTCCGGCCACATATCCACGTTGGTATTCCCCGGCTCAAAAACACCACCCCTACCCCTATAATGGTACCACCCACGGTTGGAACCGTCCCCCTCGGCGGCAAACCATCCTTGATAACCGGCCATTACCAAGCCCCTATAGGAGGGATAAACCGGTTTTGCTTGTTTTCCATTACCGGCAAACAGCTGTTGCCCGCCAAACAGTATAGTTAATACAATAGTAAAGTACGTTGTTTTGCTCATGATTGTTGATTTAATCCAATTTCCAAATTTCTTTAATCGTATTTTCCTGGTTCTTTCCCAGCGGATTATCCGGCCCCGAAGTATTCGCGCGGTACCTGTTGGTGTCGGCCCCGGTGATGACGCGGCTACCGGGCATCTGCAAAAACCCATCGCGATCCGTTTGCCGCAGCCATTGGTGGGCATAGCGGAGGAATGCATTGCGGTATTCTTCCGGCTGTTTGTGAAACCAGGAGACTTCATCGTATCCCCACGCGTAGTGGTCGGCCAGGTTGGCCTCGTCGCGGTGTCTGCTGATGCCGAAATTGTCAAACTCCACCAAATAGGGGCTATGCTCACAGCTCCATCCGCTGGGGGTCACCCCGCCAACGGTCTTTTTGTAAATCCCATCGAGATAACCCACTTGTAGTTCCACTTGCTGCGGCTTATCGGTAATCTCCCGAAGGCGGAGTGGAAAGGAAACGAAATCAAACAATAGCTGTCCGTTTACCACCATCCCGCCATTGGGCAAATGCGAGTCACAAATCACCGTATGGCGGCGCGCAACGGTCTTAGCTGCATTCCGCACATGCTCCAGCAGGGTGTGCCAGGCCTCTGAAGTTCCCGACACCCGCATGGCCATCAGTTGGGCCTGTCCAAAATGGATGGCCTCAATGCCGATTTCCATGTACCGGCGCGCCAGGTAGTAGAAAAACAGCTGGGTTTCCTGGCGCGTGATGTCGGGCACGCTGCTCCCCTTACGCCAGTGGTCCACCAGTCGCCCATCTTGGTTGAGCATGTCGGCGTACCGGAAATTCCGTTGCTCCACGGGGAGCCCGAAGGTCTCGAATACCCAAGCCGGCACCGGAATATCCGCCACCTTTTCCGTTATAATCTCAAAAATACACGCTTGGAATACCATGGTGCTATCAAAAGCATGCAACGAGCGCATGGCTTCTTCGGCACTGTCCCAAAACGAGGGCGTGAGGTAAAATTGCTCATTACCCCATGAATAGAGTGCCCGTCCGATGAATTTAGTGCCCATATGCTTGAGCATCCGAACGTCGTCGGCCTTATATGGATAAGGGCCATCGGTGTAGCACCCCTCACTGTTCAAAAACTCGGCTTGCGTAATGCTCCGGCTCAGGTAATTTTCCAACACCTGCCGGGATATGACGCCATCGGCGAAGTAGTAGGGTGAATCGATGTTGGTATTTGCCCGCTGCGCGTATCCCGGCATCGATAGCCATAGCAGGCAAGCGATTACTGATATCCGTGTTAAATGGTCCATGCTCGTTGTTTTTATTCTGTTGGTGCTACCCCCCATGAGGTATTGGCTTTGTCGCCCATTTCAAGTTCCAGCGTCCCTCCCTGGCTCACGGCCTCGTGCGAAATCCAGGGCGTCAGCAGCGGTTGCCCGTTCAGTTTGGCCGACTGGATGTACTTGTTCGTATCAGACACTTGGTGTGCTATTACTTCGAATACCTCTCCATTGGGCAGGTTTACGCGCGACCGCTCAAATACGGGGCTGCCAATGGAGTATGTGGGGCTTCCGGGCGTAACCGGGTAAAAACCCAACTTCGAAAACACCACAAACGACGACATGCCGCCACCGTCTTCATCGCCGGGCACCCCCATCAGGTCATTCCTGAACCATTGGTTGAGCAGCATGCGGATCCGTTTCTGTGTCTTCCATGGCTGCCCAGCATAGTTATAAAGATAGGGGATGTGGAGCGAAGGCTCATTGGCCATCGAAAACTGGCCGACATTGCCCGTATGGTCGGGGAGCTGCGCATAGAAATCGTGCTTTGATTTACCCAAGGGTTGGTTGAACATGTCGTCCAGGTTTTTCACGAATGCTTCGTTGCCCCCCATCAGTTTAATCAGATCGGGGATATTATGCTGCACGTCCCACCGGTATATCCAGGCATTGTTCTCCCCATAATAGCCCCGGGCGCCCTGTCCACCGGAAAAAACATAATCAAAGGGTGTTATAAAATCGCCATTGGCATCCTTCGGATGGAAAAAATGGGTTTCCGGATGGAATAGGTTCCGATAGTTGAACGACTGCTCCATGAAGTGCTCATAGTCCGCTTCTTTACCCAGCGCTTTGGCCAGCTGGGCCAGACACCACATGTCATAGGCAGTTCCCAAGGTAACCGCTACCGGTTGGCGGCGTTCGAAACCATTGACCTCCGGGATGGTCTCGGCCTCCCCTTCCCTCAGCGCGGGAATATAGCCGTGTTCTTTGAAAAATTCATCAAGCTGGCCGGCAGGTGCGCCGGACCAAGGGGCCAGCGTCTTTTCCGTGATGGCGAGCTTCGCGGCCTCATAGGCCTTCTCCAGATCGAACCCCTTTAGTCCTTTCACATGGGCATCCAACAGCGTCGCCACCCCGTGGTTGGAGTTCATCCGGCGGCTGTCGCCGTTGATTTCCGGAAACGTAGGCAGCCAGAAGTGTTCCATCTGGCTCGCCATCGTCACAAACGAGTGCAAAATATGTTCTTCCTTTTGGGCGTCGATCAATACGTTCAGCGGGTGGTGGGCACGGTAGGAGTCCCATATCCAATCGTCCGTGTAAAACGGAATGCCGTTGTCTTTATGCACCTGCTTATCAAATGCGCTGAAATAACGGCCGTCTTCCGAGATATTCACCGGCCGTTCGAATGTCCGGTACAACGACGTATAGAAAACCGACCGGTCGTCTGCGGTTCCGCCGGATACTTCGATCTTGCCAAGTGCTTCATTCCACGCGCTACGCCCGGCTTCCTTCAACGCCGCTAGGTCGAAGCCTTTTATTTCCCGTTGGAGGTTGCGTTGCGCCTGTTCAGCATCGATGAATGAGATGCCGTATCGCAAGCGCAGTTGCTTCGGTCCGGGTGCATAAAGAAGCACCAGGCACGCATCGCGTCCTTCTGCCGATGCCCCCTCCGTCAGTAGGCCATCTTTCAGTACGGCCGTATGCTCCGGCCGCTGCTCGGGTTCCATATAGATATATACGGTGGTACCATTGCCAATATGCTGATACCCGGAAAGCGCCTGCCCGTCCCACTTCACCGATCCGTTTCTCGAGTTGACCGCCACATACATCGGCTTATCCTGTTCGAAATCCAGTTGGTATAGAGCCGATTGGTGCGACGGTGCGAAATCTACCGCTATCTGTTGTTCATCCAAATAAACCGAATACGAATAGGGAGTGATCTTCTCTTGGTCGTAGCTGTAGGAAACCACGGGCTTGAGGTCGTCCACTTCCCCTTGGAACGGGCTTAGGTTGAAAGCCGAGCTGCCACGGTGGCTGGTTACCACAAGCGGGAGACCGCGCAGGCGATCGCCCGTGAAATCGCCGCGCTCCGGATAAACGCGCAGGAAGCTGTTGGGCAGATGGACCGTCGGGTAGGTAGGTACCAGTAGATGGCTGATGTTGCCCATGTACGGGTTTACCTCGTCTACGGGCGTGCTGCCTGTCGGCTTCGTACCTCCGCACGAAACCACGAGCGCGAGCGACAGGGCAATGAAGGTCGTCACAGAGAAATATCGGGTTACACGGTTCTTAATTTGTTTGTCGGCTATCATAAATGCTGCTATTGAATTATTCACTGATGTTATAAAAGTACGTATTTTCTATCGGGTAGGTTTCGTCGATCCATAGCCCGGTTCCCCATGGAACCAATTGGCTGCTTGCCCGGTAAGCCACAGGTAATGGTCTGACGGCAGGTCTTGTTCGATTCCCATAAATTGCAAGTGGCCATTGAGCGGCACCTCGTTTTCGCGGGCACATTTAAAGATCGCTGTGCCCTCATCTATTTCGTCAAACATCGCCACGTACAGCGATTTCGCGCCGACCTCTTTGGCCCCCACCACCTGCTTCCACAAAAAATCGCCCTTTAGCCGTGGAATCGAATTGTAAAGCGAGGGGTCGTTGTGCATGTTTCCCCAGCTGAACCCGGGGAACACCAATGGCACATAATCCACGCCGTTTTGCTTGCACCATATCACATCGGCCACCATCGTACCTGCCGTGTTGTTGTAGCTACCGTTATCGTATCGTCCTACCGCCCAAGGCATGATGATATCTACTTTTTTGATCAGCTCGTGCAACTCGGGGTTGTTTTCGGTGTCATTTTTCCGTTCCCGCCAATAATAAGGCACCCCCAGCATAACGGATACCTTATTGGAAGGGCCCTTCAACTTATCGACCAACCGGCTTACGTCAGCGACCGTATATTTCCGGTTATCGTTGAATCCCACCCCCCATATCGTCACCAGTGGTTTGCCGTTGTGCCTAAGGTATGTCGGGTGTTCGAAATTATCAAATAAGTCAAACTGTTGTTGCAACTCATTCCAATCCTGCTCCAGATAGGCTACGTCATCGCTGCTCGAACCGCTTAGGTCGTACATCACGCTGATGGCCCGCCCGTAAGTCTTGGCTGCCTTCAAGGCATTCGCCAACACCTGGTTGAAATGCCTTTTCCCCGCGGCGTTGGAAGGTTTTATCTCTCCCACAAAACGTTGCATGTGCACACCGTCGATGCCGTATTCCTGCATCCATTTGAAATGCAGGTCCACGCTTTCTTCATCATATGGGCTGTAGAGGTACGCATCCGAACCGTTGGCATATTGGAAGGGCGATTTGTAGGTCTTGGTATATTCAGATACATCCGGCCAGAAATCAACATTGGTGATACCCGGCTTGAACGTATTGTTTGGCCCTTGGTAGTGGTACCACCCCCTGTTCGAACCATCCCCATCCGCTGCAAACCAACCTTGGTATCCGGCCATGACCAATCCGGTATACGAGGTGTATAGGCACCCCGTTTCATCGTAGACAGCCTCCGGTACGTCCGGGGCTTCTTCATCGGGTTCTTTAACCGGGGTGTTATCTTTTGAACACGCAATCCATGAAAAAAACGAACAGGTTAGGAGGATAACGGTGAAAAATTTGCGGTGTTGAACGATCATCATCATCTAAAAAGTTGGATATGCAATAGTTTGAAACGGCTATGGATTGGGCATAGTGGGTTTAACAAGCGTTAACGGGGTTTCTTTCCTCAGCATTTTCCCCCCGTCGTCCGTGATGCGCAGGTAATAGTCTGATGTGCAAAAGGTACCGTCCTCATCCAGTGCCAGCATACCGGACCCCTGCGGCACATCGTCTTGTGTCTCCGCGGTCTTTGCAATCTGGTTTCCTTCATTGTACTCGTCAAACATCGAGATATATACACTGCGTACACCAATCTCAGTATACTTGTAGAACTGCCGCCACATGAATTCGCCGTGCGCGCGCTGGCGTTCCTGCAGGTCTCCCGGCAATATGCAGGGTTGGTAATCGATGCCATTTTTTACACAAAATTCCAAGTCTGCCCTAGCTACGCTATTCCCGTGGTTATCCACCTGCGGAACGTTGGCGATCCGCCCCACCATCCACGGGGAAAGCATATCGAATGCTTTGTAAACTTCCATGTACCCTACGCGTGAATCACTGGTTTGGTTGCGCCAATGGGTAGGGACGCCGCCCATCACATAGCAGCCTTGGTCCTTGAACCACTTGATTACTTCCAGGCAATCTTCTACCGGAAAGGGATGGTTATCGTCGTTGAATCCAAACCCCCAGATGCCCACCACGGGCTTTCCGTTCTGCATGGCGTATGCCGGCGACTGGGTATATTGTTTCATCTTGTTGGTCCAGTCCGCTTTGAGCTGCGCACGCATCTCGTGCCAGCCGGACACATCATACATGATGTAGAATTTAACGCCGTGTTTCTCGGCACTCGTACGGACCTTGGCCGTAATCGCATCGCGGATGGGGCCTTCTACGCCATACGGACTAAAACGCTGCAATGCCGCCGTATGGATACCATAGTCTTTCATCCATTTGAAATGGATGTCTACGGTTTGGTCATCGTAAGAGGAGAATAAAGTTGCCGGTTCACCATTCCCCAAGGTAGGGAAGTTGGTTTCATAGGTATGCTCGTACTCGCTATTATCGGGCCATGATTTGACACTGATATTGTCGAGGTTGGGCACTTGCTGCCAGTCGTGGGTCCAATGCCACCAATGCGGGTCCATGGTAGAGCCATCGCCTGCGGCCGAAAACCAGCCCTGGTACCCTGTTGTCACCTGGCCCACCACATCGCCGATCGGCGATTCTTCCGGATCATCGGTAGGAGGATCCGGCTTTTCGGGAGCGGGACTTTTCTTGCCGCATCCAGCGCCGAAAATGGCGGCGGCACAAACCGCAACCGCCAAATAACTGCGTATGTTGCCAAACATGCTCATTCTTTTTTACTTTTTAATGCTCGTTCCTTACTGATGGCCAATGACCTTTCCCTCCAACGTCTGGGTCACTTTCTTGATGGTGCCATCGGCATTGTAAAACAGCCTATCATAACATACCGAGCGTATCCAATCCTGCTGATGGGCAGGTGCACCATTTTCTATAGCTAACGAACTATTGTGATAGAACGCATACCATTGCCCCTTATATTCCACGATAGACCCATGGCTGGTATAGCTATCGGTCGATTCGAGGTACACCCCTTTGTAACTCCACGGACCCAACGGACTGTTGCTGGTTGCATAGCGCAGGCGGTTGTGTTTCCCGTCGCTGTCGTAGTTGTCGGCATACGACAAGTAATATATGCCGTCTTTCTTGTGCATCCATGGTGCCTCATGAAAATCAAGCAACCCATATATAATGGTCATGGATCCATCGATTTCCATCATGTTATCTTTCAGTTTACCAACCATGCACCGCCTGCCACCGCCCTGGTAAAGGTAGGCCTGGCCATCGTCATCGATAAATACATGCGGGTCGATGAGCGGTTCCAGCCCTTCGATATATCCTTGTACCGTGAAACCGCTGGCCGGCTCGGTACTGGTAGCCACCCCTATTTTCCAGGTATTGTTCCAGTCGTCGCCACTCGGGTGCGGGAAATAGAAATAGTACGTCCCATCCTTATACACGCAGTCGGGGGCCCACATAAACCCACCGTCGCTGCGACCCCAAGATACGTCGCTCGCCCGCAGGATCTCGCCGTGGTCCGTCCAGTTGACCATGTCGTCCGTGGAAAAAACGTGGTACTGATCCATGAGGTCGCACCCCTGCGGCGGGTCAATGTCATGCGATGCATAGATGTACAGCCGGCCATCGGCCCACACCCGTGCCGATGGATCGGCGGTATACAGATGCCGGATAATCGGGTTTTGGTGTATGATGGGCTGTATCTCGGCAATGGGATCCGTCGCCTGAGGCAGCTCTTCCTCGTTGACCGGGCCCTTGCTTTTTGAGCAGCCCACTACCAACAGGATGGCAAACATCCAACTGATACGTCCCATTATTTCGTAACCATGCCTTTCCAATTCATTTTTCCTATGAAAATGGCTGCCCAGCACGTTGTGCTGGGCAGCCATTAAACCAACCATTAATCGATTTTTTCAAGTTTGATCCAAGAAGGCCTTACGTTCTGCTCGGTACCCGTAAAATTGACCACGAAACCGGCTGAAACCTTGGTAGGGGCTGCCAGCGAAAACTCGGCGCTTACATTGCCATCGTTGCCAACGCCCGCAAAGCTTGCCGAAGCGAGTGCCGACGATACGTTGGCCACATCGGGAAGTGTCTCACCAGCAGCTACAGCAATATAGCGCGGATCACCACCCGAATTACTTATAATGGGGTTTTCGCCAGCAAAACTCAGTGTGAGTCTAAACTGGCCTGCAGGAAGATCCACGGTTTGATAGAGCTTGCCGTTTTCGATGGGTGTTTCACCTTCGCCCCAGCGTTCAAACCCCAGGCTTTGCTTGTCATTGTCTGGGCCTTCCCAGCCGCCATCGTATCCGCCCCGGCCGCCGCGGGTACGCATGGCTGCATTCGTTACCCAGCCACCCGACAAATTACCCCACCGATTACCGTCCCACTCCGCGCGGCTGAAGGGCCACTGTGCATTGGACAGGAAATTATCCGGAATCTCATCGGGGCTGTTCTGTGCATCTGCAGGAACTTCTACCTTGATGATTTCGGTATAGTTGTATTTCCGGTTTGCGTCGTTCACGTTGGCCCCCAAACGGACGTAGTATGTATAACCTGCCTTTACAGGCAGCGGACCAATGGTGTAAACACCGCTTGTTTCGGCATCGCCCACTTCGTCCTGCCACGATTTGTTGAACTGTTTCCTGAGGTTATTGTATTCACCGATATTGATGTAGTTTGATTCACCACTGTACGTGGTGAGGCTCAGGAACGGCTTGAGCTCAACCAGATTCGGCAGACCGGCACGGATGGGCGCATTCAGGCGACATTTAAGTACCAGTTTCAAACCGTTCAACGATACTTCAAAGTCTGTCAACCTTAAATAGGGCGTAACGGTAAAGTCCTGTTCGGTATTCCCGCCCAACACAACGCCTTTCACGGTATCAACCGGCCAGAAAGGGCCACCATAGGGGAGCATGTCATACGTTCCGGCAAACAATTTGCTGTTATTATAAGAACCATCTTGTTTTACCGGTAACGATTGGTTGTTGGGCGTGGATTCCGTCCACGTTCTCTCCCATATACGGATACTCCAGTCGCCTTGCGATGACAGTAAATTCTCGCCCGTGTACGAGTCGATTATCCGCCCGTGGATCCGTGCATCCGGCGCATCCCAGTTGTCGGTCTTCAAGCAAGACGTAGCCGACAGCGCCATTATTCCTAAAATGATATATGTTATTTTCTTCATGATATGAATATCAACAGGTTAGTTAATAAAGTGGGTTCTGTGGCAATAGCTTATCATTCTTGCCAATTTCTCCCCATGGAATCGGTTCGTAATAACACTGTTTGGAAGCCGTCCAACTTCTGTTATCCCTATTATCTTCATCCAGGTAAATGTACTTGCCTTCGTCGGCTACATAATAGGCGCTGAGGAAGCGGTGACGGAACTGGTTCAATACCTGGTCGGCCGTCCGCCAGCGGCGCAGGTCCCACCACCAATGGTTTTCGGCATACAGCTCACGTACACGTTCATCGCGTATAAACTGCAGGGATTTCTCAATCTGATACGGATAGTTGGCGTTATTGATGGTACCGATATTGGTTGTCGTTACATCAATTGCCGGACGGACGACCTGAGCACCTGCGCGGTCACGAAGTTTTTCGATATATTCGAAAGCCTCTTCCCGTTGCCCCAGTTCGTAGAGCGCTTCTGCCGTATTCAGGTAAATTTCGCCCAACCGGAAAACCACCCAATGCTGGTCGCTACGATATTCACGAACATCGCTTGTAGCCATATCGGGGTTTACGTACTTGCGGATAAAACCTGCACCAAAACCGTTATTTTCCGCACCTTGGTCATCAAAAGCGCCGTGGGCTCCAGTAATGTTCAGCGTTACGCCGCCGATCTCCGTGGTCCAGCCGCGCCCGCCTAAGATACGGTTGCCACCGCTGTTGATCGGAGCCGCGTTACTTCCCCGCTGTATGTCTGTTGCAAGGCCGTTAAAACTCCGGTAAATACCTCTCTGCAAACTGAATGTTTTCCCACGCAATTCATCCCCGTTAAAATACATCGTCCCCCTCATGCGCGGTTCCATTCCGTTGCGGATATCGTTACGGCTGTCAAAACGCACGGGGGTTCCGTCCGGATTGGTATAAGCCGGCATTTCATACAATTCCATGAAGTCAAGCGGTGGGAAGCTGTTTGCACCTACAAACGACGACATATCGGGCAATGGAGACATCAATGCATCGTAACTATGACGTAAACGATTGTCGCCGGGGCTAGTCATGTCGTAATCTTTTATGAAAATTGTTTCCGGAGAAGATCCATCCAAGAATAGGTTGGCAAAATTGGTTGCTTTATCCGGATAACCCCGGGTGTATAACGAGTAAGGACCTTCTTCTACGGTTTTCCCTGCATCGACCGCATATTGGAAGAACTCGTTGGCCTGCGAAGGGTCCATACCAGCCAAGCCCAGCTGTGTGGCCGCTTCATTCTGGAACCCCAGGTACTGCGTATATTTGGCATTCGAACCCGCATACAGCATCGTACGCGATAGTAACGCTGCGGCAACGTACTTATTTGCACGACCGTCCTCGCTACTCTCGGTCATGTTATCAATCGCAAACCTCAGATCTTCGTAGATAAATTTCCATGTATCGTATTCCGTACTGCGCGGTACTTCCAACGTTTCTGGCGAAGCCAATGGATTCTGGACTTCCTTAATAATAGGGACACCACCATAGCGTTTGGCCAGCCCGAAATAGAAGTAGGCACGCAAGAAGTGAGCTTCTCCCATTAATTTGTTGAACTGCACATCGGTGGCGTAGTTGTCCCGATAGTTCGGAAAGTTTTCGATAAAGGTATTTACTTCGCGGATGCGGTCGTAAGGCCAGTACGCGAACCCATCATTATCCACCCCCATCCAGGTATTGAAGAACTCACCGCTCATATTCCCCTGGTTAAACTTACCTGCCTCCCAATAATTACCTGGTCGGTAACCATTGTTTGCATAATATACGAAATCTTCAATGGGCAGGTAGTTATACAAACCTGCGAAGTATTTCTTCACCCCGAATTCGTTACCAAAGAGTTCGGGCTCACCCAACATCCCTTTTGGCTCCAGGTTCAAGTCCCGGCAAGAGAAAACAAGTCCTCCCAAAAGTACGATGTATGCTATAAATCTCTTTTTCATAATTGTAATCTCCTTAGAATTTAACGCTTGCACCGATTGTAAATGTTCTGTTTACCGGATAGTTGTAGAAGTCGATGTAATTGGATGAAGCACCCCCTGCAGAACCCGGTCGTTCGGGGTCTACATTTTCAAGCCCTGTAAAAGTCAACAGGTTATACCCGCTCGCATAGACCCTTAAGTTCTTGACCGCCACTTTCGACATCCACTTATCTGGCAATGTGTACCCAAGCTCAGCCGTTTTTAAGCGTATGTACGATGCGTCCATAATACCGTTGGTTCCGCTACGGCGACCGTCATGGCCAGTAACGGGGTAATACCCGGGAATCCATTCCGTATTCGGATGGA
Source organism: Parapedobacter sp. 2B3 (assembly GCF_041925275.1). Classification (NCBI taxonomy): domain Bacteria; kingdom Pseudomonadati; phylum Bacteroidota; class Sphingobacteriia; order Sphingobacteriales; family Sphingobacteriaceae; genus Parapedobacter; species Parapedobacter sp. 2B3. Next base: position 368,053 of record NZ_JBHEUZ010000002.1, on the reverse strand, counting down.
AATAATCGGCATTGGGATCTGCCGGGCGCCACCTGTCCATAAACCAACTCAACGTATTCTGCCCGCCGAATGGCAATGCTTCGGTCAGCACCTCCGCATATTGCACATACACACCATTTGCACCTTGGAAATCCAGGGCCAGATCAAACCCTTTCCACGAAGCCCCCAACGAGATGCCGTAGTTAAATACCGGAAGCCCATATGTAGCGATGGGGTGTTCATCCTGACCATTGATCACACCGTCTTCGTTCCAGTCAACCAGCCACCAATCGCCGGGAAGGGAGTTCTGTCCCATCGGGAGTTCAAAGTTGCGGATATCTTCGATATTGGTAAACATACCGCCCGATTCCTGTCCCCACCAGATATTGGTGTAACGGCCGCTACTGCGGTTTCGCCAGTGATCATAGGAGTTGCCTGCTGGGGTTTCGAGCCATTTCGTCCGCATGTGTTTGGTTGCAGATATCTGTCCCTTTACCCAGTAAAACACATCGCTTGCCCGGTTGCGGTAATCCAATGCCACTTCATAACCGAAGTTACGGTCGTCGTTCAGGTTTTCCTGGGGTAGGTTGGCCCCTACCGTACCGGGAATTACCGACGCACTCGTTGCCAGTAGGCCGGAACGGTCGCGTCTAAACACGTCAATGGTAGCATTCAGCTTGTTTTGCAATACACCGATGTCCAATCCGAGGTTATAAGATTTGATCCGATACCAGGTCAAGTCCGGGTTCGGGATGCTTGACGGTGACACGCCACCGGTTAATGTACCATCATAAAACCATCCGATTTGATTTCCGTCTAGGTTATAACCCGTTGTTGGCGGATAGTTACCCGCCGAACTGTCGTCGCCCATCTCTCCATAAGAACCTCTTACCTTAAACTCACTCACAAATGCCAGGTTGTCTTTCATGAAGTTTTCTTCGCTCAGGCGCCATGCCACAGAAGCGGTGGGGAAGAAACCAAAGCGGCTTCCCTCGGGGAAACGGGACGAGCCGTCGTAACGGAATTTGAACGCAAACATGTATTTGGATGCGTAGTTATAGTCCAGTTGTCCAATCAACGATTTATTGGCCCGGTCGCCTATTCCGCCACCGGTGGCGCGCTGGTTTTTATCCTCCCCGGCAAACAGGTATTCCGAATTAACCATCAACTCGCGGTAGGCACTGAAGCTATCCCAGGTGCTATAGTTTTCTTCGTAAACCAAGAAGTTATTGAAGTTGTGCGCTCCAAACGATTTGTTGTAGAACAGCCCCAACTGCATGTTGGTATCAAAGTTGAAATTAACGCCTCTGGTCACGTCAGACGGCGTGTTCCGCTGGATCGCCGAATACGTGTCGGCGTCTGGGTTATAACGGAACAAACTGTAGGCACGTTTGTAGTTGTGATAATCGGGCAGTCGGAACGCATAATCGTATGATCCTTTCGCCGACAAACCTTCCACGCCCGGAATCTGATATTCCAATTGTAAGGTCCCGTTGAACCGCCGATCCCTGTTCAAGTTATACCCTACATAGTCTGCATCGGTCTGAACCATCATGTTCGTACCGTTTTCGGGCAGTAAATCTCCGTCTCCATTGGGATACAATGGATTATCATTTGCATAAAAAGGCGCATCCGGACGGGTTAACCAGGAAAGTTTGTAGGTTGTCCACCCCGTGCCATTGGGTTGCGTGGTATTCACTAGGAATCCGCCCAACGAAACCCTTGCTTTCAACCGGTTGGTAACCTGTGCATCAATGTTGGTCCGTATATTCCAACGCTCTGAATAATAATCGCCACTTTTGTAGTTGCCTTCCTGCTTTAGGTGGCCCAACGTGAAGTAGTAGCGTAGTTTGTCGCTACCGCCATTTACGCTCAGGTTGTTGTCATACTGGGGCGTGGTTTTTCGGAATACTTGGTCCATCCAGTTGTATGACTGTCTGGTGCCGTCAAGGTAGGGTTGAAAATGTTCGTCTCTGAATATTGGATCCTGACGCACCACATAGTTTTTGCCGAAATCCTGCCAGTTCTGCTCGTTCCTCAGCGTCATGTAATCTATTGCATTGACGCCCTCGGGAACGTACAGGAACTGTTGTATGGAACTACTGGTATTGAAGTTGATGTCTACTTTTCCACCTTGCGCAGTACCGCTTTTGGTGGTTACCAGCACCACGCCATTGGCCGCACGCAAACCGTAGATCGCTGCCGTTCCGTCTTTCAGTACCGAAACGCTTTCTATCTCTTCTGCACCCATACGTGCGAAATAGTCTTTATCACGCGGAATCCCATCGATCACGAACAACGGATCACCCATCCCACGGATATCGATCTGCGTGTCATATGCCCCCGGTGCACTGCTTTTCTGCACCACACGCACCCCCGGCACTTTACCGGTAAGCATATTCACCACGTTTTCGTTTTTGGTACGGGTCATGTCCTGGCCACTGATGGTAGACACCGCTCCTGTCAATGTTGCCTTGGTCGATGTGGTATACCCCACCACAACCACTTCGTCCAGTTGCCCGGCGTCCATCTCCAATTGGACGTTGATGGCACTCCTGCCCCCGATTTCCTCGGTAAGGGTGATTTTGCCGACGTACTGAAATACGAGTGATGTCGCTTCGCCAGATACTTGGATCCGATAGGCTCCCGTTTCGTCTGTAGAAGTGGCCCCCACCCGTGTACCTCCCGCCGTATTGGCGGCAACGCTCACGCCTGCCAGCGCCTCGCCGGTCTGGGCGTCGGTTACCTGCCCTTGAATGGTCCGCGTTTGGGCGAGGCCATACAGCGGGGCAAGCATGATCAATAAATATAAGTATGCTAATTTTTTCATCAGATTAATCTGTTCTTAATTGGTTAAACAATTGCTGTTAGGTGATATCCGGGTACGGTCCCATTACGGTGGTTTACCCAGATAAGTCTTGCATAAAAAGCAAGACTACGTCGGTGGTGGTTCAGTACTGGTTGTTTTCATCATCATTGGTTTTAAATGTATTCCCGCGGTACCGGAAACTGAACCGTAGCGGGTATCAAAAAGTTATAATTGCTCCGTTCGCTTATGCCCCCTCTTAAGCTTTCCCAAGGATACAGGCATTCCCATAACAAATAATTAACAAAAGATTAACAAGATTAACGTCCCGGCACTTACCATCACAACCAATTGTTAATCAGTCGTTTTATTCCAAAAAATAAATGTACCCCGATTTGTAGAAGAAACGATTTCCAGCTTGCCGTCACCATTCAAATCGACGGCTAGCAAGTCAGATCCGGCGCCCGAACGGTTGTGCACCAGTTCCGGTTCAAAGCGTGCACCACCGGGTGCATGGACATCACGGACCGTCCGGAAACAATACAATACTGCCGCACCGCTGGGGTCGGGGTCGAGGTGTGTATCCAGGTGCGACCAATACCGCTTCCCAGCGATGAAATCGGGGATGCCATCACCATCGATGTCCGCAAATGTGGTACCATGCAACTGTGAAAACGTGACCCCGCCGGCATTCTCGGTCGAGTAGTCATCCATGATCATATGACGTGTAAACGCAATCGTTCCCGATGCATCTCGCCGTTGTTCATACCACGCCAAACCAAAGCCATGTGCATTGAGACTGGTTACGACATCGTTGTATCCGTCGCCGTTCACATCGTACACCGCCATGACACTGCCGCCCATCCCGCCACCGCGGTGACCATATCGCCCGAAAGCCACGGGATGATATACCCAAGGAGCACTTGCATCGAGCTGCGCAGGCTGCTCCCACCATCCATTGGGATTGGTAATATCTGGCCGGCCGTCGCCGTTGATATCGCCGACACCAACGCCATGCGCCGTATAATATCCGGCATCAGACACCGGATAAGACTTCCAAGGCCGGGTAGGATCTGCCGGATCAAATTTTGCATAGTTAAGCACGCGGTTGCCACTGGTTCCGTATACAATTTCAGGCCGGCCATCGCCATCAATATCCGTAAACACGGTCACTTCCGAGTTGATGTTGCCGGGGATAACAGCATGCATTTCCCAACGCCGGGACTCCCCTTTGGGATTGATGTACAAGCGGCCAAATGGTGCCGCAGAAAACACATCCTGCCAGCCGTCACCATTGAAATCATAGGCGTACTGGCAATTCACTTCGGAAAATTGCTGGGAGGGATTGTACGTCACCCCTTGAAAAATTTCGCGATAGGAAGTATAATCCGGACCATAATAAATATGGGGGCCGGCCACGACATCCATGATTCCGTCCTTGTTGAAATCTGCTGCCGCAGAGCTAAACGAATAATACATGTCGCTTAGCTGCTGCACTTCATAGCGGGCCGATGTGGCTTCTTTAGGTGTATGCCGAAGTGCGAGATCCTTGTATTTGAAGTCTTTGTAACGTACCTCCGCTTTGCCCCTTACGTATAATGCGATGGGGCCATATTCGCCAAACTCCACATCCGCCGCACCGCCGGGGCCAATTCCGTCGTTGATGAACCCCCTTAGGATATTCATATCCAACACACATTCCAGCTGGTTCCATCCATTTACCTGGAAAGCCGTCTCCGGTCGGGGAATGGGCAATACCGGACCTGCATGCTCCCGGCTGCGGTTTGGCTGTCGCGAACTTTCTTCACGGTTGCCATTGGATGAATGGGCAGCGTTGGGATCGGGCGGTGGTGCCACGCGCATCATCCCTCCTGCGCGTCTCAATAGGGTACGATTCAGTTCGTTTCCTTTGTTGTCCAATACCAATCCATATGCGGCCGATTCATCGTTTTTCAACGAGACGAAGATACCCTTCCAACCGCCGTCCGTTTTTTCGAGCCGAAGCAACACGCCCGCTTCTCCATCTCCCTCCATCTTCACCAGTGTGTTGAACGTCACATCCTGGAAGGACTGATCCAATAATAGCAGGCTGGCCGTTGTATCGGTCGACTTGACTATCCATTCGCCACGCTCAGCACGCCAATCGGCCGTTCCGAATTTGCTCCAACGGGCCATACCAGACCCTTCGAATAGGTAATCGGGCTGGAAACTGAGACCCCGCCCTTGGGTCTCCCCCTCCTGTGCATAGGAAAACCCCGCCGCACAAGCTAGGGTAAACAGGATAATCATTGCTTTTTTCATCGTCAGTCCCCCTGTTATTTGATATGGTTCGTTACATGCTCGATTCCCCACCTGGCCACGTTGTCATAATCGATGTCCTGGAATTTGCCGCTCCACTGTGCAATGACATAGGTGCCTTTGAACCCCGCGTTTTCGGCCAATTGGATACACCGATCGAAATCGTAGGAGGTATGCTCCATCAGATCATTGAAGTCTACCATTTTTGCAGAAACCACACGGGCATACGGCAGTATCTTGGAGAGGGACTCCATCATGACTTCCTCCGTGTATTGGGGAATGTAATTGCCGAAGTCGGGTTCGGTATACACCCCCGATCCCCGGACAATCTGTACATGTTTATCCGCGTCCATCTCTATCCCGAAATGGTTGGCCGTAATGATGGCCAGTTTTTTACGCTTCGCATAGCGATTCAACTCCGTGAGCGATTCGATGCTTTTTTCGACGGCGCCCTTTGGCGAGCCCGGATTTATCCGCACGCACTTCGACCCCAGAAAAGACGCGGCATCCATCCATTTTTTCACGTCCGTGATGCTCTGCCGCCGTTCGGCCTCGTCTGTGGCGGCGAGGTTATAGGAAATCCGGTCAATCTGTATATTCAGCAGCTCTGCCTTAGCCGACCTGATCTTATCACGCAACCTAGCCAGGTAATCCGGCTCCAGCGATTCGAAATGTTCATTCCAGAATTCGATTTTGCGGATGCCGAATTTATCGCGATGGTGTTCGGGGACATCCAATAAGGTTAATTCGTCTTTGATCGTATCCCATTGCTTGGGTTTCGTACGTTGGAACCGATACCTGAAGAGCAATGTACCTAGGGCAATACGATCCATCTTGGACGTAGGTAATCCAATCTTACCCAACGTAGGCGATACCCATGCCGATAAGACGATTCCTCCGGTTCTGAAAATAAATGCTTTTCTATCCATCATTATTTCTCTTTTTTGGGTAATGCATATACGATATACCCTTTGGGTACGTCGGATTCTTCTTTCGATTTGTCTTTCAAACTACCGACCGAACAGACCACCAGGTATTGCCTGCCGCCCACTTCATACATGGCAGGAAGCCCGCCCGGATTGTTCCTGCCCAAATCTGTAGACCAGAGCATGCTTCCATCATCCGTATTGTAGGCATACACCCGCCCATCCAAACACGTGGAAAACAGCAAGCCCGTTGAAGTGACCACCATCCCCTTGCCTTGCGAGCCATTGGGCATGCTCAGGTTTTCACTGTCCGGTATGCTGTCGTCATTTCCCAGCGGGATTTTCCATTTGATTTTTCCCTCATTCAGATCATAGGCGACTATGAGCGACCAAGGGGGCGTCAGTAAATTAGGCACGCCGAGCCCCCAATTGTTGGTTTCGACATATTCAGACCGGGGGCCGGTATATGTGCCGGGGTAGTCTGTCATCCGTTGTCCACCGGACGGTGGGAGATCGACGGGCACACCGCCCGATGCCACCACAGGTCCCTCAGGGAGTTCGACTGTATCATCGTCCCTATTTCCGCGCCCTCCGCCCCCCCGCTGTGCTTCGGGAGTAAGGTAGGTGTAGATGGCCGCAACCTCCGTGGCAGTGAGGTGGGGCAAGCCTGGCATCCGCCCTTTGCCTACTGCCACAATACCGCTAAAGGCCGCGGCATTTACTTTTATGCTTAAATTCACCAACGTGGTGCCCAAACCGTCTATGCCGGCCCGATTCTCGCCGTGGCATGCTTGGCAATGTTGTGCATACAGGGCCTTCCCCCGTGCGAACGCTTCGGGTGTGTCGCCCGAATTTCGCCCTGCCCCGAATCGTTGTGGAGACGCCTCCCTCTTTTTTAATCGGTAAAAATTGACCAGTTCTTGGGTCTGCACGTAGACAATCCCATTTCGGGGATCCGCTGCCGTATTGCCGAAGTTTGCACCGCCCACCGCGCCGGGATTGGTGACCACCTCGTATTGGTCTGAAAGCGGGTGGAAAAGTCCCTTCTTTGCGGCAGTTACCCGTGCCGTCCATTTTGCCTTATCGGCTGGCGGAAAATACGGATTGATGTCATCGGCGGTAACCAACTGGCGGTTGAACGGCGGCACCACGGTCGGAAACGGCTGTGTGGGCCATGCCTGTTCATTCGGCATGTCACTCGCTGGCACCGGCCGCTCTTCGATGGGCCACAGGGGCTCACCCGTTACCCGGTCAAAAACAAAGAGAAATCCGTGTTTGGAGGCAACCGCCACCGCATCTATTTTTTCGCCGTCGTGGTCAACGGTAATCAATTGGGGAGCCGCTGTCAGGTCATAGTCCCAGATATCATGGTGAACCGTCTGGAAATGCCACAGCCTTTCGCCCGTACGCGCATCCAGCGCCAGGATGCAATTGCCAAACAGATTGCTTCCGGGCCTATCCGCACCGTCATAGTCATACGTCGGCGATCCAATCGGAAAATAAGCAATGCCCCGGTCTTTATCTACCGAAATTTCACCCCATGTGTTGGTGCCGCCTACGTACTTATAGGCTTCTTCCGGCCAGGTATCATAACCATATTCACCGGGATGCGGAATGGTGTGGAATACCCATACCAGTTCACCTGTAATCACATTGTAGGCACGCAGATGGCCCGGTCCGGAGAACAGATTTTCGCCGGGAGCCGATCCAAGTATGATCAAGTCTTCGAAGACCTTACCGGGGGTGGTAGATGTAGCCCGACCGAAGGTTGCCGGATCCCGGCCCAACCCCTGCTTGAGATCGACATACCCACCGTTGCCAAATGACATGATCGATTTGCCGGTATTCGCATCAATCGCCTGCAACGTATTGTTCAAGCAAATCAATAGCCGTTTCTCCTTCTTGTCTTCGCTTTGCCAGAAATTGACACCTCTCTGTATGATTCCCCGCAGGTTGGTATGTATCCAAAGCTCCTCTCCCGTGGCAGCATCGATCGCAACGAGGGAATTGTTTTTTGCCAGCACATACATCACACCATCAACGATGACCGGGTTGAAGCGGTAATTTACTTGGTCGCCCGTCGGATAGACGAACGCAACTTCCAATTGATCCACATTCTCTCTGGTAATCTGCGTGTGGTCTACATATTTGGACTGGTCGGGTCCTCCGCCATAGTCACTCCATTCTTTGTATCGTGTACCCCCCTCCGGACCACACGACCCGCACAACGCGATAAATAAAATTCCAAAAACTGCCGTTCTATGCATGGTTGCCATTCGGTTACAATTGGTTAAAACTAAACGCTCCATTATTAAATCGACGGCGCCAAATCGAGGAGCCAAGGGAGCCGTCAAAAATTCCAGTCAAGATTAATCGAACAGCCATAATAAACTATTAACAAACCATTAACATTCAACAGAACGACAAAAAAAAGACGTAACGCACTGGTTATCAATCAACATAAAACAACACAGGCGACGCAACTTTATTGTTAACGATGCTATTGGATTACGAGATGATGGTAATTCGGCTCTCGCCGCGAACAGCGAGGCCATACCGATGTCTTTCCCCGATTCAGCTAGAGATTAGATGAGGCACTAAGCGAAAAGGCTATGAAAGTATCGTCCGGTAGTCTTTCCCAAATTCTTCCCCATAAATATGGCGGTATTCGTTGCAGAAGTTCTCAAAGGTTTGCGTAGCCAATGAATGGTTGCCCATATATGCCAATGCCTTGCATTTGATTGTCATCGCTTCTTCGTGGACAGGATCAAAATAGAAGATATTATTGGCCAGCTCAACCATAAACTCCGGATCTTCCGTAATCTTCACATGTTCTGCAAAGCGCATGTAGGTATTGATCACCTGGATGGATACTTCCCCCTTGAAGGTGTCGAGCCATTCGTAATCCGTTTCCGAAAGGAACCCACCCCGTTGCACAATGGCCGACAGCTCTTGGATGCGCTCCTTGTTCAACATGTCTTTGTTGGTCACGATGGCCAGGTAATTCTTATAGTCGATGTAGCTATCATCGTCTGCCTGGAATTTCCAATAGCCGGTTTCCTTGGAGATCTTCGCGCTCCCCAGCCGCTCTAATATGGCATTGATCTTGGCAATGTTGACCGATCGGTTGTTGCGGGCACTCTCGGCAGATTTATCAAACCAGAATTGTTCGGTCAGTTTTTCCGAGCTGATGCCCCGCCCCCGCCGAAGCGTATGGAGCAATATGACCAAGAATAATTCTTTGATAAGCGGGGTGAAACTACGCGTCATATCTGCCCCCTCCGAGTCAAAAAGCTGCAAATCCCCGCCAAAAAGAAAGATGCTGCGCTTATCTGGCTGTTGTTCGGGCACAACAGGATGACGTGGCCGATCTTCTTTATACCCGGTAGCCGATTGCGTGCCAACGGGGACGCGCCTGTTCTTTAAATTCCATTTCCTTAAAAGAACCCATACGCCCAGCAGCCCTACGGCACCCAAACCGATATAAAGTAAATTCCATGTTTTCCGCGTTCGCCCCGGGGGGCCACCCACGGCATCGTACGGAAGCGGCGGGCTAGACAGTGCATACATCTTAACTGCGGTGGTTTCCTCTTGCTCGCTATACAATAACGTAGCGGCCCCAAAACGCTTGCTGCCCGGACAATAAAACAGGTCGGAAAATGATTGGATATCGTAGAAAAAATACGGGATAGGGGCCGCCAACTCCGTTAAACCGGGCTTGGTCAACGAGCCCGCCACCAATTGCAAATTCGAATGGTATCTATTCTTCGGAAATACCAGCCCATAAAATTGATTGCTTTTCTCGTCTATAATCAATGAGTTTGCCCATGCAAACCCCTCTTCGCCCGCATCAAACTCGTAGATTTTTGCGAGCGTTTTATTTTTGACATCGAAGAAAACCAAATCGTAAATATGCTTTGGATTGAGCATTTGCTGGCCGGAAACACTCCCATATCCCCCCAAAATATAGGCCCCATCCGGGGTAGCACCCACTGCGGCGAGGTATCGGGGAGTCAGCGGGTCACCACCCGTTGTAAGCAAATCCCATTGCCCGTTGGGTCCATACCGGTGAATGTCGTTTTTGAAGAGAAAATGCCCGTACCCGCCGATAAAGTACAGGCCGCTATCAATCGGCGACTGAAATTTGTTAAAATGGAGGTAGCTGGTACCCTCCCCCGGGTACGTAAAGTTTTCCGACCAACGCAGGGATTGAAAGTCAAAGACCGATACCGTTTGCTGGTCGATGCATATGTTCAGCAATCGATTGGTCAACGTGTCGAAAAAAGACTGGCTCCCATTGATCAATAGTAACGGCCCCGATTGATACTTGAAAACAGTGCGTTCGCCCGTGGGCACATGGATACGCATCAGGGAGTCCCGTCCCACGATGAATACGCTTTCTGCACGGGGGTCGAATGCCGTGCTGGCCCTCCCGCTGATCTTGACATCCGCGAGCAATCCCCATTCGTAATGCGATCGCTTGATCCATTGCGGATTGATGGCCGAAGCGGTCATCCGCCCGACCACGTCGGCTATTTCCTTACCTTCCTCTTCATCCAGCGGCCAATGGTGCGCCAAGCGTTTCCCTTTCCGGATCTGAACATTCCGTATCTTCATCGCCGGCACATCGGTGGTCTTAAATGTTTTGTAGTCGTTATACCCAAAAAGGACCTTCAAACAGCTTTGCGTGCCGATGGCCAATTTCCCGGTATAAACATTGTCGCCACATGTTACCGTCAGCAGGCCCGACTTCGCATCCAACTTGATCGCAATGCGCACCCATTCCTTAAAAAGCTTACTGGAATCGATGTTAAAGGCAATATTGGAAAACTTATCACCCAGTACGATTTTAAAATGCTTTTCCACATTGTCCAGGCGATCGTATAATAAATCGATATTGGTCTTATCATTGGCGATGATGCGCACCACGTAACCGAAATAATCGGTTCGGTTCGGCATGAAGGAGAGCTCAAATGACAACTCGGCTTCACCGTCAAAACAAATTTGCTTGCCGCTGCTTACATCCAATCCCGTCCGTTGGTCTAAAACGGCTTCATGCCCCGCGAAACCCAATCCATACTGTGCACTCAGGTGTATGGGAGACGTCACCATATATCCTAGGATACACCAAAAAACATGAAAGGTCCACGATTTCAACACCTAACCAATAGATTTATAAATGCAGCACATCCAAATTCATCCATATACCAAATCTCCATTCATTCGGTCTGTGGATGAATGTCGCATTAGCCACCCAAAATTAGGTAATTTAAACCAATATGCAATGGCCTCATGGCATGGTAACGCTATCTAACCTGGCATCCGCTACTCATCGAGCTCTTCCTTTGTCCAAGGCTTCGTTCTATCCGCTGTCTGCTCTCGCACGCGCTTCACCCTGCCCGGCCGGACAGCCGGTGCCTTGTTGCCCAGGTCATTGCGGATATAGCTCAATACCGCCGCGATGTATTCATCGTCGTTGGTACCCAACGGCGGCATCATGTTTGTATAGGTTTTCCCGTCAATGGGTCCGGTAAGGCCGTGCAACAGGATTTTTATCAACTTGTTCGGATCACCGTTCACCGTGGCATTGCCCGCCAGTACCGGCGCAGCCGCTGCGCCGCCACCGATGTTCAGCCCCTTGCCATCCGCGCCATGGCACGATGCGCAAAATTCCTTAAAAATAGTCGCTCCGCGTTTCACCCGTTTCTGGTCTTCGATGGCCAGCAACGCGGCCTCTTTTTCCGCATTGGCCCGCTCCATCAACCGGTTTGCATACCGTTGCTGCGATACAGCCAGTATATCGTCGGGATGCGCCCTCAACAGCTCATCTACCAGCCCTTTGGCCCGTGCCGATCCATCAAACCGCATGTTGAGTCCCAGTTGGAAACGTACTTCCGCATCCGGATCGTCCTTCAGCTGATACAGGGCATCGAACAGCACCTGGTCGTTTTTCCAAACAGCCCCATCAGCTACCCATACAGCATTTCTGCGAACGTTGGCATCGCTATCGCCCAAAGCGGCGGTAAGCGTCGCCCGGTCCAATATTCCCAGCCCGTCCAATGTCCACAAGGCATGGATACGTGCCAATTGCCCTGGCGACGAAACGGCCATTTTCCGAAGATCGCCCCCCACGCTGGTATCGCCACGCAGCACCAGCAGTTTCTGCGCATTGTCCCGCCACCAACCGTTCGGGTACTGCAGGTACTGGACCAGCTGAGCCGGCTTTTCATCCAGCATTTTCGGACGGGTGGTGTCCGGTTTCATCCCGTCGTAAACCAGTCGGTAAATGCGGCCGCGGCCGATGTTCTTGTCCAGCCCGCGTTCCACGATTTTGGGCCGCAGGAAACTTCCTTCTTTGGTCCATTCGCTTTCCTGGATGATACCGCGGTACATATCCACGATGTAGAGGTTGCCGTCGGGGCCGGTCTGCGTGTTCACGGGTCTGAAATTCATATCGGACGACGCAATGAATTCTTCCTCCTCGTATGCGTTTGTGAGTGAGATCTTACCTCCGGTATTGGTTATTTTGGCCCGCCTGATCAGCCTTCCGACCGGTTCGCAGATAAACAGGTCTCCAACCATATCGTCGGGCAATGACGTTCCCCGGAAAATCGATTGCCCGGTGCATGCCGTAAAATGGTTCAACGTGCTGTCCGGCCGGAGCCTGTTCAGCCCACCTTGTACGTCGGGCGTGGAAATCACCGGCCATACGGCCTTGAATTTGTCGTCGTACTGATCGTTGAAATCGAGGCGGCCGTAGTAGGGGTTTTGCTGAAAACCCAACGCCGGGATTTCAGCACCTGCTGCAGAATAGAATAACCGGCCATAATCGTCGTTGGCCAGCCCCCACTGTCCGCCCGGGCTTTCTTCCAGCTCTTCAGCCACCAGCTTACCCTGGTCATAACGGTACCGCACATTTTCAACGGTCAGGTAAAGCCGGTTGTCCAGATTCCATACCAGGCCGCTCCGTTGGTGTTCCAGGTTGTTGGTATTCGGCCGGTCATTGACGAAAACCTTTTCTTTCTCGTCTGCTATGCCATCGCCGTCGCTATCGCGGTAGCTATAAATGCTGTTGTCGAACGTCTCGGCCACCAACAACCGATCGTCCAGCGGGAGAATCATCCGGGGCAGTACCAACTTGTCGATAAAGACCACGGCCTTGTCCATCTTCCCGTCCCCATCCGTGTCTTCCAGCCGTTTGATCGAACATACCGGTTGCATTTCACCCGTGCCGTTCACATCCTGCATGTAGGTGTTCATCTCGGCAACAAACATCCGCCCATTGGCATCCCACGCAATCGCCACGGGCTCGTGGATCATGGGCTCGCTTGCCACCAATTCTAGCCGGTATCCCGGTTGCAAGTAAATCTGCGCCATGCTTTCCGCCGGCGACAGGTACGCGGGTGAGGGCATCGTATCGACGATAACTTTGCCGTTTTCGTCCCGTTTGAGCGACTTGACCGGCCCATTGCATGACACGGCAAGTCCCATAACCGAAAGTGCACCCACCAAACCAATTACATATTGTCTTATCATTATCTGTTTAATTTTAGTTGTCTGCTTATCTGATTCCCTTGCAGCCACCTAGCGTCCCATGGCGTAGGTGATGCCACCCCATAGGTGCTGCAGGAAAAGCGGTTCGGAAAAGGATTCCTCCGTATGTCCGAGCCCGGTGTAAAAGGCCCTCCCACCATCGTATGCATGGTACCAGGAAATCGGATGGGGGTTGCCCATCCCCTGCTCTCCGGGGTCGTAGCTTGTTTCATCAAGATTGATCAGCACGTGCACATCTTCGGGCCGCTTTCTGAATTTGTACCATTCATCCTTCCGCCGCCACTGCGCTGGCAACGGTTCGGTAGCCGGGAAATCCCGGTTGACCACTTCCAGCAACGCTTCCTGCGGTGCCGGATGCCCGGCGAAGTAGGCCCCTACCAACTTGCCGAACCACGGCCAGTCATACTCGCAATCCGTTGCAGCATGGACACCCACAAACCCGCCACCCGCTTGGATATACCGCTCAAATGCCTCTTGCTGGGCATCGTCCAGTACGTCGCCGGTTGTGCTTAGAAAAACCACGGCATCGTATTGCTTCAGCATGGCATCAGTGAATTTGCCTGCATCCACCGTACTGTCTACGCTGACGCCATGCGTTGACCCCAACTGCTGGATAGCGTGTATTCCTTGCTCGATGGAATTGTGATGAAAGCCCGCGGTTTTGCAGAAAACCAGAATTTTGCCGGTTTGGGCATCTGCATGGCCGGCAAAAAGCACCTGCCCAATAATGCAAAGCATCACCCATGGGCACCTCATTTTTATCTTTCTCATACCTATCAATTATCTTACATACGTTTCAACCGACCATCCAACACCCATGTTTCCCCTTTTTTGGTTTTGAAATTCACCGCCCGGTTGCCGAGGCGCAGTGTCAGCTTCCCGCCTTTTTCCGAAAAAATGCGGGCTTCCCTCAACGTCCCATCCGCCCATGAAAGGTCTATTGTAAAACCTCCCCGCGCGCGCAATCCTTTTACCGATCCCGTTGCCAGGTCTGTCGGCAGCGAAGGCAACAAGTGCACTTCGAATCGATTCCCTTTCAGCGGCACATGGCTTTGCACCAGCATCTCCGCAATGGCGGCCGTAGCACCGAAATTCCCGTCGATCTGGAAAGGCGGGTGGTTGTCGAACAAGTTCGGCAATGTCTTCTCCCGCAATAATACCCCCAACAGTTTGTAGGCATGGTCGCCATCGTGCAAACGGTTCCACATATTGATCTTCCAGGCCAACCCCCAGCCCGTACCGTCATCTCCGCGGGCAATCAGGGTCTTTTTGGCCGCTTCCGCAAGTTCGGGTGTTCCCGTTACCGATATCTGGTTGCCGGGGTGGAGTGCGAACAAATGGGAAGTATGCCGATGGTGCGGCTCCACTTCTTTGTAATCTTCCACCCATTCCATTACCCGGCCGGTCGTTTCGCTGATCCGGATGGGTGCCAACCGGGAAAGTGTTTTCAAACAGGTTTCCCTGAAATCTTTGTCGACACCCAAAATCCTCGTAGCGGCAATGCAGTTGGCCAAGAGGTCATGGATGATCTCTAGGTCCATGGTTGCGCCGTAGGTAAACACCGATTGCTCGCCGTTTGGCAGAAAAAAGGCGTTTTCCGGCGAGTAGGAGGGGTTTGTCACCAATTTCCCCGCTACGGGCGTGCCCGCAGGCGCTTCCACCAGAAAATCGAGGATAAACGCTGCTGCCCCCTTCATCAATGGATAGGCGCGTTGCCGCAGGAAAGCGGTATCCAGCGTGTAGCAATAGTGCTCCCACGGGTGTTGTGCCAACCAGGCGGCCCCCATCGGCCAGATACCCTGCGGCCCGTCCGCAGGGGCCGTAAATCCCCAGGCATCGGTCAAGTGGTGCACCACCCAGCCATCGGCACCGTAAAGTACCCTGGCCGTACGTTCACCGGGTTTTACCAGGGCTTCCGCGAGGTCAAACAAGGGCAGGTGCATTTCGGGAAGGTTCGTGATCTCCGCCGGCCAGTAATTCATCTGCAGATTGATATTGGTGTGATAATCCGCATTCCAGGGTGGGTTCATCTGCCAGGCCCACAATCCCTGCAGGTTGGCGGGCATGGTGCCGGGCCGCGAACTGGCAATCAACAGGTAGCGGCCATATTGAAAGTACGTTCCTACCAGTGATGGATGGAGCTGCCCCGTTTTCCGGGCGTCTTCCAACAGTTCGTCTGTGGCCAGCTGCTTTCCTTTTTCGTCCGAAACCGCCAGGTTGAGCTCCGTGCGGCCGTAGTATCGTTGATGCTCCTCGATCTGGGCCGTTCTCACCGTTTCATACGACGGGCGCATCGCCTTCGCAAGGACCGCTGCGCAGCGATCTTCGGGAACGCCCGAAAAGTCGTATATATCTGAAATATGTGCCAATCCGGGGTGGTTGGTCGCCCCGGCAATGTATAAGGTCAGCGTATCGGCATCGGTCACAGCCATCACATTATCGCGAAAGGCGATATGGCCGCCCGCTGTGACCGCCTTTAGCTGTGCGGCAAACCGGATACCACGGGCCTTCCCGTCGGCATCCTTGATCGGCAACCGCCCCTTCAACAGCAACGACCGGGCATCCGTGGGGTGGGGCATTGCCACGGCATCCTGCTGGCGCCGCAACGAAAACGCACCGGAGATCTTCCCGCCCCTATCGGCGGTAAGGCGCATCACAAGGACATCATAATCCACGGAAGCGAAGGTTTCGCGGGTGTACCAAACGCCTTCATGACGGTACCTTACGGTAACGATACCCGTAGCCAGGTCGAGGCTTCGTGTATAATCCGTTACCGCAAGATGGGGGGTATCGAACCAAAGTTCGCCCAGCGATTGGTAAGGCTTCACGCCACGTGGGCGTCCCATCATCGTCTGCTCCGCGAGCCGCACGGCTTCGTTATTTTTATTCTCAAAAAGAAGCCTACGGACCTCAGGCAAAGTTTTTAGCGATTCGGGATTGTTGGGATCCAGCGCATAGCCGTCCCAAAGCGAACTTTCATTGAGCTGAATCCGCTCATCGGCAGCCCCGCCGAATACCATGGCTCCCAATCGGCCGTTGCCGATCGGCAACGCTTCTTCCCACACGCGGGCCGATTGTTTATACCATAGGATATCCTTCCCCGCGGGCCGGGTACCCCCGCTTGAAAAATGTGCCCGATCCAACCATTCGGCACGGATCTCTCCCGTACGTGCGCTGGCCGCCGGAACGGACTGCGTCGCGTCGGTTTGGGCGAAAGCGAAGAAGTGGGCAAACAGCAATAAAGTGAGCGCGGTCGTCGTTAGCTTTGTCATCATCATTTGGTTATTTCGTTATGTCGGCATCATCTTATTCATTCCCTTTTCCGGAGCTCCGCTCGGGGAGCTGCAGCGACAGGGGCTTTTCTTTGCGCAGTACGCGACCCGCTTCGCCGGTGAGCCAGAGGTAATGATCGGAAGGGACCCCTTCCATGCCCACAAAAGAAGTAGACGGGCTAGTCGGCGGGGTATCGGTGGTCTTGAAAATAGCCGTCGCTTCGTTCACCTCGTCAAACATGGCCACATACAGCATGGATGCGCCCGACCGCAGCACGGTGGCAATCTGCTGCCAGTAGAACTTGCCGCCCATACGCGGGATAGAGCCCACGGGCTTGATGTCGTCCGGAAACTCGTACCGACTTAGGTTATGCCAGCTGAAACCGGGGTAAACACAAGGCACATATTCAACGCCGTTTTCCTTGCACCATTTGATATCTTCCAACGTATTGTCGCGTAACCGATCCATGTCGTTATGCAGCAACGGACTGTAACGCTGCACGGTCCACGGCAACGCGATGTCTGCCATCTTGATCAGCTCGTGCAGGTAAGGATCGTTCACGCAATCCGCATTGAGCTGGCGGAAGGCCGTAGGGATACCCAGCATGACCGTGCATCCCCCGTATACCGGATCATTTTTCAAGAAATCGATCAAGCGTTCCAATCCGATATCCCGGATGTTGTAAGGCCTATCGGGGAAACCGACACCCCAGATGGCTACCACGGGCTTCCCGTTATGGTGCAGGTAGGTCTTCTTCCCGGTCTGGTTGGTTACCTTCAACTCGTCCACCAAGTACTTCCAATCCTCAATCAGGGCCGAGCAATCCTCTCCCTTCGCTCTCAATCCCGACAGGTCATACATCACGGCTATCGCGCGGTCATAGGTGGATGCCGCTTCAAACGCATTTTTCAAGATGGTTGCCGCGGCGTTGTTCCGGTTTTCGGGGCGCGCATTGCTGAAAAACCGCTGCATGAACACCCCATCCACCCCATATTCCTGCATCCACTTGAAATGGAGGTCTACCGTACTTTTATCATACGAACTGAAAAAGAGGGCCGGTTTCCCGTCGGGGAGCTTGAAGGGGGTTTCGTACGTCTTCTCGTACTCGGCAACATCCGGCCACATGTCGATGCCTGTTCGTTCTTCGTTGCCGTAACTGTAGTTTTTGGCGCCCGACCCATCGCCAGCTGCCCGGAACCAACCTTGGTATCCGGCCATAACGAGCCCGTTATACGAGGCATATTCGGTTTGGCTGCTATGTTTGGTCTGCGCATTCAGGGCCAGTACACTGAAACCAAACAAACCGGCAAAAAAAGAGGCTTTCAATTTTAGGAACATCATTATTGTGTTTACAATTAAGTTCGCTAAAATAGGCGCTACCATTAAAAAAAACTTAACAAAGGATTAATACGCCAATCTCATTTTAATTTGATTGATTTTTTTTTGCGTATTAACCTTCACCCATGGACATGCCTTCCCCCTCGTTGGCACCGCCATTGCCGGCCAGGCAAGGGGCTTACTTCTGCCTCTCTAGGTATGCCACCAGCGAAGCCAGCTCTTCGTAGCTCAGTGCGTTGGCCAGGCCCTCGGGCATCATCGACATCTCCAGTTCCTTTCGGTCTTTGATGTCTGCCGTTTTGATTTCCGTGGCGATACCCGCAATGTTATTGATGGTGACTTTCTCGGCCGATTCGGCGGTGACGAAGCCTACATACATTTCGCCGCTCTTCAGTTCGATCTGCACCGTGGCGAAGCCCTGCGAAATGGATGCATTCGGTTTGAGGATCGATTCCGCGATTTTCTCGCGGTTCATGATCGAACCGATCTGTCCCATGAAGGGCCCTTTCATCGGTCCACTTGCATCCACGGTGTGGCAGGCAATGCAACCCTGTTTCACGAAGAGCGCGGCACCCGCTTCGGGGTCGCCCTCTATTTGCTGCAGCGCCAGCAGCACGTCCTCGATGGAAGACTCGCCCACCTGGCCCTTTTTGTTCTTGATAGCTTCGAGGTCCACTTTCGCGGCCGCTTCCCGCGCGGCCTCCAGGTCGATGGTACCGAAGCGGTCGATGCCGAGCCGGTACTTGGTATTGAGGGCGGCATAGGAAGCCCTATCCGCCTTGCTGGCTGCTTCCCACTGTGCCATCAGGAAACCGCGGATCGCCGGGGTCGACGTCCATTCTTCCGTTTTATAGTAGGGGCCGTGCGTATCGGGGCGTGTGCCCCACCACCAGGACGTGTCGTATGCCGGCTCGCGGTGGTAGATGCGCGCCAGCGTGTTGATGATCTTTTCGCGGTAGGCAGTGTCGTCCGAATGGCCGTAAGCGCCAATCAGTGCATCCACCACGCGGTCATCGTGGAAATAACGCATGGCCCACAACGCCATATCGGTCTGTCCGGTACCCAACGCATCGATGCATTCGGCCACTGCATCCAGTGCCACCAATGCCCTCACTGAAAGGTGGGGGATGATGATTTCCGCATTGGGGGTGGCGTGCGGGCCTTCGGTGCCGAGTGCCGGTGATTTGAACGAGGCCGGCACGTCGGTATCGAGCAGTTGGCCGATAGCCTTCCGTATGCCCAGCCGGCCCACACCGATGGTGGCCGCCGCCCGTACCCGCGGGTTATCCGATTGCAGCGCCGTGAGGAACGGTTCCGCCGGCACCGCGCCGGCTAGCCCTTTGCGGTCGGCCAGGGCACGCAGGGCAAACTCCTGCAGATCGGCATCCTGCGTAGCTTCCACCAGCCTTTCAATGCCCGCCTTACCCGCCAGCTGTGCGTAGGTGTACAATGCGGCTACCCGCTGCGGTTTGTCCAGCGATCCCTTTCCAACCAGCTTCCACACGGAGGAAGCCACCCGGTCGTCCGGGTCCCGGCTCAGCAATTCAAACTGCGCTGCCTGCCGCGCTTTGGCATCGGCCGACTCCAACAGGGCGATGAGTTTGCGGTCCGATAGCTGGGTCACGTCGGCAAACGGCTGGTATTCCCACCCTTCGGGCACCACGCGGACCACATAACCGATATCGGGGCTGCCCGAATACCCGGCGCCGTCCCATGCCGATAGGTACATAATCCCTGAGCCGTCGACATCAATATCGGTAATCTGGGGCAGTTGGATGAACGGTTCCTCGGCCTGCGTAAAGGTGGGACCGTCTGCCGTGACCGGGTGCCTATACAGGTAACTCCGGCCCCAGTCGGCCATCAGCGGCGTGTTGTTGTAAGTAGCAGGCCAACGGTGGTCGTTCAAGAACAGTGAGCCCGTTCCCGAACCGCCGCCCACATCCACCAGCGCGGGGATGATTTCCTCCGTATAGTGCTTGAAAAGCAGCGGGTAGCCATATTCGCCCGATTGCAGCTGGTGGGAGAACCGGATGTTCCAGCCCCCGCCGTCGTTGGTGTTGTCGCGGGTGAACGTGTTCATCAACGGGTCGATGGCCACGTCATAGATGTTGCGCAGCCCATGCGTATACACTTCCATCTCGGTGCCGTCGGGCCGCACGCGCAGTATACCACCACCGAGCATGGTCAGTTGGGTGCCATCGCGGTCGGTGGCGTTGTGGAAGCCGAAGTCGCCCACAGCGATGTATATCCAGCCATCGATACCCAACTGGATGCCGTTGGTGGCGTGGTCGGTACCCCGCTCGGCAAGGTAAGTGGGGTTGCTCAGGTTGGTAATCAGCAGTTGCGCGGCGCTATCGGCCACGCCGTCGTTGTCGTTATCTTCGAAAACAATCAGGTCCATATTCTCGGCCTTTTCCGTTTCGGGCGAAAACCGCGTATGCAGCACATATACCTTATTGCCCATGGCGAGGATGCCGCGGGGGTTATCCACCTTGGCAAACTCGGTATGCGTATCGAGGATACCGTCGCCGTTGCAGTCGATCAGTTTCACGATGGCGCCATAGCCCATGTCCTTGCCGAGGGATCCCATCTTGTCTACACCCACGTACACGTCGCCCAGTGCCGATACGGCCATGCATGCCGGGCTGGGCACCAACGCCGCATCCGCAAATACGCGGATATCGAGGTCTTCCGGCCATTTCAGGCCTGCCGCCAAAGAGTCGGTCATCGCCGAGTATTGGTAGGTGGTTGCCAGATTACAATTACGTGTGTAGTCGGTACAGCTCCAAAAGGCTACGATGGCTACGGACATGCAGGCACTCCATTGGAATGGCTTAGCTAGGTACGTTGGCAGTGTATTGGTAAATTTCTTCATTAATTTTTTTAATCTTTTGTAAACGCTCGCCAAATATAAGTGTATTATCTAGCATAATGGGTTATTGGAGCGTATGCAATAACTACCGAACGCAATCAAACCTACCGGCCTGATTGCGTCTTCTGACTAAGATCGAATAATTTTACTGTTCTAAATTGTACTGGCTGCCCCTCACTTTGCAATGCAATAAACCCCTCGTTGAGTAGTGTGCCGTCGATTTTTTCTGCTGGATCGTAACCGTTGACCACGGGCCCGCCGATCTGGGGTTTTGAATATTGCAACACCGTGTCCCCATTGATCACATGTTTGATTAAAGAATCTCCAAGCACGATAAGTTCCGCCGTGACCCATTGATCGCCATCGTATGTTTTGGACGTTGAATTGATACAATGCGCATCAGACAGTTTTCCGTTGTAGACGACATGTGTGCCGGGTGAGCACATATTTCCCGTGGGTCTTTCTTTCCCGTCGCTCAATCCTCCAAGAAACTGCATCTCGATAGATATTGGCCAATCTTGATGCTTAAGCATTTTGCGGGGATCTTGGGAGTGGAACATCACCCCACTATTGCGCAACGTGTAGCTTGGTGCTCCTTTGTGCAGTTCTCCCACAAAACGATATTCGACAACCAAATGGTAGTGGGAAAACGGCTTTTTATAATAGAGGTGACCAAACTGCTCGTTAAAGTCGCCGTATTGGTCATAACTTACCTTTATAATACCACTATCTACGCGGAAGGTCTCTCCATAATTCACGCCAACTTCATGACCGTTTATTTTCACAAACCAGTCTTCCAGGTCTTTTCCATTAAACAGTTCTATCCACCCGTCATCATTTTTTTGTGACTTAAACCCGTGACAGGCCTGTGTAAGGAAACCTATGCAGATCAATATAATCAGGGTAGGATACCTCATGACTTTATCTGTAATTACCTTTAGCGTTGGAGTCCAGCGGCACATCCGTTCGCAGCTTCAGCTCGCGGGGCTGAGCAAAACCCCACACGAATGTGCATGCCATCCACGCACCCAGTAGCCATATTTCCTTCATAAGCAATCAGCAATTATCATAAGTCATCAAGGCTCCACGCATCCTCCCATTGCACGTAAGGGACGTCCTCGTCGAGGCGGACGGGCAGCCAAATATAGCGACTATCTTTGAGATTGCCTGGCTTCCAGCGGTCGGCCATAAAAATAAATGCATCTTTTTTACCCACCACGGGCAGCACAAATGTCGATTGCGCATCGAAGGTAATTTCAGACTCCGGCCCTCGCATCGGGTCGCCGAGCGACGTCCACGGTCCGAACAGGTTATCGGCCACATACAGCCGCGCCTGGTTGGGCTGCCAACCGGTGCACGCACTGGTGAAGAGGTAATACTTTCCCTTATATTTGAATAGCGCCGGTGCTTCGCGGTGCTCGCGGAAAAGGAGGCTATCTTTCGTGGTCGGCTTCAGGTAGTCGTCGGTTAACCGCGAAATACGCAGGTCAAAATTGTCGTCGGAAGCGTAGATGTGGTACGCGCTGCCGTCGTCGTCTACGAACAAGCCCATATCGCGTGACATGTTCCCATTCGGCCGGAAACTATCCACGAAACGGAACGGCCCCGTAGGCGAGTCGCTCACCGCCACAGCCGCACGCGCCGCAGCGTAGCCTTGGCCGCGCAGTTCCAGGTGGAACCACATGACGAATTGCTTGGTCTGCTCGTTGTAGATTACCTTGGGCCGCTCCATGATGCAGCCCCACGTGATATCGCTGTTGGAATCGTCCACAGGCGAAAGGGCCAGCGCCTCGTAGCGCCAGTGGTAGAGATCGGTAGAGCTATACACGTTCACGCCCTGCGACTGTCTGCCGCCGCGCTTTTCGCCATACCAATAGTATACGCCATCGTGATGCACGATCGCCCCGCCGTGGGCATTGATGTGCTCGCCCCGATCGTCTGGCCAAAGCTGGCCGGGCGCAAACACCGTCCGACTCAAGTTGTTGGCCACCCCGATATCGGGCGACTGGCCGGGCAGTACAGGCTGACCGAACAAATCATTCACTGTAGTGTCTACCAATGGTAGGCCTTTCCCCTTAGCGGGCGAATCACCCTTCAACAACAACCCTTTGAGCGCCTCCATTCCGGGGTGGCCCACGTTTTCCAGCGTAACGAACAGCGGATTGTCCAATACCGCTGCCGGGTCGGCGGGCCGGTCGATATGCTCACCGTAGTACAGGTTGTGGCTATAAAAAATATGGGTGGCTTTCGCGTCCTCGTAGTCCACGGGCGATAGTGTATAAAAAATGTTATTGGCAATCAGCGTACTGTCGGGGTAACCGTGCCAATTATCGAAAGCGATCAATGTGCTGTCGGCATCGGGGTGCCGGTGGGCCGATACAAACAATACGTTGTTGTATATTTTCGTATTGGAAGTGGGTCCCGGCAGGTGTATCACGGGCGAAAAACCGGCGTGTTTCCCGGTTATGCGGCCGCCGTCATTCACGCTTACGTTGTATCGTACGATGGTACCTGTGTTGCCCACGCTCGACCGCGCGCTTGCGCTGCCGTCATCACACACCAATAAAAAACCGCCCTCGTTGTCGTGGCTGTAGTTGTACTGGATGATCGTGTTGCGGCAATTCCAGTCGGAATCAAACCCTTGCGCATCCCACGGCGCTTTGTGATCGCTCACCTCGTTGAACTGGATAACCGTATTGTCACAGCTCCACGGCCATATCCCTGCGGCCGCTTCGCCATCGGGCAACAGCCGGGGGCAGTCGCGCATCACGTTCCATTCAATCAGCGCCGAATCGCAGCCAATGGGTACAATACCATCGCCCGGCACCCCTTCCAGCAGGTTATGGCGGATGACGACGTTGCGGCTAGGGTGCCAGTTGTCGCGGCTCCAATAACCATTGATGAGGATACCGTTGCGGTGGGTCCGCTTCACGGTATTGTGTTCGATGGTAAGCCCTTCATACCACGAAGGGGTTTCGCGGCCGCCATTCTTAATGATAATGCCCGCACCGCCGCCTTCTTTCTTCACCAAGCTGCCGTTCACGTCGTGGATGTCCAACTCGTGGAGCCTAATCGCTTTCGCTACGCCGAAATCCCGGATTTCGACAATCACCCCTGCCCGGCCGGCCTCCCGTTCGGGGCCGTAGTTGGAGATGTCGAGGCCCGAAAGCTCCCACCCCGATACGTTATAGAGGTGCACGGTAGCAAGGAACCGTCCATGTGCCTGCAGCCGGGGCTTGTACCCCTCACCGAAATTAGCAACTACGATGGGCTGTGCTTCCGAGCCGGAACCTTGGGGTTTGAGCTGGCCTTCATAAATGCGGCCGGCACGGAACAGCAGGGTGTCGCCGGGCTGGAACGTTTCTTGGTTCACGCGGTCGAGGCTCCGCCATGCGGCGGTAGAATCCCGACCGGAGGACCGGTCGTCCCCATCACGCGCATCTACATAGTACGTGTCGGCATAGGCCCCCTGCCCTATCAGACAGCAAGTCATTAATACATATACGATTCGCTTCATCATTATGAATTTCTCTATCTTTCTACGGTGCATGTTACCACCCCTCATTTTGTGTAAGGCCGCCATTCGATTTCTCCACTTCAGCCCGCGGTACCGGGTAAAGGTACATCTTGTTCTCAAACACCCGGCTTTGCACCGCTTGCACCGGGTAGGTATAAGTCATGGTACCATCGCCTGCTCGTGAAATCGCTACGCCTCGGATGGGCTGCCCCAACGCCTGTTCAGCAATCTGCCAGCGGCGTACATCCCAAAACCGGTGCTCTTCAAAGGCCAACTCCACACGGCGCTCATTTTGCACGCGATTCCGGAATTCGGCTGCGGCTGCATCGGTCACCGGCGGCATGTCGACGCCCGGCCGTTGCCTTACCCTATTCAACGCCTCCCGGGCAGATAGGGTGAATCCGGCAGGCACAGCATCCGGTCCGTAAGCTTCGTTCATAGCTTCGGCATAGTTCAGGAGTATCTCCGCGTACCGGAAATAAATCCAATTATGTGTGCTGGTACGATTCTGCAACAGATCAAGGCCTTCATCCACAAACTTCTTCAGGTAGTAGCCGGTTTCTGTAGCGCGCGGCTTCCCCGGTCCATCCAGCCCGCCATCCCACAGTTCCACAGTACGTCCTTTATATGCTGAGTTGTTCACGATGATACTCATCTGCAGGCGTGGATCCCGGTTGTCGTAAGGCTGCTGGGCATCGTAATCGGGGTCCTCGTCAATGGGCAACCCATTGATCGTCTCATACGCATCCACGAGGTTTTGCGACGGGTTCGTGCCACCGCGCGCACCCTCGAAGCCCACCGGGTAACTGGACCGTTCCAGGTTGTTGGCAGCACTATAACGGCGCTCCAAGATAAATTCGCCATTGTCTACCGCCCTGAATAAGTCGCGGTAATTGTCAGCGAGGCTATACCGATTGAGTGCAATCACCTCGTGGGCAGCCTGTGCAGCCGCAAGCCATTTTGCCTCATCGCCTGCTGGGTTGTTCAATGGGCTCGCCGCATACAGCAAGACCCGCGCTTTGAGTGCCATGGCGGCACCTTGGGTAATTCGCCCCAAGAAACGGTCGGACTGGAATCCACGCCACGAGTCGCGGAGCGCCGGCAAGGCCTCATCAATCTGTGAAACGATGAACGCCACACATTCGTCGTACGAATTGCGGGGCAGCATGGGGGGCGTGTCGGCATCAAGCACTTCCTGGATGATGGGCACACCACCGTAACGTTTAATCAGTTCGAAATAGAAATATGCACGCAATGCCACCGCCTCGGCACGCAGCCAGCCGATATCGTTTACATCATTTACATACGCATTTTTGCCGCTTTCGGTAATGGTATCGCGGTAAACAATCTGGCGGTAATCGGTCGATCGATCCAAAAACAAGGTTGCTTTACGGACGCCGGCATAGTTGGCCGCCCATTGGTCGTCCGGATTGCTGAATGCACTCCAGCTGCCATTTACCAACCGGTGCACGGCCGATCCCGGCCACGCATGTACCGCTTCGTCCGAGGCGGATGCGAGCAACGCGCCATCGATGCGATCAAAGCCGGCCGGCAGATATGTATAAATGCCCAACCCGAAATCGCGCATCGTGCCGGCTGAATTGAATACTTGGTCTACCGTGTAGTTGGTATCAAGCCTTCTGTCAAGGAAATTCTTTTCGCAAGCGGTCAGCAGGAATGCTGCCACAAGCCCTATCATTATTTTCTTCATGGTCATCGTAATAAACAACGGGTTTAAAACTGAGCCGTTAGTCCGACATTATAGGATTTCAACGGCGGGTATCCGCCGATGCTTTCGGGGTCTGTACCGTCCACCTCGCTCCACGTGGCGAGATTGATTCCGCTCACGTAAATGCGCAAGTTGTTGAGACGCAGCTTCTGCTGCCAGCCGCTGGGCAACGTATAGCCCAGTTCCACATTCCGCAACCGCAACATCGCGCCGGATCGCATCCAGAACGACGAATGCTGGTAATTATTGTCATTCGGCAACGTACTCAGCCGTGGATAATCTGCCTGTGCAGCGGTTTGCGGTGTCCACCGGTTCAAGGCCATTGCCGGGATGTTATTGTCATTCTGTAGCGCCCAGAAATAGGTGCCATCGAGGAATAGGCTACGCTCGCCCGTCCCTTGGAAAAACACCTGGATGTCCACTCCTTTGAACGTTCCTCCCATGTTGACGGTGTAAGTAAGCGCCGGCTGGAAGGCATCGCCAATGGCAACGTAATCATTTTCGTCGATCAGTCCATCGGTATTCTGGTCTACGTAGCGGATATCGCCGGGCTGCACAGGTGCAAAGGTAGAGACCGGTAGGCTTGGCAATAACGACCCATTGCCGTCAAAATCGTCTACGCCCCAAAACCCGTCGGCCTGTAACCCGAATGGCTGCCCCACGGGGTGGCCGGTTCGATACAGGTAAGGTTCGGCCCGCACCACCTCATTCATTGCCACGATCTCGTTGCGGCTATAGAAGATACTACCGCCCACCTGGTAGGCCAGGTTGCCAACGGTATTCCGGTAGTTGGCCGTCGCCTCAAATCCCCAATTGTTTACTTCGCCCATATTGCTGTATGCGGAGCCCAACCCTACATAAGAAGGTACCGTACCATCGTCGGTCGCCAAGATATCCCAGCGGCTTTCGTAATACGCATCGATCCCTATATCAAACCGGTTATACAGGGTCGCTTCCACGCCGAGGTTATACTGCAATGACTTTTCCCACGAAATGCCGGGGTTGCCCGGTACACCTTCCACGATGGTGCCGAAACCATTGTTTCCCGGTCCGAAATAATAGTTGCCCGAGTAGTAAAAATCCTGCTGGTAGGCAAACCGGGGGCCCGTCAACCGATCGTTGCCCAACAGTCCTACGGACGCCCTGGCCTTGAGGTACGAAAAGACTGTATTGCGTTTGAGGAAGTCTTCGTTGCTGATCACCCACGCGCCCGACAGGGCGGGGAAAAAGCCGAAACGGTTCCCTGCTGGAAAGCGTTCGGATCCGCTGTAGGAAAAGCCCAGCTCGGCAAAGTACTTGTCGGCGTAGCCGTAGTGCAAACGCCCCATCACGCTCTGGCTGGCATAAGGCACATTGTTGCCGCTCACCGCATATACGTCTTGGTAATACATCAGCTGGGCAGCGATGCTGTTGGCACCAAAGTCGCGGTCGTAGTTCGCCGAGAATTGAAGGGTGGTCCGGTTCCACTGGTTATTTCCGCTCTGGTCTATGGATAGGTCTGTACGGGTGCCGTGTTGCCGGTACGCATATTCCTGTTGGTCCGCTGCACCCGTTTGGGCACTCAATTCGTATACGGCAATATTGCGCGTCTTATTGTAGTTGCCGCGATGCCAGTTATTGAACGAGACCGTTTGATGGAGGCTAAGGCCTTCGGTAATGAAATCAAGATGCTCGGTAAGGCGAAGCGTAGCCATCAGGTTACGGTCAGTGCTGGAGTTCAGCCCCCTATCCAACACAGATGCCACGGGGTTATCGAAATATAGCGCGTTTCCACCCCATGTACCATTGGGGTTACGCACAGGGTATGCATTGGCCGGAAACCGCGCCATGTTATCCCACAGTTGGGGTCCGTCGAAATTGGGGAAATGGCGGTCTTCAATGCGGCCCCCCAGGTCCATCGCCGCCGATACGTATTTGCTCAGCTGCATATCCACATTCGCACGGAAGTTGTACCGCTGGAAATCAGCATTCGAGTTTTCTACCCGGTCGCGGTCGGTATTGGCATACAGTCCTTCATTGCGATTGTAGCCCAGCAGGATAAAGTAGCGTGCGGTCTGTCCACCGCCTGAAAAGGTAAGGCTCATATCGCGCTGCGGAGCATGCTTGCGCAGCACCTCATCATACCAATTCACATTGGGGTATAGGTAGGGGTCGCTGCCGGTGCGGTATGCCTCCAATTCGTCTGCCCCATAGCGGGGTGCCAGTCTATCGTTTTCGAGGGCCTCGTTGTACAAGTGCGCGTAGTCGTAAGCGTTTACAAACTGGGGCAACGTGGTGGGCTGCTGCCACCCGTTGCGCGCATGGAGGGTAATGCGGGTTTTGCCGGCCTGCCCCCGCTTAGTGGTTACCCATAGGGCGCCGTTGGCACCGCGGATACCGAACTGGGAAAGCGCGGCGGCATCTTTCAGCACGGATATCGTCTCAATCTCATCGACCGAAAGCTGGTCGAACGGTGTTTCAAGTCCATCCACAAAAACGAGGAAACTATTATCCTGATACGTACCCATGCCACGGATAAATAGCTGCGGGGCGTCGTATCCCGGTTCGCCGCTCCCTTGCATCACCGTCAGGCCGGGCAGCCGTCCGAACAGCGTATTGCTCAATGTTGGCACCGGCGTAGTGCGTAATACGTCGCCGCCCACCGTAGCGATGGAGGCGGTGACCGCGTGCTGCGATTGCTGGCCAAATGCCACATCCACCAAGGCGGTACGGCTGTCGGGGGCCATCACGAGCACGATATCCTGCTGGCCCGGGCGCACAAATTGCGTAGTCGTTTCGTAGCCCGGCAGGCTAAACACCAATGTGGCCGTATCTGCCAGTGTAATCGTGAAGGCACCGTTTTCGTCGGTCTGCCCCTGCGGGGTACCGGCCCCATGTTGGATGGACACAAATGACAGCCCGTATCCGTATGAGTCGGCCACCCGCCCCGATGTCTGTTCCTGCGCCACCAAGGTCACGGGGCACCAGATTCCAATTATCAAAAAAATACTGATATACTTGTTCATAATGTTACGATTTGGGTTGGGTATCACCATCCCGGTGTCTGAGAAATATAGCCCTTGTCGAATTCACCCTGCGGTATGGGGTATCGGTACATCCGGTTGTCCCACACGCGGTTCTCGAACACTTCCTTCCGGTACACGATGTCGCCGTTTTCTTGCTCATACAGGTTGAGGCCCCACATACTGCCCCGCATCACGCCCTCTTCATCGGCAATAAGCCACCGCCTTACGTCCCAGTACCGGTGTTCCTCAAAGGCTAACTCGATGGCACGTTCCCTCCGTATTGCTTCGCGGAGTTCCTCCTGTGTATCGTAGCGTGCATCTGCCGCCGATAATTCGGGAATCCCCGCACGGCGACGGATTTCGTTGACCGCCGTATAGCTTGCACCGTCCATGGGGTTGATCTCGTTAAGCGCCTCGGCATAGTTCAGGTAGAACTCCGCCAAACGGAAAACCGGCCAATTGAGTTGCCCGCCATCCCAGTTCAACCTGGCCAGGAACTTCTTCATGTAGCCCACCCCATTCACCGGTGCGTGCTCGGTCCACGAACCATTGCTGCGCCGATAGAAATGCCGTACGCCATATTCGTCGTTCCAGCGCGATCCGGAGTAAAACACTGACCGCTGGAACCGGGGCTCCAATTCGCCCATTTTTTCTAAGAACTCATCGTAGGAGCCTTCGTTGGCCCACACTTGGTCCTGACCGGTCACCGTATAATATTTTTGGGCATGTTGCAGGGTAACGCCGTGGCCATACCAGCCCGCATAGATGCCACGGGGCATCACAAACTGGAACATCATGGGCCACCAGGCCCCCCACCAGTTGTCTGATTTATTGGCAAGGATTACCTCCACATTGTCAGGCAAGGTCACGGCTGTCTCGTATGCCGCCCCCGGGTCCGCGGGGTTTACGATAAGCCGGATATTGCCTGCTCCGGCGGCCCAGTCCAACACCGCTTTGGCGGCATCCGCTGCCGCGCGCCACCGTTCGGGATTGTAATCTACATAGCCGGTATATTCGCGGTCTTGCGCGTTGTAGGGGGTTGCATTATTGGCGAGCGGACTAGCAGCAAACAACAACACACGCGATTTCAGTGCCAACGCCGCGCCCTTAGTGGCCCGTCCGAGGAATGCCGACGGATAGCCATCGGGCAATGCAGCCGCCGCTTCGTCGCAGCTCTGCACGATGAAATCAACACATTCCGCATAGGTGTTGCGCGGCAGTTTCACGTCGCCATCCGCCTGCAACACATGGTCTACAATGGGGATGCCCCCATACCGCTTCAACAGTTCGGCATGCTGTAGGGCCCGCAGGAAAATTGCCTCAGCCCTCATCTGCGCGCGCTCCAGCTCAACCATGTCAGGCACCCGGTCAATGTTGGCGATGAATATGTTCGCATTGCGGATACCTTTATAATGGTGGCCGAAGCCGTCTTCCGGATTGGATTGCGGTCCCCATACGCCGGTGTTGAACGTGTTCGACCCCGGCCAATCGTCGTATACGTCACCTTCATCACTAGCGGCCATTACCATGGATGCGTCTTTAATACCTTCCCAACGCCCCCAATCTTTGGGGAAACCCGCCGGTACCGATGTGCCGTAGGTTTCCCAGAGAAACGTCTCGGCCTTTATCCTTTCGGAAAAGATGGTATCGATGGTCACATCGCTGCTATCGGGTTTTTCGAGGAAGTCTTTGTTGCATGAAGCAAGCACCGCCACGCAACAGACCAATGCCGCCGTTGCTATATACTTCAAAAATTTAGCTGATTTCTTCATTTGTTTACGTATTGCGGTTAGAATTGTACGTTTACCCCAAAGTTATACACCCGCATCTGCGGGTAGAATTGGCCGCGGCCACTGGGCGATTCGGGATCGAAATGCCGCACGCTGCTCCACGTAAGCAGGTTGTTGCCATTGGCAAACACGCGTACATGGCTTACACCCATCTGGGCAAGGAAAGGCCCGCTAAAGCGGTACGCAAGTTCGGCGTTCTTCACCCGCAGGTAACGGCCGTCTTCCAGCCAGAAATCCGATTGGGTATAATTATGCTTACCCGGCGTGGGCGACAGCTCCACCCGTGGGAACGTAATGGTTTCGCCATTTGCATAGCGCTCGGGGGTCCACCGCTCCAGGTGTGTTTTCTGCGCACTGCCCCAATCCGTATCAAACGGCCACGCCGCCATTTCATTCAGGTAAAACGATGCCTTATCGGTACCTTGGAACAGCACCGAGAAATCAAACCCTTTGTAATCAAACCCAAGGGCAACGCCATATACGCCTTGTGGGAATGTAGAGAATCCAATCGGTCCGCGGTCATAATCGTTGAGCGCCCCATCGCCATTGCGATCGATATAGCGGATATCGCCCGGCTGGGGCGTTCCCCACGCCCAGGAAGTGATGCCGCTGTTTTCGATTTCCTCGGTGGTATTGTAAATGCCATCGCTAGTAAGGCCGAAAAACTGGCCAACCGGCCGGCCCGTTTCGCGCAAGTAGTCGAAGGGCCGGGTGGGCTCGTCCATAAAAAGAATCTCGTTCTTCGCATAGGTGTAGTTGGCTTTCACCCAGTAGTTGAGGGCATTGATATGGTGCCGGAAATTAACCTCTACCTCAAACCCGCGATTTTCCACCGAGCTGATGTTGGCCGGGGGTAGCGGGGCCTGTACCAGATCGGGTACGGTGCCTAGGTAAGACAGGATGTTGT
Organism: Parapedobacter sp. 2B3; assembly: GCF_041925275.1. NCBI lineage: Bacteria > Pseudomonadati > Bacteroidota > Sphingobacteriia > Sphingobacteriales > Sphingobacteriaceae > Parapedobacter > Parapedobacter sp. 2B3. The sequence continues at coordinate 336,059 of NZ_JBHEUZ010000002.1, read as the reverse complement.
CGCGCTGTTCATGGAACACGTCGCCTACAATGCCAATCATGTCGTCGGCCAGGTTCAACTCCAATCCTATGTTGCTTTTCCGGGCGCGTTCCCACGTTACGTTCGGGTTGCCTACTTTCCCTTCCTGTGAACCACCATACCATTGCACATTGCCGGCATTGGCGTCGCCGAAATGGTAGCCCCCAGCGTAGTTAAACACATCCGGTAAATATAGGAAGCGCTCACCACCGATTTTGTCGTTGCCCACCTCCCCGTACGACCCCCGTATTTTAAGGAAGCTAATCAGCCCATCTTTGGGCATAAAAGGCTCTTCGGTAACCACCCAGCCCAGTGAAAACGAGGGGAAAAAGCCGTATCGTTTGTTTTCAGGAAAGTTCTCGGAGCCGTTATACCCCATATTGAACTCGGTGAGATACCGCCCCGCATACCCGTAGGTGGCGCGGGCCACCGTGCCGACGTAGCCCATGGGAACGGCATACGCATACGAAGGGTTGTGTGCTTTTTCCTGCATATATAACAACAGGCCGGTAACGCGGTGGTCACCAAAGGAGCGGGCATAATCCAGTGCGAGTTCGGTGTATATCTTCCGGTTGCGCCCGTAACCTTCACTGAATGAAAACGGTGTATCCTCCCCGTTGCGGATGAATACAGGTTCGTCTGGGTTATTTGGATTGCGCACAATGTTGTAGGTGGCCGTCCATTTGTTACGGCGCACCCAATGCTGGTAGTAGTGGTCGTAGGCGAGCATCCCCCGGGCCGACAGGCCTTCGGTAATGAAGCCCAGCTTGTGGCTTAGGCCGATGTTAGCGTTGAGCGTACTGTTAAAGTTCCGTTGGAAGCCGCTGGATGTAATGAAGCTCAACGGGTTGTTGATGTTGGCCGGCAACCCTTCCACGTTATCGATGATGCGCCCGTCTACAATACCGGGGTTCATCAGCGGGTTAGCCCGAAGCATGCGGAAGAAGATTTCGCCTGCCCCTTGTCCGGGATAATTCATGTCGGCCACTTGGCCGGCCAATTTGAGCGTTGCCGAGAAATTATCGTTGAAATCCATGTCGAAATTCGACCGGAAGTTGTAGCGCTGATATTTCGGATTGGCAGAAAATTCGCGCTGCGCTTCGTTCACATCATACGCTCCGTTTTGGGAAAAATATCCGGCCGAAACGAAATAGCGGGTGCGCTGCGAGCCGCCGTTGATGTTGAAGTTATGCTGCTGCTGGGTGGATACGTCGCGGATAATCATATCGTACCAGTCGGTGCTGGGCCTGAATATCGGATCGGTACCCGTGCGGTACGCGTCCAGGTCTTCCGGCGAGAAGAACAGCTGCTGGCGCCCCATATTCTCTTCGGCCTCGTTGTGCAGCATGGCATACTCGTAGCTATTGAGCATCTCCGGCAGGCTGTTGGGTGCCTGCAACCCTACATTGGCCGTATAGCTGATCTTTGGCTTGCCCGATTTACCCGACTTGGTGGTAATAAGGATAACCCCGTTGGCTCCGCGCACCCCGAATACGGCCGTGGCCGAGGCATCTTTCAGGATACTGATGTTTTCGATTTCGTGGGGGTCGATTTCATTGAAATTACGTGCAACACCGTCCACCAGCACCAACGGATCGGATTCGGCACCTTCATTCAATGTACCAATACCCCGAATCTTCAACCTTGATTGGTCGTATCCGGGTTCGCCACTGGGCTGCAACGCTACCAATCCCGGCAGTCGGCCCACCAACGAGTTACTAATGTTGGCTGTGGGTGATTGCACCAACTGTTCGCCTTCCATTGTGGAGACCGCTCCGGTCAACGTCGCCTTTTTCTGCGTGCCGTAGCCAATCACCACTACCTCTTCAAGGGTGGCTGCGTCTTCTTCCAGCTGTACGTTGATGGTCGTCTGCCCATCCACCGGAAGCAGTTGTGTGCTGTACCCGATAAACCGGAATACGAGCGTCGCGTTTGGCGACACGTCGTTCAGCCGGTATAGCCCTTCGGTGTCGGTGGTTACCCCGTCGGGCGTACCTTGCACCAGTACGCTAACCCCCGGCAGGGGTTCCCCCTGGGCACCCGTCACCTTTCCCGATATGGGTGCTTGTCCACGTGCGGGCAGCACCGTCACAGCGCACAGCCACAAGCCGACCAACATACTAATATGTCTTGATTGCTTCATAAATCTGATATTTGGTTTACTACATTAGCTACCATCCGCCCGAGCCAATATTAAAATGCCCGAACAAACTTAATCGTGCAAATATCAATTATACGCTGATTGGTGAAAGGGGAGAAACTCGCCAAAAGGGGGGGGACAAATCCTACTTAACGGCAAATTTGGCCGTATTCCACAACAATCGTTTTGTATAACCAAATTAGTTTGCAGACATTTACAAACCGAGGAATAACTTTATAATAGAATGATACGCTTAAGGTCTGCTATTACGGTCATTTACATGCTTACCTGTGTAACCGTGTATGCGAATATGAAAAACGATGTCAACTACCTCGGCATTGAGCATGGCCTGTCCAACAACTATGTCACCAAGATATTTCGGGACCACCATGGGTTTATGTGGTTTGGCACCTACGATGGGTTAAACCGGTATGACGGCTATCAGTTTAAAATTTACAAAAACCAGCCGGGAAATACCACCACCTTGCCCGACAATCGCATCAACGACATTACCGAAGATCCTTCCGGCCATATATGGGTAGCCACCAAGGGCGGGGCAGCGGTTATTCGCCGCGGTTCCGATGAATTCCAGCGGTTACACCTTATCACCGAAAACGGTGAGCTTGTACCTATCGGGTTTGCGATTACCGGATTCGCGGCACGAAACGACCAACGGTTGTTTGCTGCCGGAGAAAGGGGCGGTGTCTTCACCGTGCGCTTTTCGGAATCGGCTCTCCCTGTTGCCGACCCCATCCCATTACTGATGGAAGAGGGCCAGCGGACCAATTATACCGCGCAAACGCTCCGCCTCGACCAACATGATAACCTCTGGGTGATGGTGCAGCATACCGGCCTTTGCTACTATGATGAGAACATAAACGCATTGCGGCTCGTATCGGACCACGTCCGTACGGCTGCCGCCATGACATTCGCCGGCGATCGGCTTTGGATAGGTAACGAGTACGGCCTATTCCAATACGAACAGCAGACCAACGCTTACACACACTACAACGTGCAGTCGGGCCTGCCCAGCAATTCGGTCTCCGCGCTCTACGAAGGGCGAGGCGACCGGCTTTGGATCGGCACCGATGGCGGTGGTATCGCCATAATGAATATGCAAACGGGCGGGTTCGAATACCTCACGGGGAATGACGAAGGCGGCATATTGACAAGCAAGGCCGTATTTGCCGTGTATGAAGACGACCGGCACCGCCAATGGATAGGTACGCTGCGGGGTGGAATAAACATCATCGACCCGAATAAGGGGAACTTCAAACGGGTCAAACACCCCACACCCGAAGGCATCATCAGCGGGAACAATTTCGTTCTTTCTTTGGCCGAAGGTGACAATCAGTCGCTGTGGATTGGTACCGACGGTAGTGGATTAATGCGGTGGGACCGGAAAGCCGACCGATACGAATACTTCAAGCAAAATAGCCTTAGAGGTGCGCTGAGCAATAGCTTCGTAACCAGTGTACTGCGCGACCGCGAGGGTGATGTTTGGGCGGCTACTTATGGCGGCGGCATCAATCGCTGGGACCGGAACAGCGGGACTTTCACTAGATATGAGTGTGTTTCGGTCGCTCCGCAGGGTGTTTACCCATACGTGTGGAAACTCCACGAAGATAAAACGGGGCGGGTTTGGGCAACTACACTTAAAGGGGGTGGTATATACCTGCTAAACCGGGAGACGGATCGTTTCGAACCTTTCGCTATCAGCGTAACCGATGCATTGAGTATATACGAAGAAAACAGCAACCTCTTTTGGTTTGGCAATTACACCGCACTCACCCGAGCCGACATGGCCGCCCGAACCACGCATCACTTCGACATCGGACACCCGGTGCGCTGTATCCATAAAGGGACGGGAAATCTACTTTGGATCGGCACCGAAGGCGGGGGACTGCTTGCGTTTGATAAACTAAGCGGAACATTCAAACGCTATACGGAAGAAAATGGACTGCCCAGCAATGTTGTACTCAACATTCTGGAAGACAACGATGGCAACTTCTGGATCTCGACGTACCACGGGCTATCGAAGTTCGACCCCGCTGGCCGGATATTCCAGAATTTCTACGAATCCGACGGTCTGCAAAGCAACCAGTTCAGCTATAATGCTGCGCTCCGCCTGGAATCGGGGGAATTTGTTTTTGGCGGCATCCAGGGATTCAACATATTCCACCCCGATAGTTTACGCTTCGATGTGGGCGCGCCGCGGATTGTGCTGACGGATTTACGGATAAACAACCAGCCGTTCGATCGTTATCCGAAACAGACGGAAGATTTACTGACCATGACCCGCCTTGAGCTCCCCTATCAGCAAGCGGTGCTCACGTTCAGTTTTGCCGCTTTGGAGTACTCCTTTCCCGACAAAATCAAGTATGCGTATTTTCTGGAAGGATGGGATGCCGACTGGAACTACATTGACGGCCAACGAACCGCCCATTATTCGCGTCTCACCGAAGGATCATATACACTCCGCATCAAATCAACCGATGCGAATGGCACGTGGATAGCCAACGAACGGGTGATACCCATTACAGTATTACCTCCGTGGTGGCGTACCGGATGGGCCTATTGCCTGTACATTGTGGCCGGCCTGGGCGCATTATACCTCTACATCGTTTACGACAGAGGCCAGACAAAATTGCGATATGAAGTGGCGCTGGCCCGAAAGGATGTGGAGCATGAACGGAAACTCAACGATAAAAAACTTGCGTTCTTCACCCACATTTCGCACGAATTCCGCACGCCGCTCACCTTGATTGTAAACCCCATCAAGGATATGCTCTACGGGGACAATAAGACCCCCGACACCGAAGAACTCAGCAACGTGTACCGAAATTCAAGAAGATTGCTCAGCCTGGTGGATAAACTCCTGCTTTTCCGCAGGGCCGACAGCGGTGCCGATCAACTTCGGTTGGTCAAACTGGAACTCGTTTCCCTATGCCACGAGGTTTTCCTCTGTTTTAAGCAACAGGCCGCATCGCGACAATTGGATTACCAGTTTGTCTGTGATTTGGAGCGGGCGGAGGTTCTCGGCGACCGCGAGAAGCTGGAGATCTGTTTGTTTAACCTCATCAGCAACGCCATCAAGTTCACTCCTGAGCACGGTTGCGTAACGCTGACCCTAGCTCGCGCAGCAGGGGGCATCGACATGATGATTTCGGATACCGGTTGCGGCATACCAGCAAAAGCGGGCAATGCGGTGTTTAACCGGTTTTACCGCGAATACGCCGGTAATGAAAAAGGTATGGAAGGGTTTGGCATCGGCCTGTTTCTGACGAAACAATTTATCGAAGCACACCAGGGCTCGATTTCGTATACGAGTACGCCGGGTGAGGGAACTACCTTTATGCTTCGCCTTCCGGATGGAAAGGACCAATTCGATGGCCATCTGGTGTTTGAAGATGTCGGCGAACATTCCGTTTTTCTCAACGAACTTCTCCAGGATGATCCCGAGGATACCATCGGGCAACAAATGAACTTTCCGGAACCCGACCACCTTTCCCCCATCGTCTCTGATAATCCCGTGATGCTGGTGGTCGACGACAACGACCAAATCCGTACCTATCTCCGGCAGATTTTCGAACCTGATTTTACCGTTTACGATGCAGACAATGGACACGATGCCCTGAAACTCGTCAAATCGCACGAGCCTGATATTGTTATCAGTGATGTGGTGATGAAAGGCTTGTCGGGCATCGACCTGTGTTCGCAGCTGAAGCAGGACCCATTATATAGCCACATTCCGGTTATCCTCCTCACGGCCAGCACCTCAACCGAAGTACAACTGAAGGGAATAGAAGGCGGTGCCGACGATTACATCACCAAGCCGTTTGATAAGGATTTACTGGTAGCCCGGGTATCCAATATACGCAAAAGCCGCAATCAAATCCAGACGTATTTTTACAACGAAATCACGTTTCAAAACAATGACCATAAAATACCATCGGCTTATAGTGATTTCCTGATGCGGTGCATCGAAATTGTCGAAGCGCAACTAGATAACCCCGACTTCAATGTGAAAACGCTGGCCGACGAAATTGGGATGAGCCATTCAAACCTTTATAAGCGCATCAAATCCATATCCGGCAAATCGGCCAATGAATTCATCCGGTTTATCCGGCTGCGTAAAGTGGCACAGCTACTCATTACCACCAACCACAACATCAACGAAGCCGCTTTTGCTGCCGGGTTCAACGACATCAAATACTTCCGTGATCAATTTTCGAAGCTGTTTGGCATGAAACCATCGGAGTACAAACGGAAATACGGAAAGGTTTTCGGCGAGAAAGCAATTCGGTATCGCCGTTAGCACCTCGATGTCCATTTCTACCCACGTGGTATAGTAACGTGCACTATCCAACTGGTTGTTGTACGAGGCGTTCTGGTTGGCGGTGAACCCAGTGCTAGGCATTTTTTTGGGGGGGTTAATTAAGATATCCATCAACCTTCATTATTACTCCGGAATTCTGTGGGTGTTATTGAATATTTCGATTTGAACACGGTCGAAAAATAAGCTGCCGAAGAGAATCCCGTTTTAAAAGCAACGTCCGAAATCGTAGTGGCTTCGTTTAACAGCAAAAACTTGGCTTTTTGCAAACGTACCGTCAATATATAATCATTTACATTGTAACCCATCAACGATTTGATTTTTCGATACAGTTGCATCCGCGACATATGCATTTCCTGTGCGATGTATTCAGGTCCGAAATGCTCATTGGAAATATTGTTTTCAACGATCGCCGTAAACTCGTTAATGAATTTCCTATCGGTTTTCTGCAAGGAAATCGCCCGCTTCTCTACAGGCAATTTGCTGGTATAATGGGCACGTAGGATATCCCGGTTAGACAATAGGCTGTTTAAGGTTTCTTCAAGATGCGTAAGGTTGAACGGCTTTCCGATAAATGCGTCGGCCTTGTTTTTCATCCCCTCGATCCGTTGATGGATACCATCCCTTGACGATAACAAGATAATCGGGATATGGGAAGTGAGGATATCGTTCTTCAATTTGTGGGTAACGGCTAGTCCGTCGGTACCCGGCAGGGCAACATCGCAAATAATCACATCGGGAATGATGTCATAAGCCGCATTCAACCCAGCATTGCCAGTGGCCGCCCCATGAATTTCAAATCGCTTACCCAATTTATCGCTGAGGAATGCCCTTAATTCGGCACTGTCTTCAATGATTAGCAACGAGTGATCCTTGGCCACCACTTCATTTTCGGGCTTGGATAGCACCACGGGTTCGACATCGGCCGTGTAAATCCCAACATCCGGCGACATCCGGAAATTCGATTCGTCCGTATTTATCTCTTCAGGTAATAGGTGATCCCTTCCCTCCGGCAGTGTAACCTCGAAACAGGTGCCTCTCCATTTTTCGCTGTCGACTGAAATCGTTCCGTGATGCAATTCGACAAGCTCCTTACACAGGGCCAGTCCCAAGCCAGAGCTATGGTGTGAAAACTCATGGCCTTCGTAAAATAAATCGAAGGCATGAGCAGCCGCTTCCGGGGTCATCCCCGTACCTGTGTCCTGGATCCTTATCCTCACCAGCCCCTCTACCGCGCTTCTGCTAATCGAAATACCGATAAAACCACCCTCGCCGGTAAACTTGAATGCATTGGATATAAGGTTTAAAACTACCTTATCCATCATGTTGATGTCGAACCATAGCTTTATCTCGGGGATTGCCGCCTCCACTTTCAGGTGGATGTCTTTTTTCTTTGCTGTCTTGCTGAACGATTCCGTAATATCTTCCACAAAACGGACCAAGTTGTTTTCCGTCGCCCGGATTTTCATTTTACTGAGTTCAAGCTTCCTGAAATCCATCAATTGGTTGACGAGCCGGAGCAGACGAAGCACGTTTTTCTTTGCCAGTTGCAAATTATTCCGGTGTATGTACGACAGTGAGGAGGCGGCCAACGTATCTTCGATCGGAACGAGGATCAATGTTAGGGGTGTTCTGAACTCATGCGATATATTGGTGAAAAAATTGAACTTGGCGTCTGTTGCTTCTTGGGCTTTGGCTGTCATCGCCATGAGTTCCCTGCTCTGGTTTAAAATGGCGGTGTTTTGAACGGCGAGTTGTTTATTGGCTTTCTTTTTATGGCGTAAAGCAAAATAAGAAAGCGACCCAAACACCAATACCAGAACTAGCGCCCCCACAAGAACGGTCAACACGATATTCTGGCTTCTGTATAGTTGCTTTTGTTCGGCCAATAAGGCCAGTTGGTCTTCAATATTAGTTTGTAAGCTTGCAATCTTATCGGTCTGCAACTTCAAAATCCGGACATTGGATTCGTCGATAACAACCGTAGATAAAATGATTTGCTTTTCATAGGGCTCGCTTTCCAGAATCCGGAAAGCGGTTTGGATGGCTTCTTCACCACCCGTTGGGTTCAATAGCGTGGCTTGGATAATTTTATCGGAAACCAATTGTATCCCACCTTCGGGCCCGGGCAATCCATCTACGCCAACGAAGTTTGCTTCCTTTTCGTACCCCAAGCTCTTGTACACTTCGTACGCGCCCAATACCATGGGGTCATTCTGGGCAAAAATGATATCGCCCGGCGCAAGAATATTCTTTATTTTCAACAATGCCGCTTCTGCCCCCTCCTGCAACCAATCGCCCGCAACGCTGGCCTTGATTCGTACCCGGCGCTCATGGGCGATACGTTCATGGAATCCCCGCGACCGCTCACTGGTGGGCGAAGAGCCCTCCAAGCCTGTTATTTCAATGATATTGACGGTATCGGGAAAGGTGTTTAATATGTACTCTGCCGCCATCTTTCCGATACTGTAATTATCCGTACCCACGTAGCAGGTGAACTTGTTGGAGGCGATTTTCCGGTCGATTACGATAACCGGTATTCCCCTATTGAAAACCCGTTCTACCGCGACCGTCAGGGGCTGAGCCTCGTTCGGAGAAACCAAGAGGATATCAATATCCGAATGGACCAACTCCGCGATCTGTTCAACCTGTAAGTCGCTGTTGTCCCCGGCATTCCTATAGATCAATTCGGCGCCGGGGTGAAAGGCGAGTTCTCTCTGTAGTGCATCTACTGTGGCTTTTCGCCAGCTTAGATCACCTGTACATTGTGAGAATCCGATCCGGTATTTCTTCCCCCCCTTCTCGGATGTGGTACACGACATGGAGGCAATACAAATAAAAAAGCTTGTCAATAAGGCAAGCATGCACTGTATCGCCCTTTTATAGCGACGTGGGTTTAAACACCTCATACTTCGATATGTTAATCGCCCCATCCTGTATGCTGATGGACATATCGCCATTGCGCTTTCCATAAGCCCGCATGGTGAATGCCCAAGCGTCATTTATGAAGCATTCCAGTACATCACCCAGCATAAATATGCGAACATCTACCATTCCTTCAGGATCGAAATCACATATCCGACGGTACGATTTATAGTGGCTTCCCAGCTCAATCTCGCGGCTTTGAAAATCAATCTTCAGATGGTAACCGCTGTCAAGATGATTCACTTCCTGCGGAAAACGAACGGTCAACGTAGTTTGGGGTGTTTTGGCTTTCAACTGCGCGTGAAACATAAAGTCGGCCGGAATGTCAATTCGCTGGTCAGTGACGAACTTTTCCGATCGGCGAACATCTATCGATTGAAAATGTGTCAAAATCTCTTGCGCGGGCCGCTGAAACTCATTGCCCAACGAGTCGGTCCAAAGCTCTCTCGGCATGCATAGCGTGCCGCCCCAGTTGGGTTTCCCCGAATCCACCTCTCCGTGGTAGTCCAAAATCCATCCGACAAGGATAAAACGGCGGCCATCCCACATTATTTTCGGCACACGCAAATCTCCGCAATCGAAGGCTTTCGCTGTTTCCTCATAGGGTCCTTCCAAGTTGTCAGCAGTCAAATAATGATAGTCTGCAAAATTCAAAAACCATTTTCCTTTCGAGGGGAAAATGAAAGGGCAATCGCCCGAAATTTCGGCGGGATAGACGAGTAACGGCTTTGAAGGTTTCCAATTGATGATATCCTTTGAAGTATACAGTCCCATGGCAGGAGCTGTGCCATCGGTCAGGGTAGCATGAAGAAGCATCCACCATTCGCTCCGCTCTTCATTCCAAAAAACATCCGGGTCCCTGAAGGCTTGGTGATGATAATCCAGTTTATCGTCGATGCTACCGTTCATCGTTTTGTTCCAGTAGATGTTACCGTCGGCATAAAATGTATGCTGGGGTGCTTTGACCCAACGAACCAAGTCCTTACTTGTTGCCATCATTACCTTCTGGTCGCCTTTAGGATCTTTGCTGTTTTTCCCTGTATAGAAGAGATAAAACAGGCCTTGGTGCTCAACGATGCTGCCCGTCCAGCAGCCTTCGCCGTCCGCTCCGAGCGAATCCTGCCCTTTTGTAATGGCATCGGGCAAAATCCTCCAATTCACAAGGTCTTCGCTGGCAATGTGCCCCCAATTGCTTTCCCGCATATAGAATACATGATACGTACCCTGGTGGTAAAATGGTATGACATCACCCGCTTTTGCATCATCTGGCCTGAAGTGGATCGTGGTGGACCCATTGCCAGCCTGTGCCCGGCCCAAAGCCGGATTCAGCGCGATCATCAAAGCGGATAGGATTATCCACCAGTGATGTTTATTGCTCTGTGGGCATGGTTTCATTTCATGATAATTATAATGGTTAATACAAATATAGCGCCCTCGGGGCATGGACCACGAAAATCGCTGCATTTTTTATTATCTTTTACTGGCAAGCTCCCGCCCGAGTTCCTCCAGGGTTTTACCTTTGGTTTCCGGGAAGTATTTCCACACGGTAATCGCTTGTACCAGCATCATTAACGCGAAAAACGTAAATGCATGGGCACCGCCAAAGGTCGACTTTTCGACCACCACGGGAAAAAGAAACGTAATTAGCGCGGCAAAAAACCAGTGGGTAAACGCCCCCAATGACTGGCCCTGACCGCGTACATTCCCCGGAAATACTTCCGATATCAACACCCAGATCACCGCGCCGGTAGAAAACGCAAAAAACATTATGTATCCTATTAACAAACACAAAAGCGCATACCCGCCGAAGAGCTGCAAGTAAAATATCCGTGCGACCAGTAGCAAACAGACACACATGCCTATCGATCCTGCAATTAATAATTTCTTCCTTCCCACTTTATCAATTATAACCAGCCCTAGTACCGTGAATACTGCATTGGTGAGGCCAATCAACGCGGTTTGCAAGAAAGAGTCTGATGCCGAAAGTCCTGAAAGTTCAAAAATGCGGGGGGCAAAGTATAAAATGGCATTGATACCCGAAAACTGGTTGAACATGGCTACGAGGAACGCAATGGAAATCGACTTTTTAAATGCGCCGGAGAAGAGTTTTTCCTTTTTACGGTTTACGCTTTCACGGATTTCCTCCATCCTTGCTTCCCGGTTTCCCACGAACACCTTATCGAGCACCTGTGTTGCTGATTTTTCCTTTTTCGCTTTGATCAAGAAATGGGGGCTTTCGCCCACTAAGAAAAGCAAGAGTAAATAAACAAACGCCGGAATAGCGCCCACCCCCAGCATCCAGCGCCAATCGTCGGCATTGATGTCGCGCAGGGCATAATTCGACACATAGGCAATCAAAATCCCAAAGATTACATTGAATTGGAATATCGCCGTCATGCGGCCCCTAAGTCGCGCCGGCGATATTTCGGAAATGTACATGGGTGCCACCACCGATGACGCACCTACGGCAATGCCACCAATAAAACGGTAAATGATAAAGGACGGGAGGCTGTTCGCCAAGGCACTCGCTATAGCGGAAAACGCAAACAGGAATGCAATAACGAACAGCACCGGCTTCCGTCCGTATTTATCGGCCGGCCAGCCACCGGACAAAGCACCGATTAATGTTCCGATCAATGCCGAGGAAATGGTGAAGCCGTGCCAGAAAGGGGATAGGTTGAACAACGACTGAATGGCCTTTTCAACACCGGAGATGACTGCCGTATCAAATCCAAACAGAAAGCCACCAAGGGCCACTATAACGGACCAACATAATACTGTAATATCTTTTCTTTGCATATAAATCATGTTATTGCAGGCCAGTCTAACCCAACGGCTGAAGGCCTGCATAGGATTTGAAGCTCGTTATAACGTGGCCAATGTTATGTTTTCAAAACGCACGGTTCCATCCGTTGCAAAGAAGCCCCAGTTGCCTTCTGGCAGGTCATATGCCCGGAAATTCATGGCGACGCTATCATTGATATATACCACGCCCATGTTGCCGTCTATCAATACCACCAAGGCAACGGGTTTCCCTGGTTCGACGATGACTTGGCGTTCCAGCTCGACCATTTGATTAAGTACGCTATCCTTACGTGGCCACATGTCAAACACCATCCTCTCCCGCTCCGGTTCGAGCCGGATGTAATACGACTTTTCGAGATCGTCGCTGCAACGGAGCATAATCCCGAAGTCGCGCGGCGCTTTGCTAAACACGGCCGTAGCGGCCACCATGCAGGTGTTTGGCATCTCCCCGCCTGCAACGGCATCAAACCTACCTTCCGCTTTGATCTCCACGGCTTCCGGTAGACCCATGGGCTTTCCGCCGCTCGACCTGAATTGCTGGCGCAGGGGTTTCGAAAAAGCGTTGCGTACCGTGTCGGGCGCACGCACAATGAGCTCCCCATTAGGCTGCTGAAGAATTTGGTGCACCACCAGGTTACCGCCCCAATTCCAAGCGCCGTTATCTTTATCCTCGCTCCGGGTCGGGTTCCAACCGAAAATAAACCGGTCCTTCCCGTCGGTGGCGGTTTTTGCCGCATAAAAAGCGTGTCCGTCAAATGTATCCTGCTGGGGGATGATCCAAGGACCGTTTAATGAACGGCTCATCCGGTAACGGGTGGCGACGATATCCGTAAACTCGGAAAATATTAGATACCACCAATCGCCGATTTTGAACAAGTCCGGGCACTCATGCGTGAAAAACTGGTTGGGCGCATAAAACGGCTCGTCCACTTCCCATTTTACCAAATCTGTGGAACTGCAAAGGGCCGTAAGCCCCCGCCGCCGCGGTATCCCCTCGGTAAACCGCGCTGCAAGCAGCATATTGTATTTCCCGGTTTCGTCGTTAAAAAACACGAACGGGTCACGCCAGTCGTGCATTTCGTACCGGTCGGTCGGGGCAAAAAATGTGTGTTCCGGAACCTTGGTCCAGTGCTGCAAGTCATCGCTTACGGCGTGCATAACGGCCTGCATGGGTTTACCAGCATTGGCCAGATGGTGGTTATGCCCCGTGTAGAATATATGGTACTTGCCGTTGGCTTCCAATACGCATCCGGTAAATATGGATAGGTCCTGTTCCGCTTTAGTGCCACGTGGGATGACTTCACCATGCTCTTCGAATGTCACGAAGTCCGCCGTTGACAACCGGAACCAAGGCACCCCTTCACCATGCTTTTCGGCATTCCGCCAGTCGTGCAGGTAAAACAACTGGAACTTGCCTTCGGCATACATGGGGATAAAATCACCTGCCCATGCATTGATGGGTTTATAGAAGAAATCCCGGGCATCTGGTTGCGGATGGGCTGCGCCGTTACCCTTGGCAACGGCCACGGGATGACCCTGGAGATCCTTAACCATGCTGGCTGCAAAAAAAGGGAACATACCCGACGCACGCAAAAAGGTTTTTCTTTTCATAACACTATTTTTTTCGTAATTTAATTCAGCTTTAGAACCGTTCCCATCCGGGATTCTGCTCATACAAGCCGCTGCTGTAATTGATTTGGTTTAACGGGATAGGAAAATATTCGTCCTTATCCTTCTCGAAATTGGCTACATTCAAATGCGGGCGTCTTGTTTTTTCTTTCGCAAAATATGCATTCAGCGTTTCCGCTGCAATTCCCCAGCGAACCAAATCAAAAAACCGCCATCCTTCCATCGAAAACTCAATTTTACGTTCCCACCGCAGTGCCTTCCGTGCAAAATCATTCGACCAGGTACAATTCACGCCAGGCACATAGATGGCCATATGGTAATTGGAGGTCGACGAATTATCAGCCTGTTTCAATAGGCCGGTACTGTTGATAGCCCGCTGCCTAACCAGGTTAATCAATGGCAATGCTTCGTTTTGCCTATTCAGTTCGATAAGGGCTTCCGCCTTGTATAGCAGGATATCGTCATAGCGGATGATATCCTGATTCTTCGAGCTCGACATGAAGGGAGGCATCTTCTTAAAGGAAGGGTCGCTCGCCGCTACTGTTTCTTTCATGCTCATGTACAGTCCATACACTTCCGGAGCGCGTAGCCATGATCTGGCGAAAACGAAATCGGGCTCATACTTGTAAGGGTGGCCCACAATGGCTACCGTATGGTCCAACCTAGGGTCAAAAGTATAAGTTAAGAAATCGTCGCCCTGTAGCATATCAGTATTGTCAAATGTATCAAACAGCGGGAGTCCTTGTGCCGAAGTTTTGAAGGCGTTGACCATATGCTGGCTGGGCATATGGAAACCACAACACCCATATTCGGGGTTCATCGGGTAGTTGAGGAAGTCGCCGGTGGCAAGCCGCCCAACGGGCGTTCCATCGTCTTTCGAAAACTGAATGGCGAAAATGGATTCAGGGCCATTTTCGTACGCTGTCAAGAAATTATGTGCGAAATCCGAACTGAGTGCATATTTACCCGACGCGATCACGTCGTCGCATAAGCTAATGACCTGGTTCAGCTTTGCCGCGTCGATGCCGGTTACCGTATTGTCATCATCCCCCTGGGTATAGGCATGGTATAAGACCGCCCTCGCTTGATAAGCCTTTGCCGCCCATTTATTCGCCCGCCCCACCTCATCTTGGACATCAGGAAGGTGTTCTGCCGCATAGGCGAATTCCGCCTCAATGGCATTCCATAACTCATCGTTCGTTAAAGCGCGGTTCGAAACCAAGCTATAGGCTTCGGGTAACACGGTTTCATCGATATAGGGGATGTGTTTGAAAAGGATTTTCAACATGAAATAAAAGTGTCCCCTCAAGAACCGCATCTCGGCTAACCGCGTCCCCTTTGCCGGAAAGGCCTGCTCATCCGTGGCATTTAGTTTGGCTATCGCGAGGTTAACGCGCTTGATACCTACATACAGCCGGTACCAAATCACGTCCATTGCCCAGTTATCTATCCGGTTCAAGGTGAACACCTCAAAGGCATTTATAAAATCCTGGTCGCCCACCCCGTCGCCACCCTTATACGATTCGTCGCTCCGGACGCTACCGGTAACCCATAGGCTCGCATAAGGTGCAAAACCCCAGTCGTTGCCCAATCCAGAGTATGCGGCGATGCAGAGCTTATCGATGTTTTCGGGCGTATTCAGTTGCTCATCAGCGATAATCCCCTGCGGAGCATTGTCTAATTTTGTACAACTGAACAAGAAAAGCAATAATGAGATAATATATATAAAGCGTGTCATTGTCTTTTGGTTTAATGTTAGAAGGAGACATTTAATCCGAAGGTGTAAATAGAAGGTATCGGATATCCGTTATTCACTGATTCGGGGTCCGCCCCGCTAAATTTTTTGTTCTTCAAGGTGAGCAGATTAGCTCCTTCAAGGAATACCCGGGCATTTAAGCCTTTGTATATGGTGTTCAACGTATACCCTAGTTGGAGATTCCTCAATTTCACATAAGATGCCGGTTCTAGAAAATAGGTAGAGAACCGGGCTTCGTTATTCGCATCCAACAAGGTCACCGCAGGTATATCAGACGCACTATTGCTGGGCGACCATGCGTCTAAGGTACGCGCGCCCCAGTTGGTGCCTACCCACAGCGAAGAGAAATCGCTGTAAATCTTGTATTGGTGATTTACTTTCCCACCGCTTACGGCCTGTACGAAACAAGCGAGATCAAATGCTTTCCACGTCATTGAAAAGTTGACGCCATAGGTAAATGATGGATCTGAAACGCCGATGTAATCGCGGTCGAGGTCGCTGATGACCCCGTCATTGTTTAGGTCTTTGAAACGGATCCGGCCTACGCCCTTTCCAATCTGCTCCGCATGACTATCCACTTCTTGCGGACTTTTAAAAATACCATCGGCTACGTAGCCGAAGTATGAACCTATGGAGCGACCCAAGATGGTCTTATCGGTGCCATTGCCGGCATAGGCAGTCAACACGGAAGATGGCAGGTATACGACCTCGTTTCGATAGGTGGCTACATTTCCACTAACCGTATACGAAAAATCCTTGCCAGCGCTGCCTTGGTAGGTCAACAACAATTCAAAGCCCTTATTATCCATGGAAGCACCGTTTTGATAAAAAGAGCCCCCCTCTCCCAATACGGCGATGGGCGGGGGTAACACCAGGATATCGGTTGCTTTTTTCACGAAGTAGTCTGCCGATCCCGTGAGGGTATTATTGAAAAACCCGAAGTCGATGCCGACATTGGACTGCGTGGATGATTCCCACTTCAAATTTTCGTTTGCCGCCTGTTGCGCTACGAAGCCCGAAGGCAATTGCCCCGAGTCATTGCCGGCGATATCATACGCGCTCCCGCCATCGTTCGAAAAACGATCGCCGGCATAGATGGCCCTATAGATGCCATACACCGCGGTGTTGCTGATTTCCTGGTTGCCTGCCTGCCCCCAACCATACCGCAGTTTGAGATCGGAGAGAAAAGGAAGATTTTCGCGAACCACCTTTTCTTCACTGATGCGCCAACCGACGGAAAACGCAGGGAACGTTCCATAACGGTTATTCTTTCCGAAGCGGGAGGATCCGTCTCTTCGCAACGTGAACGACGCTAGGTATTTATTGTCATAAACATACTGCGCCTTCCCGAAAAAAGAGACCAACGAGTAGCCGCCACCGCTACCACCATTATTCACATTGGACGATCCGGCATCGAGGTAGGCGTAGTCGATCGTTTCGAGCGCAAGCCCCTCCCTACTGCCATTGAAATCCTGAAAACCATTATTTACTTCTTCCTCACCAAGCAGCACATTGAGTGCGTGTTTGTCGAATGTTTTGGTGTAATTCAACGTGTTTTGGAATGTCAGTGTGTATCCATTGTCTTGCAACATGCTGACTTGGTTTGCGGGATCGGAAAGGAAGCCCGAGCGGTATGATTTCCTCAGCCTCCGGGAGTACTGGGTTGTTGCATCAATGCCAAAACTAGACCTAAATTGAAGGCCGGGTATGATTTCAAAGGTTACATACGCGTTGCCAAACGGCGTAAAAATGTGGTCCTTGTTTTGCTTGTTATCCTCGATCAACCGAACCGGGTTGTGGCGGTCAGTCATCCCCGGCGCAGGGCCACCCCAGCCGTTGTCAACCGTACGTACGGGCACGATGGGCTGCTGTACCGTTGCAAAAAACATGACATCACCGGGCGATGTAGAACGTTTCGTATAGCTCGCAGAAAAATTCTCACCCACCGTCAGCCGACCCTTGAAGAACTGGTATTCCGAATTGAATCTCGCTGTCATCCGGTTTTGGAAGGAGGCTTTGATGATGCCTTTGTTATCGTAATAGCTCAGTGAAAACAGCGAGCTGCCTTTTTCGCCGCCGTTGGACATGGAAACGTTATGCGATTGTATGATCGACGGTTGTGATATCTCGTCGAACCAATTGGTATTGGCTGGCCGCATCGTCTTGTCGGGATCGATAAACTCGGGCAGTATGACCTCGTTCAATACCGGGTTATCGAAATCGTTATTCCAGTCGTACTGGTATATCTGGTTATTGTTGGGGTCGAAACGGTCGTTGACAGCGGCCTGCCAGTACCGTTCTCCACGTTGAATCGTATTAAGCACCTTGGGCTTTGTTTGATACGCCTGTAAGCTTACCGAAGTGCTGACGTCAATTTTTGAATAGCCCGCCTTCGCTTTCTTTGTCGTGATAATGATGACGCCATTGGCTGCCCTAGATCCATAAATCGTTGCCGATGATGCATCTTTCAGTACCTGCATAGACAGGATATCGTCTTGGTTGAGAAAGGCGAGCGATTTCCGCGTAGGTATACCGTCTATCACATACAATGGGTCATTGTTTCCCAATGTGCCCGTTCCACGTATACGCACCGTGGCGCCACCCATCGGCGAGCCATCCGTGGTCACGAACACACCGGGTATCCTGCCTTGTAACGATTTTAGCGGATTGCCGAGCGGACTGTTTTCGATGTCTGACATTTTCACAACCGAAACAGCACCAGTGAGGTCCGCTTTCCTTTCGGTTTGGTACCCCGTGACCACGACATCTTGGAGCATATCTTCCGACTCGGTCATTTGAATGTGGATAGTTGAAACGTCTTTTTCCACCGTATACGTCTCGATTTCCATGCCCACGTAGGTAAAGGTCAATTCGTCGCCGATAAAAGTGGGGACGACGAAGGTACCGTCAGCGTTCGTTATGACGGTATTCGTTTTCGACCGAACGGACACCCCTTCAAGAGGTACATTTTCCTTTTTATTGGCGACCGTTCCCTTAATCACGACCTCCTGCGCATAACAGTTGAACGCCGCAACCAACAGGGGTATGAACCAAACAATCAGCTTCAAGAGGCTCCTTCTTGAACATGGTGAGTCGCTGCGTAGGGCGTTACTCCGAGCTACGGCGACGCTTAATTTAATAGGTGGCATAGCCAAAAATGCTTTCCTTATCATATCATTTGGGTTTAAAACTGAAACAAATATACGCGGTCTAAAAACCCACGGCATTTTGTTATCGTATCAATCTCTTTAAAATATGAACGGTGACGAAAAACGACATAACAAACTCATATATAAATAATTATGATATATTGCCGCTTTTTATCGGACCCCCGGCTTTTAATTTTGTAACACCGGTTTTCGATTTAGCAAAGAAACGCGATAGTCGGTCCTATATGAACGACTACCCGTTATCGGGAACTGAAGGCGCGCGTTCCCGGCGAAGGTCCATACCCATTTGGACATGCCTTCGTGCCATTGCTCAAGCAGCGCAGATGTGAGGGGGGACGGGAATTTGGAACTAAGCCTGTTAAGGTCTATTTTTGTTAAAAAGATGGAGTAAATTATGCGATTGATATTGGATAACGTAACTAACCGATGTAGCCACTCCAAATCTTTCCTTGGATTATATTGACAATTTGTTAGACAGTGATGTAACCGATACGAAGACCGCTGGCTTCATGAAATCTTACGGGGTAACGGATGCTGATGTTAGAAAGTTCAGGCAAAGGAAAGCCGATTATACGGAAAAGTTTTCGGCAAAAAACATACGTTGAAAAAGCGATAATGCCGTTGATCGCTACCGCTTTTTCAACGCACTCCAATTCATTCTACTTGCAACGACACCGTAACCGGTTCCAGCCAGGGACTGGTGCACCGCACCGTTACGGTACCTGATTCGCCGGTTGACAGGATGTAGGCCAATAGCCTGCCGCGGTATGCGCGGTGCGTATCATCTGTATAGTCACTCATATCCGTATTGTTGCTGCCTTCGAGCCCCAGTAATTTAGCCGGGCCATCGATCTGTACCGATATATTGTCGTCAGCAAGCGTGACGGGCAGGCCGTCTTCATCAACGATTTCGATGGTTAGGTGCGCAACCTCATGGTTGCGCCCGAGTTGCGCCCGGTCTACCGAAGCAACCAACCTATGGGGGCGTTGCGACGTTTGGATGGCGTTTCGCACCACTTCTTTGCCATCGTGGATACCCACGGCTTCCAACGCACCGGCCCGGTAAGGGACATCCCAATAATAGACACCGGTTTCATCATCCAGCCGCTTCTCGGCAGCAATAGGCTCGCCGTTGAGCAACAGGTTTACATCGGCGCAATTGGTATAGCTGACCACACGGATGGTATCGCCGTCGGCATAATTCCAAACGGGCCACGCATCCACCGACACGCGTCGCTGCCATGGGTTGCGTATCGGGTAGGTCCCGATGTAAACCATCGGCTTATCGGCCCATAGCGACTGGCGATAGTAGCCACGTGGCTTGATGAAGCCGCCGAAGTCAAGCAATCCGGAATAGAACCCGCGTGATGGCCAGCGGCCCGATTCGCCGAGGTAGTCGATGCCCGTCCAAAGGAACTGGCCGAAGATGTGCTCGTTATCGCGCACCGCTTTCCAAGCGGCCAGATCATGGCGGTTTTCGCTGCCGTAGATTACGCGGTCGGGATATCGCTCGTGGTCTTCGTGGTAACGGCTCTCGGTATAATTATAACCGGCAATATCGAGCGCGGCGGGGTAGGCCGTTTCGTTCGACATCGCCACGCCGGCCAACCCCGCGGTAACGGGGCGGCTGGTGTCGTATTTTTTCACCACCGCGGCCAGGCGCTCCGCGATATCGCCGAGGCGCATGGCATCCGGCGCATCGGGTTTGAACCCACCGAATGTGGCCTGCGTAAAGCCACCGTCTTTTTCATCGCCGTCCAATACCGGGTGCGAATACGGGTCGTTGGGGTAGTCCACCTCGTTGCCGATGCTCCACGCAAAGATGGAGAGGTGGTTGCGGTCGCGTTTCACCATATCGGCCAAGTCCTGCTCACCCCATTCTTCGAAAAAGCTGTAAGCCCCCTGGAATCCGGGTGTACCTACGTTCCACCCCTCCAACCACTTCCGCTTGGGAAATTCCCATTCGTCGAATGCCTCGTTCATCACCAACAGGCCCAATTCGTCGCACAGCTCGTAAAGCCCCGGCGCTTGGGGGTTGTGGCTGGTCCGGATGGCATTCACACCGACTTCCTTCAGCGTCAGCAGCCGACGGCGCCAAACCTCGGGATACACCGCCGCCCCCAACACGCCCGCATCGTGGTGCAGGCATACGCCTTTTACCTTCATCCATTCGCCATTGAGGGCAAAGCCCTTGTCGGGATCGAAGGTAAACGTGCGGAATCCGGTTTTAACCGCCGACTGATCGATGGGCCCACCGTCGCGCAGCACGACCGTTTCTAACGTATATTGATTCGGATCATCCAACTGCCACAGCGCCGGGTTTTTCACCTCCAGCGTCAATTGGACTTCCTGACGACCAGCGGCTACAATAGATGCTTTGGTGGTCTTTTTGGCTACCGTGGCGCCCGCCGGGTCTTTCAGTTCGGAGACGATCGATACGTCTGCTGGCGAAGCGGATTGGTTAGCCACGGCCACTTGTACGTGCAACGTGCCTTTATTCCGGTCTACGGTAGGATACGCATATACACCCCACAGTTCGAGATGCACGGGCGCTGCCCGTACCAACCATACATCGCGGTAAATACCGGAGCCCGTGTACCAGCGCGAATCGGCGTCTTGGCTGTGGTCTACCCGTACGGTCAGTACGTTTTCCTGGCCATACCGGATGTGTGGGGTTAGGTCGTACATAAACGAGATGTAACCGTTGGGGCGTTTGCCAAGCGACTGTCCGTTGATGAACACCTCACTGTGGTTGTATACGCCCTCAAAGTAAATGTACAGCTGCTGCCCGCGGTAGTCGCTGGGCACGCTGAGGGTTTTACGGTACCAACCGATGCCGCCCGGCAGGTAGCCGGTGGCGCTGGCCAGCGTAGGGCTGAGCGGCTGCCCTACCGACCAGTCGTGCGGCAGGTCCAATCGTTCCCATGAACGGTCGGGTTCGCCGGGTTGTTCGCCTTCAGGCACGTCACCGAGTTTGAATGCCCAACCGTCGTTTATTTTCTCGGCGTGGCCGAATCCGGGTTGTCCATATACATGGGCAGGCCCAAGCCCCATCGTGATACAGGCCACAAAAAAACAGATCGTCAATCTCATGGTTACTTCCTCGCTTTTGCTATGGTTCAACCCAGAATATTCATTAGCACTTCTATTACGTGCTGAAACTACTTCAAATTCAGTTGCTTCGCTGATGTTTTCGGCCTCACATAGCGCTGCTATGCCTCAGCCTCCAAACATCCTGACTTTATTGTAGTTACAGCCCTCATCACGAAAGCTAATGAATAATCTGGGTTCAATACAAATTTAACATCAATAATCGGGGTTCTGTTGCAGTTGGTCGTTCGAGGCGAGGATTTCCTCCCGCGGGATGGGCAGCCAATAGTGCCTTGGCAGGAACTGCCGGCCGTCTAGCGCCACTTTACGCTCGTAGTTGAAGGCATTTCCGCTACGGGTGATTTCAATGCCGTAGGCGGGTACGTTTTCCGTGTCTTCGGCGATAAGCCACCGCCGCACGTCATAGAAACGGTGTTCTTCGAATGCCAGTTCGATGCGGCGTTCGTAACGCACCAGCTCACGGAACGCATCGGTACTTAACCCCTGCGGTATGGCAGGCATTTCCACACCCGCGCGGGCGCGGATTTGGTTGAGCGCTTCACGCGCACTGAAGGGTGCGCCCGCCGGCACGGCATCAGGCCCAACGGCCTCGTTTGCCGATTCTGCAAAATTGAGCAGGATTTCGGCATACCGGAAATAAATCCACGGTTGCAGGCCGGCGATGTTCCATGGGTTGTTGATGGGCATTTCCTCGTCAATGAACTTGTGGAGGTAATAGCCGGTGCGGCTGGTGTTCCAGTTGTCGGCCCCCTCGCGGCTATCGCGGCCACCGGGCACAAACGTTTCGATGGCCCTGCCGCGGTATTGCGCCCCGTTGTAGAGGATGGTGGCATAGAAACGCGGATCGCGGTTTTCATACGGGTGTTGCGGGTCGTAACCGGAGCCCTCCTCGTCAATGGCTTTGCCGTTGGCCATCCGGTACGAATCAACCAGGTTTTGCAGCGGTACATTGCCGCCCCACCCGCCGTGGCCGTTGGATCCGTTGGCAATTTCCATGGGTACGTGGCGCGCACCAACGGAGTAGTACCTTGCAAAGATGATCTCGTTGTCAGTAGACGCCGTACGGAAGAGCTCGCGGTACCCGTTTTGGGAGATGCTGTATTTGTTGAGGCCGATAACGGCCACGGCGGCATTCACCGCGTCTTCCCAACTACCTGCATCGTACAGCGGACTGGCGGCGTATAGCGCCAGGCGCGATTTCAGCGCCATTGCGGCGCCCGCGGTAGCGCGCCCCAACTGCCACGACGAACCATTCGATGCGGGTAGCCCGGCGGCGGCTTCATCCAACTGGGCCATCGCATAGGAAATGCAGGCTTGCAGGTCCTGGCGCTCGAAGAGTGCCGGGTCGGTCATGTCGTCATTCAGTTGGTACACCTTATCGCCCAGCAGCGGTACACCGCCGTAGTTGCGGATGAGGTCGTGGTAACGGAAGGCGCGGATAAATTTCAGCTCGGCGATAAGCCAATTCTTGCGCGCCTCGCTCATGGGTACCTCACCAATATTGGCCAGTGCGTAGTTGCATTCGCGAATGCTGCGGTAACTCCGTTTCCAGAGGGTTCCGGCGATGCCCGTATTTTCTGGCGAGAGCTGCCCCCGTTGGATGAGCCACGTGTTGTCGTCGTTGTTATAGACCGATTCGTCGGTGAGCGACGACCACATGGCATATTCGAACCCGCGGCCGAATCCCGGCGGCGTACCTTCTGCTTCCTTATCGGTAAGCCGCACACCCATGTACCGGTTTACTACGAAAGATTCAAACAATACGGAATCGGACAAGATCGCAGCGTCCGATACCCTGTCCGTGGGTACCACGTCCAGAAAGTCATTATTGCAGGCAGCAAGGGCGGCGATGCCCGTGATGCCCATCATCAGATATACTCTTTTCAATGCGTTCATTGCTAGGGTAATTTAATAGCTGTCAAAAGGAGCCCTGTTAAAAGCTCACGTTGATTCCCAGGTTAAAAATCCGCTGCTGGGGGTAGAACTGCCCACTTTCGCTCGATCCCTCGGGATCGAAGTCTTTCAGCCCGGTTACCGTAAACACGTTAAAACCGCTGCCATAGACGCGGACGCGGCCAAGGCCTACACGCTGTACGAGGCTTTCGGGCAGCGTATAGCCCAGCTCGATGTTTTTCAACCGTACAAATGCCGTATTGAACAGCCAGAAGTCATTGCGGTACAGTCCACCACTGATGGCCGATGAGGCCCGCTCGTTGACCTTCGGGTACGAGCCGTCGGGGTTGTTGGGGCTCCACCGGTTTTCGGCCCACGTGTTGAAGTAATTCCCTATCGTGCCCGCCTCGGAGAGGATATACTGGCGAGATTTACCCTGGCCAGACAGTACGGCCGAGATGTCGAAATTGCGGTAGCTGGCATTGAGGGTAAGCCCGAAGGTAAGCTGGGGGATGTTGCCCAGGTCGGTACGCACCATGTCATCGGCGGTTATTTCGCCGTTCTGGTCGTAGTCTTCGAAAATCAAGTCGCCCAGCCCTGCTCCCGGCACATGCGGATAGCTATCGAGGTCTTCCGCTGTGCGGAAGATGCCGATGGTGCGGTAAAGCAGGTAGGTATTGAGGGGGTTGCCCGTTTCACGTTGATGCGCCGGAATACCGGGGGCCTCATCGCGGAACACCACATTGCTCTTCACCAACGTCATGTTGCCGGCAACGCCAAAATCAATGGTCCCACGGTGCTGGTAGCCTAGGGTAGCCTCTACGCCGTGGTTGTCTACCTTGCCGATGTTTTCTGACGGCACCAACGGGTCGCTACCGTGCGGGTTTACGATACCCGTTACACCGGGAATAGACGCATTGCGCGGCAACAGGATGCCCGACCGGTTTTCGTTGAAATAGATGAACTCCAGGTCGAACCTGTCGAACAGCCGTGCGTTAAAGCCCACATCGGTCTTCTTCGACACTTCCCATGTGATGCTGGGGTTGGCCAGCTTGGCGAGGTCTATGCCCGCATAGATGCTGTTGCCGATGGTATACGTGTTGTTGAAGAGGTAGTTGTTGATGAACTGGTTGGCACCCACGTTATCGCCACCGAGCTCGCCATACGACGCCCTGATCTTCAGGTCGTTGATAAATCCGGCATTGAACCACTCCTCATCCGAAAGGCGCCAGCCGGCAGATACGCCGGGAAAATAGCCGAAGCGGCTATTGTCGGGGAAGATGGACGAGCCATCCACGCGCAACTGCACTTCGAGCAGGTACCGCTGTTTGTAATCGTAGTTGGCCCGGCTGATGAAGCTCACGCGGCTTTCGCGCCAGCTAAGCCCTGCGTTGGTACGGTCTTCGAGGGCGGTACCCCCTTGCGAGAGTTCGGGCGTGAGCGGTGATGGGAAATTGCGCCTGCCGGCTTCGATGCGCGATAGCGTCCGCTCACTTTGTTCGTATGCGGCGAACGCCTTGACGTTATGGTTGCCAAACGATTGCTCGTAGTTGAGCTTGATATGGGCGGTGGTGAGTGCCGTGTTCTGCTGGAAATGCTGGAGCTGCGCGCGCGCCTCCCCTACCGTGCGGGGCTCGTACGTTCCTGCCGTAGCATCGTGGCTATACACG
This sequence comes from Parapedobacter sp. 2B3, assembly GCF_041925275.1. NCBI lineage: Bacteria > Pseudomonadati > Bacteroidota > Sphingobacteriia > Sphingobacteriales > Sphingobacteriaceae > Parapedobacter > Parapedobacter sp. 2B3. The sequence goes on along the minus strand of NZ_JBHEUZ010000002.1, from coordinate 310,606 downwards.
AGGTATGGGGTAATGAAATTCTTGCCGGATTCCTGCGACCTGTCTACGGCCAGGAAACCGTCTAACATCAGCCCTTCGAGAAAGGGCAGGTCATAGGAAGCCCGCAGGATGCCGTTGAATACCAGTTTCGGGTTGTTGTTCATGCCGCCCGCATCGGTTACCATCATCACCGGGTTATTGTTTTCGATGCCCGTACTGGGCAAGCCGTTGGCATAGCGGGCCGGTATGGTGGGATACGCGCGGTAGATGCTCCGGAAGATGTCGCCCGCCCCTACGGTGGGGAAGCGCCGTTTTTCTTCCCTTCCGGCCAGCGATAGGCCCGCCTTGAAGCGGTCGGTCACGTCCATATCGATGTTGGAGCGGAAGTTATATTGGTTGTATTTGGTAACGCCTTCTTTGAACAGGCCGTCCTGCATCAACGTACCTGCCGACACGAAATACCGCGTGCGATCGGAGCCGCCCGATACCGATAGGCTATGCTGGTTCTGGAGGGCCGTGTTGGCGAGTACCTCCTGTTGCCAGTCGGTATTGGGGAAACGGCCGGGATCGGACCCATCCCTGAATTTCTGGATATCCGCTTCGCTGTAGAATTGGTTCATGCCCCCATCGGGGTTGCTGTAATAATCGATTTCGTTGCGTATCGCCGCATAGGTAGCGGCATCGGCCATTGATGGTAAGCGTGTAGGCGAGGAGAACCCTTGGTTGAAGGAATAGGAGACTGTGGGTTTACCCGATTGTCCTTTGCGCGTGGTGACCAGGATAACGCCATTTGCCGCCCGGCTGCCATACACGGCTGCAGCCGCATCCTTGAGCACGGTAACGCTTTCGATGTCGTTGGGGTCGAGCCGCTCCAGCCCACCCACTTGCCCGGGCACGCCGTCTACGACCACGAGCACATCGGTGTTGCCGGTGGTGGATACGCCGCGGATGCGGAGTTGCGAGCCGTCGTAGCCGGGCTCACCGCCGCGGTTGGTTGCCACCAGCCCGGAGAACCTGCCCGCGAGCGAATTGGATAGGTTGGGCTGCGGACTTTTGATCAACGCTGCCCCCTTCACTTCGGATACGGAGCCTGTTACCGTGGCACGGCTTTGGGTGCCGTAACCCACTACCACCACTTCGTCAAGGGCCTGGGCATCTTCTTCCAACACCACATCACGGGTGGTGTGCGTGGTGGCGATTCGGCCATCGATGGCCACTTCCTGTGTGACGAAGCCCACAAAGCTGAAAACGATGACTTCATCCCCGGCACCGAGTGCGAGCTGGTATCGGCCGGCATCGTCCGTTGTGGTGGTGGTTCCCGCCCCCTTCAGGGAAACGGTAACGCCCGCCATCGGATTGCCCGCGGCGTCTCGCACCACGCCCGATACGGAGGTTTGCACTATTGCCGAAGCATACCCTACCCCATGGACGCGGGGGAGCCAGCCACTGGCCGATGTTACGGCCGGTACGACGAGGCAGCCCGTAAGCAATAGGCTGGCCAGCCGCCCCATTTTGTTGTTGCATCGAAATGCACGCTGTACATGTTTAACCATAATGTTTACAATTTGGTTGGTTTACAATTCCCTACAAAACTCCGCCATAGCGAGCATATCGCGTGAGGGGTAAAAACGAAAATAGAGGGGGATAATTTTTAATTAGGGCCCAAAACTAGTTGGAATGCAGGGTTTCGTGAAACGGCTTACGGTATTTTTTCACAAATTCGGAGGGGTTGAGGCGGTACAGCTTGGCAAATTGTTCGCGGAAGTATTTGAGGTCTTTGATACCCACCTGGTAAGCCACTTCATAGACGGTGGCATCGGTGGTGAGCAACAGCTGGGCAGCTTTGTGCAAACGCACCGTACGGATGAGCGTATTCGGGGTCTGCTGGTTTATTTCTTTCATCCTATTGGAAAGCGTGGCGTAGGTCATCCCGCATTCGTCAGCCAGCACCTGCACCGTAAGGGCATCGTCGGTGAGCCGCGATTCTACGATGGCTATACATTTATCGAGCAGGGCCTTGTCTTCGGGCGCTATCTTCTGGTACCCCATCGCATCGGTCACGTGGTTTAGGAAATAGTCGCGGAGGTTTTGGTTGCGCTGCAACAGGGCTTTTACCTTGGCTTGCAACACCCCTTTATCAAACGGTTTGACGAGGATATCGTCGGCCCCGTTTTCAATCCCGTCGATTTGTATTTCAGTACCTTTCGTGGCGGTCATCAGCAACACGGGGATGTGTTTCCAGCGGGTGTTTTGCCGTACGGCTTGGCAGAAGTGGAGACCGTTGCCACCGGCCAGCATGATGTCGCAGACAATGATATCCGGCATTTCGGCCGCCACGATCTCCAATGCGTCGCTTTCGTTGTCGGCCAGCCACACCGTATACTCGGTTTCAAATTCAGATTTAAGGTACTTTGCCAATTCGAGGTCGTCTTCAACCACCAAAATCTTGGATACCGTAGCAGTCCGGGTGATGGTCCTGGCCACCGTATTGGAAATGTTGTCTCGGTCGGCGGAGGCCCTATCGGCCTCCACAGCCTCACGATGGGGCGGCAGCTGTATGGTAAATGCGGTGCCGTGCCCCGGCCTACTCGTATAGGAAATCGTTCCGCTAAGCAGCTCTACCAGCGATTTAACGAGCCACAGCCCCACGCCAAACCCTTTTGGAAGCTGCGGGTCTGCTGCAGACAAATGGTAATACTGCTCGAATAGGCGCGAGCCCACCGTTTCGGCTACCCCACAACCCGTATCGGCGACCTCCATTTCGAATTGGCCTTCCGCACCCAGTTTGACCGTAGCGGTTACCCCACCCCGGTCGGTAAACTTAACCGCATTGAACAGGAGGTTGAAAATGATGGTTTCCAATTTTTCACGATCGGACCAAACGGAAAGGCGATCGGTCGTGGCGTGCAGGATGAGCCCGATTTTTTTCTTTGCCGCCAAGTTGGTCAGGCAATCGATCACTTCGCGAATCAATTGCACCACGTCAAACTCGCTTAGCGTTACATTTTCGCTGATCAGTTCATCCTGCCGGACGGCCAATGCCTGATCGGCCAGGCGCAGCAGCCGGGCGGTGTTGGCATGCAGCGTACTTACGTAGGGCTCCAATTGCGGTGGCGGATTGCTGCCCAACAGGTCTTTCACCGGGTTGAGTATCAAGGTGAGCGACGATCGAAATTCATGCGAAAGGCGGGTATAGAAATTGATCTTCAACTCGTTCCATTCCTTTTCCTTTTCACGTTCAATCGTTGCGATGGCCAGCTCGTATTTCAGTGCAGCCCTTTGGCGCCGGTACCTCCGGTAGTAGGCGTAGATAACGGTGGCAATGGCCAGGTAGCCAAGGTAGGCCCACCATGTGCGGTACCACGGCGGAAGGACGACGATGCGCAGCGTTTTCACGCTGTCCGGGCGCACGACCCCGCCGCTCTCCACCCCTACCGCAAAGGTATATTCACCGGGCGGCAAGTAGCGGTACGTGGCTGACCGCTGGTGGCCGGCACTGTTCCATTCGGCATCGAGGCCCGCGAGTTTATAGGCAAATTGAAGTTCGTCTGCATACCCATATTCGAGTGATGAGTAATGGATGGTAAACGTGGTTTGCGAGGGACCCAGCGTGATGGAACTGGTTTCGTTCAGCGCATGGGCAAGCAGGGGTCGGTCTTGCGGGAGCCCAACCTGCACCGGCTGGCCGAAGATAGCGATGCCCGTAAGCGTTACCGGGCTATCGGAAGACTGGCGGGCCACTTTCGGTGGTGAAAAATACGTGAGCCCCCCCGTACCGCCGAAGAAAAGTTGGTTCCGGTGTGCACTGAAAAGCGCCGAGTTGGGGTTGAAGATACCCGATTGGATGCCCGATGAATGGCCGAAGTTGAACACGAGCTCCTGTTGCCGCATGATTTTAGCCAGCCCCTTGTTGGTACTCAGCCAGCAATTGCCCGCCCCATCGAACTGGATGCTGAGCACCGTATTGCTGGCCAAGCCGTTGCGTTCGTCGATATGGCGTACCACACGCTGCAAACCCAGGTCGTATACCAACAAGCCCATGCTCTCCGTGGCGATCCAAAGGTGGTTATCGTCGGTTACGTGCAGCGCAAAAATCACCTCATTCTTCAAACGCTCGTAAAGCGCTTCGTGATGCGGCAGCCCAAACTGTTCCTTCTGCGGATCGAAGAAGGTAATTCCGGCACCGTAGGTACCTACGATAAGGTCCCCGTTTCGGTCTTCGGCCACCGCGCGGATATCATTGGCAGGAATGCCGCTATTGGTTTGCAAGTAGCGGGTAAACCGTCCGGTGTTCTCATTGAGGCGGTTAAGGCCTCCGCCGTTCGTACCGATCCACAGCTGCCCGCGGTGGTCTTCGAACACCACACGTACATCGTTTCCGCCGGAAAATCCTTCCACAGCGGCATCGAAGCGATAGGCGCGAAAGTCGTCCGTTTTGGACCGGTACTGCAGCAGGCCGCCATTATAGGTGCCAAACCAGATCCGGTTCTGTCGGTCGCGATAGGCATACAGCAGGGCATTATCCGTTAAGCAGCCTACGTGGCCGCACGCGGTATAATGCTTCACCAATCGGTTTTGGGTATCGAATTTGAATAGGCCATGACCGTCTGTGCCCACGAACAGGTTTCCCTGCCCGTCTTCGGCCAAACCATAATAGCGGATGTTGGGGAAGTTGGCAGGCCATGGGGCGCCGGCACCGAATTGGGCAAAGTTGTATTTGGGTTTGGCGGTCAGGAAAAGGCCATCGCCCGATGTGCCGACCCATAGGTTGCCATCGCGGTCTATGAACAGCGCGGGCACCGAACGTTCGGTGAGCGCCGCTTGGTAGTTGGCATCTGCGATCAGTGGCATAGATACCAAACCAACTGTCGGTACAGCTGTGATGCGGAAGCGGTACACGCCGCCATCTTCCATGCCCACATAGAGCTGGTCATCGCCGTCGGCAGCCAGTGAAAGGAACCGGTTGCTGGGCAGGTTGAGCTGGCTGGCGTGGAACCAGCGGTGTTTTGCCGTATGCCGATCGTAAACCAGCAGCCCGTTATCGGTAGCCACCCATACCCGGTTGGCCGCATCTTCGTAGATATGGTGCACACGGCAATACCGGTTTTCCCGTTGGAGTACCGATAGCTGGCTATCCAGCACCAATCCATCGGGGCGAATGGCAAATACCTGCACCCCGTTGTCCTGTGTACCCACCCACAGGTGTCCTTTGCCATCGTCGTATACACGGGTGACCATATTGGAGCTGAGGCCCGGCAGGCTTTCCGTGGTATACCGGAGGAAACCACCGGTGGTGCTGTTGAACCGGTAGAATCCACGCCCGTTTGACGAGATCCATAGCTCGTTGTTGCTGGTCGACCGGCTTACCGAGCTCACATCCGACTTAAACCGGCTGTCGCGGGTTGATGCCAATTCGAAGTGGGTAAACGATTCGCTGGATACGTCGTATTTACTGATGCCGTTTCGTGAGGTGACCCAGAGGTTACCTTGCACGTCGGTGTAAAGCTGTGCGATGTAGTTGCCTGCCAGCCCCTGCGGCGAGCGGACATCGTATTTGATGTTGTAGAATGATTTGCCATCGAATCGGCTCAGCCCGTCTTCGGTGGCCACCCAGATAAAACCGGCACGGTCTTGCGCGATGCCGTTCACGTTGTCGAAGATAAGCCCCTCCTGGCTCGTGTAGTGGTGCGGGATAAGCATGGACGGCGGCACCGCTTTGCCGTGGGCAACAGGCAGGGTAACTAAAAATAAGATAAACGCGATAACGAATTTCGCCCACATGGGTTAGCTTTTACCAGCAAACTTAGTGAAATTATTGATTTCCTTAAGTTTATTTTAAGGCATCAATAAAAAGGGGTCTGCCGCTTACGCTTAAAGTCAAGTATCATCGCGCATCAGCTATGCGCCCATGTCTACGATCGTTTTGATGGCCAATGCAGTGGGGTTCACTACCGTATCGAACTGTTCGCGCAGCCTGGAAAACGGCAGTCTATGCGTAATGTAGTCATCTGCCTCCAGATATATCGGAAAGCGCACGACATCAATACAATTAAAAAGGCTATGTTTACTACCATCTCTGATTATTCGGCTATATAAAAAAGCCTGCTCCTATGGAGAAGCAGGTTTGAAAAAATATGGATGAGTGAGGAACCTATTCGAACGCGACGAGTAAAGACCTATTTCATTCTTTTTAGTTTTCCCTGTTGCGGTTGCACAGGAGCCATCAGCGGGACCCTTTCCACCGTTACGAAGCTGGAATCCAAACCAAATCCCTTTTCTTCCGAAAGGCTGAATGTTCGCAATACACTGTATATATCCAATACGATCCGTTCGGGAAAGCTAAACTCCGGCGAGCTGGACAATACACGCTCCAGTACCACAAAACGAAAATCCCCATCCAATTTGTGCCGTCGCAGCGTCTCAAAATTACTTTTGATGTCCACCTCACCATTGGCAACCAGGTCCTGTACAACCTCGCGGAAAAGCACGCTGATGCGCTGCTCGTCACGGAAGCCCAACCGGAAATCAACCCGGATCACCTTACCCTGAATTAAATGTGTCACTTCATACTTACCTGTGTACGGTGCGTCGGTTACATCTACATGCACTAACCAATAGACGTCTGCCCGTTTTGGCTTCTTTCTGATGATAGAATAAATAATACTTTCCTCAATCTCAGAATCGAAGTTTGCACTGGTCAGGTAAACCAGTTGGGAGGCATACAGCGGGATGGATGTGTCCATGCCAATCTCCGAGATGATAGGCAGGTATTTTTCAATTGTCACAAACCGTGTATGTCGGTTCTTGATCTTCCGCGCCCACCACCAGCACAACATCACAGTAAACACCACGGCCGTAATCAGCAGCGTGAGCCAACCACCGTGTGAAAATTTCGATACATTGCCCACGAAAAAGACAACCTCAATAAGCAGATAGACTACGAGGAAGCTGAAAGCGAGGAATTTTGATACACGTCGCTGGAGAAGGAAAACCGTCATCATCACGGTGGTAACCATGAAGCTGATATTGATGGCCAGTCCATATGCCGCTTCCATCCGGGCCGATTCGCGGAATACCAAGATGACCAGTATACAGCCGATCAGCAAAATCCAATTTACAGACGGTACATAAAGCTGCCCTTTCAACAAATTGGGATGGACAATCCGCACCTTTGGCCATAAGTTTAGACGGACGGCCTCAGACACCAACGTAAACGCGCCCGAAACCATCGCTTGGCTGGCAATGACAGCGGCAATCGTTGCGATTGAAATCCCGTAAGGCAAAAACCATGTAGGCATCACTTTATAAAACGGGTTGCCTCCATCAAGTGTTACGCCTTCATGTCCAAGCAGCCATGCGCCCTGCCCGAAATAGCTCAATAGCAAACATAGCTTCACGAATATCCAGGAAATCCGAATGTTCTTGAGCCCGCAATGACCAAGGTCCGAATACAACGCTTCGGCACCTGTGGTGCAAAGGAAGACCGCACCGATGATCAAGATGGCGTTCGGGTGTGAAATAATGGTTTGGATGGCGTAATGTGGGCTGATGGCCTTCAGTACCGCCGGTTCACTTAAAAGATGGGAGAACCCAAGTACCGCCAGCATCGAGAACCATAGAAACATCACCGGGCCGAATAGCCGACCCACAATGGCCGTACCGAAACGCTGCACGGAAAAAAGGGCAACGACGATAACCAGCACGACGGGAACGGTCTGTAAACCGGGATAAAAGATATCCAATCCTTCAATGGCCGAAGAAATGGTAATGGCAGGTGTGATCATCCCGTCGGCCAATAGGGCGGCACCACCGAGCATAGCCGGAAACACCACCCAAAGACCCCGTTTCCTTACCAGCGAAAACAACGAAAGGATACCGCCCTCGCCTTTATTATCAGCCCGCAGCGTGATGATGACATACTTGAGGGTCGTCTGCAGCGTCAGTGTCCAGAAAATACAGGATAACCCTCCATATATCAAATCAGGGTCGATGGGTTCCGACCCGATAATCGCTTTGAAAACGTAAAGCGGGGAAGTGCCTATATCGCCATAAATAATACCAAGCGCTACTAGCAAGCCCGCTGCGGTGAGTGGGTGGCCATGGAAATGCTTTTTCATGATTCGCTGTGAAATTCCGTTAACCTTCTATTGGAGCCGCTAGCCCACGCCTCTTTCGGTAATGATTCTGTACCCCATGCCCCTTTCGGCAGAAACCGATGCGTCAGCACGCTTCGCTCAATGCGGGCAAGTGGCTCCAAAAGGCACGAAGTTTTGCCGCCACCAAGGTCGTAGTTATTTCTCTACAAAGAAAGAAACTAAGGTATAAAGATTTTATAAAGAAGTTGGCGCGATTATCCGGCGCCTACTCTCAGTTCTCGAACCGGCCGTAGAGCTTACAGATCCTGAAAAGCACCGCCTGAATATCGCGGCTTTGGAGGAAAATACTCGTTTGGAGCAATGCCCGCTTGCTGCCGATGTCCTTGCGGCGGATGACATCCAGCTCGTTGCCGAAGTTCGTATTGATGAATTCACGGATCTCGTTGCGGCTTAAGCGGAGCAACGGCACATCGGGCCCATCCTCTTCGTTGAGTTCGTTGGTCGCCAACCGGAAAAACTTATCCATCTTGCCAGCCAGCACTTCCAGCGTATCAATAAATCCACTGGCCAGTGGTTCATGCAGGTTCTCGACATACTGGAGACTTTCGGCACTCAAAAATTTTGCCGATTGGAGCATATCCTGTATCAAGTCGGCACCGTGCACAATCACTTCGGCCGAGCGCTGGTCAGCAGCCTCCAGCTTCCGGATGGCGCGCAGGCTGTTCCGTTTCAACTTATAGGAATATTTGATGAGGTCCATCAGCTCCCTGTCGGTCCTTTTGATAGCCGATGCATCACTGCTGCGTATCCCGTTCAGTACGGTACTGTAGTGGCCCGATATCTCAATCACCATGGTTACCAGCATGTTCTTGCTACGGATGTACACGTCGAGGTCAGCCTCTTCCAACGAGCTGAGACGGCTTTTCTCGGCCTTCGATTTCTGTTCCTTCTTGGCAAATGTGATATTGGATATAATGATGTAAACTAGCACCACCCCCATCAATACGGCCGTAGCCACCACCCCTTGGTAAATCACGAACACAAAGAACCCCGCTACTGAAAACGCAATCAACGCGGTGATGAACCACCCGCCGATGACGCTCAGCACGCCCGTTACACGGTAAACGGCCGATTCGCGACCCCACGCCTTATCGGCCAGCGACGTACCCATGGCCACCATAAAGGTCACATAGGTGGTCGATAGCGGCAACTTTTGCGAGGTGGCCCAGGCTATCAGTATACTGGCCAGTATCAAGTTGGTACCCGCCCTTACCAAGTCAAACGCAGGCGCATCCTCACCCACTTCGGTTGCCTTATGCAGTTTATCGCGCTCAAAACTCAGGTTATACCTTCTTTTCACATTGCGTGGTATCACCGCATCAAATACGTTACCTAGCATCATCGCTGTCTTCACCACCCGCCTGGAAATGTTATTGGGTTTAAACCGTTCGTCGCTCCCGTCGTCGCCCTGCTTACCGAGGTTAATTTCCGTTTCGGTCACCTTTTTGGCTTTTGCACTCAACCACAAGGTCAATGCCATCACCACCCCTGCTATCCCCAGCATGTAACCGGGCACGATGACGTCACTCGTTGCCAGATAATCCTGGTACAACGCATCGGCCGGCACACCGCTTCCTAGCCAATTCTGGTACGCCAACAGTCCCGTAATCGGCACGCCGATAAAGTTTACCAAGTCGTTGCCCGCAAACGCCATCGCCAGCGAGAACGTCCCCGCCAGCACAACAATCTTTAACGGGTTCACGCCAAACTGCCGTTGAAGCCAATAACAAAGCGTTACCGATATCACGAGAACGGCCAGCATGACCATCGTCACATTATCATAAATCACATTTACCCATTCGCCCTCGGCCAGCGTGGTTCCTTTCAATCCTTTAATCAGCAGGAAATAGATAATTACCGTAATACCGATACCCGAAAACGGTACGCCGAGGCTTTTCAGCCGCTTCTCGTATTGAAAGGTAAAGGCCGAGCGCATCACAAACTGCACAATTACTCCCGCCGTAAAGGCTATCAGAATGGAAAGGAAGATCCCCGAAACAATCGAAAATGTACTATCCATGTTGATGTATTTCATCACTTCGCCGATAGACTCACCCTTCTCAGCCGCAAAAAGGAAGCCCATAATTGCGGAAGCTCCCAGTAGCTCGAACACGATGGAGACGGTGGTAGAGGTAGGTAAACCCAACGTATTGAAAATATCGAGGAGTACAATATCAGCCAGCATCACGGCCAGGAATATCCACATCACCTTATCGAACGTGAAATGCTGCGGCTGGAAAATCCCCTTCCGTGCGATTTCCATCATCCCACTCGAAAAAAAACACCCTACCAGTATCCCCGCCGAAGCAATCAAGATAATGTTACGGTACGTGGTCACTTTGCTTCCGATGGCTGAATTCAGAAAATTGACGGCATCGTTACTGACGCCTACAATCAAATCCGCAATAGCCAATACCAGCAATACGGCAACAATAAATAACATGTACTCCATAGTAACCCCAATGAGCAATAAACGGCACAAAGATGTAAACTTAATATGTATTAATAGTTTCCTTCAAGTTAAGTTAGTGTTAACACCTCGTGGCGTTTCCGGGCCATCTCATCCCAGGTAATCCGCCTGCCGCATCAGCAAGGCCCGGTATTTGTTGAAAACGGCCGATTTGGAAACGAAACCCATGTATTGCCCCTCTTGGTCAACGACCGGCAGTATCCAGATATCCTCTCGGTTCATCTTGTTCATCACCACTTCCATGTTAGCACCCATCTGCACCGTATCCACAGGTTTCTGCACTAAATCGGCTATCGATTTGTCGCTCTCTTTCGTTTCGCCCAGCAGGATTTCAAACAGCCGCTCGCTGTAGATGATCCCCAGCAGCTTACCCATATCGTCTACCACCGGAAAAATATTCCGCTTCGTATGGATAATATCGTGTCGCCTGTCTGCCGGCTGCTCCCACGGATGCAGGATGGTGAAATTCGTTTCCAACACGTAACGTAGCTTCATCATACTCAGCACCGTGCGGTCCTTATCTTCGTGGGTGAGCAGATCACCTTTCTCTGCCAGTACCTTGGTATAGATGGAATGCTTCATCACGCTGCGGTTGATGAGGTATGCAATGGAAGTAACGATCATCAGCGGCACCATGAGCGCGTAGCCGCCGGTAATTTCGGCACTCAGGAAAATTCCCGTAAGGGGTGCATGCATGATTCCGCTGAGGGCAGCCGCCATGCCCGCAACGGCAAAATTTGCGATATCGAGGGTTACCCACCCCGTCAAGTTCAACCCATAGGCAAAAGCAAACCCCAACAAACCTCCCATTACTACCGTTGGTCCGAATATGCCGCCATTGCCACCACTGTTGAGCGTTACGAGCGAAGCGAATGATTTGGCGAACACCGTTACGATAGCGTAGCAAACAATCAAATAACCGTATTGGCTGTAACTCGAGAAAATGCTATTGTCAAGCAACGCGTGGTGGTTTCCATCCAGAATCTGTTGGATCGCCAAGTATCCCTCGCCATACAGGGCGGGGAAAAGGAAAATAAGCAGCCCCAATAGCAGCCCGCTCAACCACACCTTCCGGTAAGGGTTGTTAATGCGGGCAAACCATCCATTCACCGCGGTACTCAACTTGGCAAAATAAATGGAAAACAAACCGATCAGGATGGCCAGTATCACATAAAAAAATAAGGCGTTCAGATCCCAATCGTCCGTAAGCAAATAGAACAGTGGTTCGCTATACAGCAACCGTGATATCACGGAAGCCGTTGCCGCCGACATTAACAGGGGTATGAACGCCGGAATCGAAAACTCCGGCAGCAGGATTTCTATGGCAAAGATCATCCCTGCCACGGGGCTATTGAAAGCCCCCGCGATGCCAGCTGCGGCGCCGCACGCCAGCAACAACGTTACCTCGCGGTAATTGAGTCCAAAGACACGCCCAATGTTAGAGCCGATTGCAGATCCGCTGTTCGCAATAGGTGCTTCCAATCCCGCGGAGCCGCCAAACCCAATGGTGAGCGCGCTGGTAATAATCTGCGAATACATGTTATGGGGCTCGATCTTGCTCGATTTGCGCGATATGGCATACATGATTGGGGTCATGCCATGGGCCATATGTTTGCTTTTGACAAACCTTCGTACGTATACTACGCTAAGCAGGATACCCACCAATGGGAAAAAGAGGTACAGATAATACTTGTATTCCCATTGTACTTCATCCTGCAGAAATGCTGCAATGGAGTGCGTAAGCCCCTTCAACGCCGCTGCGGCGAGGCCACCCATTACCCCTACCAGTACCGATAAAATAACCAGGAAATTCCGGTTCGACAGCCGCTGGATGCGCCATTGGTTTAACCGCCATATGTATTTCCCTAGTCGCGTCATTCTTCCCTTCGCGTTTCCCACCGATTTACATTAGAGCCCGGCCAGGGCCTGCTCGAAATCGCCGATCAGGTCGTCGATGTGTTCAATACCCACCGAGATGCGCAGCATGCCGTCATTGATACCGGCTTTCAGTTTTTGCTCGGGCGAGTGATGCAGCCCCCACATACTCGCCGGGTGCACCACCAGCGATTCCACCCCCCCTAGGCTTGCCGCATTGGCAAAAATCCGCAGGCGGTTCAATACGGCCTGCGCCCGTCCAAACTGCTGGCGTTCGTCGGCACCCGCTATCTCCACGCAAAGCATACCCGTAAAGCCTTTCATCTGCTTTTTGGCCAGCTTGTGCTGTGGGTGCGAAGGTAGCCCGCAATAGCCTACATGCGCAATATGGGGGTGTTGCTCCAGCCACTGCGCCAGGGCCAGTGCGTTGGCATTGATCTGGCGCACACGGAGAGACAGCGTGCGCAGGCCGCGCAGCAGCAGCCAAGCGTCAAACGGCGCCAGCGCACCCCCCAGCGACAGCAATTTCTTCCACGCCTTGTTCACCGTTTCCTCCGTGCCGCAGATTACACCCGCGGTCAGGTCGCTATGGCCGCCGAGATACTTGGTGGCACTATGCACAATGAGGTCGATACCGAAATCGCCCGGCCGCTGGTTAATGGGACTGGCAAAGGTATTGTCGCAGATGGTGGTGACGCCGCGCTGCCGCGCCACCTTTCCTACGTACTCCAAATCGGTCAACGCCAGATTCGGATTGGAAGGCGTTTCGAGGTAAATCAGTGTGGTCTCATCACGCAGCACGCCCTGGAGCGATGCATTGTCGCCCTGGTCAAAGAACGACACCGATACGCCGAACTGGGGCAGCAACTCCTTCAGCAGGATGCTAGCTGCCGAGTAGTGCGACTGTTGGGCCACCACGTGGTCACCCGCCTTCACCACCGTGAGGATCGCTGTACTGATGGCCGCCATACCTGTGGCCGTGAGCAGGGCTGCCTCGGTGCCTTCCAAGCCGGCCACTACTTCGGCTGCCTGGCTGCTCACCGGGTTGCCGTGCCGGTGGTAAAAATAGGGGTAGCGGGCATCCGTGGCCGCCGCCATGTAAGCCTCGGCATCCGCCGATGCATAGTACGTAGACGACTGGTAAATAGGGGGCACCACGGCCTGCGTGTCGTTAAACGACTTCCCCGCGTGGATCAAATCGGTTTCTATATGACTCATGTTAGTGAAATTTGAAAGGGGTTGTTTTACAACCATACAAACTTAGGCAAAAAAATCAATCCACTCCGGCCAATTCGGCGGCTATCTATGCGAAGTTCCCCCTGTTGTTTCGCGATGTGCCCGTCGCCGTTGCACCATATACAGGCCCACCATCACGAGCAACACCCCCGCCCAGGTATGCCAGGAGAGGGGCTCGCCCATCAGCGCCGCCGCAATAGCAAAGCCCGCAATGGGGCAAAGGAATAGCCAGGCCGACGCCTTGATGGGGTTATCGCGCAGCAAGTACAGCCACAGCAGCACCGCAATGACCGACACGGCAATGGCCAGCCAAAGCACCGTCCCCCAAAATCGGCCATCGAACGAATTGGCTGCCCCTTCGTAAAAGTACCACGCAAAGGGCAGCACGCACAACCCACCAAGGAGTGTCTGCCAGCCGTTGATGGTGAGGATATGCAGGTTGCCCCAGTCTCTCCGGGCGAAGTAAATCGCCCCCGCCGAGTAGGACAGCATGCTGAGGAAAAGCACGGCAAGGCCGCGCGGGGTTGCATAGCTCTCGCCAAGCAGCGGGTAGGAGGCGAGCAACATCCCTGCCATACACAAGGTAAAGCTCAGCACCGTACGCCAGCCCACAGGCTGCTTGTACCACACAGCGCCCATCAGGGCAATGAGCACCGGATTGGTGGCAACAAACAATGCCCCCAGCCCGGCCGATACTTCCTGCATGGCCACCACATACAAGCCGAGGTAGAGTCCCACGTTGAGGAATCCGTACATGGCCAGCCGCTTCCACAGTGTCCGCCCCATCGGCAGCGGTTGGCCCATCACCCCGTGCGCAACTACCAGCATCACCGACGCGGCAACCGCAAAACGCGCAATGGCGATGACGAAGGGCTGTGCCGATAGCAGGCCTATTTTCGTGGCTGCCGATGCGGATGCCCACAAAATGGCAAACACGATGCCCGCCATCACATACCCGGCCTGTTGAATCGGACTTTTCACGTATTGCTAGCGTCTTGATTTGACCGCGAAACTAAACAAAAGAATGGTTTTCTTGGTTTTATTTTATTTCCTTTGCAGGATGCCGAGCACCTATTCGGCCACATTACCATGCACTAAATGAATGTTCAACTCATGAAAACTGTACGTACCAACATCACGATGCTAGTCGCTAGTTCCGTAGCCTTGGCTACTTTATCCCAGTCGTGCCAGTCGCCCGGAAGCGATGCCGCCGGCGCCACACAGCCGTCGCCCGTTACGGTCGACGCATTTGCCGACCTCGAAATCCTCCGCTACGATGTGCCGGGGTTCGATGCGCTCACCCTCCAGCAGAAAAAGCTGGCCTACTACCTCTACCAGGCTGCCCTGTCGGGCCGCGATATCATCTACGACCAACGCGGCAAAGACAACCTCACCATCCGTAAAACGCTCGAAGCGATCTTCAACAACCCCGAAACGGATAAAAGCGGCGACGAATGGGCCAAACTCAAAACCTATGCGGGCCGCTTTTGGTTCAGCAACGGCGCCCACCACCATTATTCCAACGACAAGTTTGTGCCCGAGTGCAGCCCCGAATACTTCACCGGCCTGGTACAGGCGTGCGACCCGGCGGCCCTCCCGCTGCTCGATGGCGAAAGCGTGGCCGCCTTTATCGACCGCATCGAGCCAACCATCTTCGACCCCGCGGTAAACCCCAAAATGGTCAACCTCACCGAGGGCATCGACCATGTGGCGCAATCATCCAACAATTTCTATGAGGGCGTGAGCCAGCAGGAAGTAGAGGCTTTCTACGGCACGTTCCCCGATACGGGCCACGACCCCGAATGGGGCCTCAACAGCAAGGTGACCAAGGTGGACGGCGCGGTTGCCGAGCGGGTATGGAAATCGGGAGGCATGTACGGCACCGCCATCGACCGGATCATCTTCTGGCTCGAAAAAGCCATCCCCCAAGCCGAAAACCCCACCCAGCAGCAGGCGCTCACCCTCTTGGCCGACTATTACCGCACGGGCGACCTCCGCACGTGGGATGAATACAACAAAGCGTGGGTGCAAGATACCACCGGCACCATCGATTTTGCCAATGGCTTCATCGAAGTGTACAACGATGCCCTTGGCATCAAGGGCAGCTACGAGGCCGTGCTCTCGCTGAAAGATCTCGAAAGCACCAAACGCATCAAGGCCATTGCCGATGAGGCCCAGTGGTTCGAAGACAACTCGCCCCTCATGCCCGCGCATAAGAAAAAGGAGGTGAAAGGCATCAGTGCCAAGGCCATCACCGTTATCGCAGAGGCAGGCGATGCATCACCCAGCACACCCATCGGCATCAACCTACCCAATTCAGACTGGCTGCGCAAGGAGTACGGCTCCAAGTCGGTATCGCTCAGCAACATCGTGCATGCCTACAACGAGAGCAGCGCCAACAGTGGCTTCCTCGAAGAGTTCGTGGCCGATACCGCCAAGTTGAACCGCATGAAAAAATACGGCAACCTGGCGAGCGACCTCCACACCGATATGCACGAGTGCATCGGCCATGCCTCCGGCCAGATCAACCCCGGTGTGGGCACTACCGACAAAACGCTCAAAAGCTATGCCTCCTGCCTGGAAGAAGCGCGTGCCGATCTGGTGGCCCTGTACTATATCCTCGACCCCAAGCTCGTCGAGATCGGCGTCATGCCATCGCTGGAAGCGGGTAAGGCCGAATACGATAGCTATCTCATGAATGGTTTGATGACCCAGCTTACCCGCATCAAGCCGGGCGACCAGATCGAGGAGGCCCACATGCGCAACCGCGCACTCAATGCCTACTGGGTGTATGAAAAAGGCAAAGCGGCCAACGTCGTCTCGTTCGAGAAAATCGACGGGAAGACCTATGTGCAGGTCAATGATTACGAGCAGTTACGCACGTTGTTCGGCGAGCTGCTGCGCGAAATACAGCGCATCAAGTCGGAAGGTGACTATGAAGCCGGCAAGAACCTCGTAGAAAATTACGGTGTCAAGGTAAACCGCGAACTGCACGACGAAGTGCTCGCGCGTTACGCCAAGCTGAACCTCAAGCCTTATAAAGGTTTCGTGCAACCCCGGCTCACCCCCGTCGAAACAAACGGCGAAATCACCGACGTGAAGCTGGAATACGTCACCGATTTCTATGGCCAGATGCTGGAGTACGGCAAAGACTATTCGCTGTTGCCGGCGGTAAATTAACCCGCCGGCGGATGGCCAACGACTAAGCAGTTGCCACGTGCACCGCTTGGCAGCCGCTTAGTCGTCATCATTATGTACCGCGGTACAACGAACCGGGCTCGCATACCTTTACAAAAGATAGCCCCGGCCACATCGCTGTGCTCGTAGCGGCCAATACCGATGGTTACTATACCACCGATGAAGTCGGGGCGGCGGCACCGTAACCATCACCAAGGTATACAAACGGGGCCCATACAGCCTGTTGGCCGGCACGTTCGAAGCGACCCTGGTCAATCCAAACGACGATGAAGATATCATCCACGTCAGTGGCGAATTCCAAGACAATGCCTACCCGGATTATTGATTACGGTAAGCCTGCCACTACCTTCGTTACCACACCCGCTTCTTTCGGTATTCATTGGGCGACAGCCCCATTACTTTCGTAAACATCCGTGAGAAATAATAGGGGTCATCGATGCCTACCTCCAAGGAAATCTCCTTGATCCGCAATTTCGTGAAAAGGAGGTATTGACACGCCTTCTGCACTTTCAAGTGATTGAAATATTCCATCGGTGAAAACCCGGTTTTCTTCTTGAACAGATACGAAAAATGCGAAGGGGATAAGTTGACGACACCGGCAATTTCCTCCAGCGATAAGATACGGTCTGTATGATCGCTTAAAAAATCAATCGCAAAATCAATGGAATCTTTATTACTCAGCTCGCCGGACACATCGTATTTGTCATTGAAGAGGAAGGTAGCAAAAAAATGCCACAGGCACATGTTGGCACACACCAGATTATCGTTGGAATATCCTTTTTCCAACTGCACATACATTTCGTCAAACAGGCCGACACTCTTCTCCTTGAAACGGATAAATCCCTTCATCCCATTCTTTTTCCCCACGTTGGAGGCGATTTTGTTGGCGATTGCTCCTTTGAAATGGATCCAGTAAATGCTCCAAGGATCTTTTTCGTCAGCGGTGTAAGCGTGCGGGGTCCGAGCGGGGATGATAATAAAGTCGCCAGCCTCCATTTTATACTTTTTATGGCGGATGGTAACCTCCCCTTTCCCGTCATGGCAGTAAATCAATATGCATTGCTCTGCTCCCAGCGCCCGCTCGATATAATGGAACTTGGCTTTCGGGTAGTACCCGATATCCGTAATGTATAGGCCGTTGATCAGCTCGTTTTTTACGCACTTACTTTTAATCACTTGCTCGGGGATAACAATGAGCTTTTGCCCCTGAAAACCTTCTTTCTTTTTAATCGTATGTTCCATACCTGAAATTCAAGGCTTAAAAATAGTAAAAAAATCCATCTAATTAGGACATTACTCCATTTACCCGGCTTCCATGTACACCTATTTTTGGAACATACATTAACCGTTCTACTATGGGTCAAGGAGAAGTAAAAGCATGGATTGAACCTATCGTGATTCCCACGTATCCCACGGGGCTTCCGGAGAAAAATCCAATGTTTCTGGAGAAAAGAGTTTACCAAGGAAGCAGTGGTGTGGTATATCCCTACGCGGTGATAGAAAAAATCCACGATGAGAAAATCAATCAAACCTACCAAGCTGTCTTCCTGGAGAACCGCTATTTAAAAATAATGATCCTGCCCGAGTTGGGGGGCAGGATACAAATGGCCTACGACAAGATACTGCAACGGCATTTCGTTTATTACAACCAAGTGATCAAACCTGCACTGGTAGGGCTTACGGGGCCCTGGATTTCGGGCGGTATCGAGTTCAATTGGCCGCAGCACCACCGTCCTTCTACCTTCGAGCCGGTAGACCATACCATCACCAGCCACGAAGACGGCAGCAAGACCGTGTGGGTAAATGAAGTGGAGCGGATGTTCAGAACCAAGGGCATGGCGGGCTTTACGATGTACCCGGATAGGGCCTACCTGGAAATAAAGGGCCGTGTATACAATCGCACGCCGTTTCCACAAACGTTCCTGTGGTGGGCAAACCCTGCCGTAAAAGTAAACGACGACTACCAATCCGTTTTCCCGCCAGACGTGCACGCTGTTTTCGATCATGGCAAAAGGGATGTCTCGCCGTTCCCGATTGCCAACGGCATCTATTACAAAGTAGACTATTCGCCCGGCACCGATATTTCGAGGTATAAGAATATTCCCGTACCAACTTCCTACATGGCCGTAAGTTCCCGGTACAATTTCGTGGGCGGCTACGAACATGACACCAAAGGCGGGTTGCTGCATGTGGCCGATCACCACATCTCGCCAGGCAAAAAGCAATGGACATGGGGCAACGGCGAATTTGGCCGTAGGTGGGACGATCACCTCACCGACGAGGACGGGCCGTATATCGAACTGATGACCGGCGTCTATACCGACAATCAACCGGATTTCACTTGGTTGCAGCCTTACGAAGAAAAAACCTTCGTGCAATATTTCATGCCTTACCGCGAAGTGGGCATGGTAAAAAATGCGACGAAAGAAGCGGTAATCAATCTGGCGGTCGATGGAAATGAAGCAACGATCATTGCATACCTCACGGCGGCCTATGAACAGGTACGCATCGATTTGACCCACGGAGACAGGTGTTTGTTTACGGAAACCATTTCATTGTCACCGGAAAACCCCTACATCAAACACATAACGCTCAACGATGCCATCCCGCCAGAGGCCATCAAGTTGACCGTCGTTGACCTGGCTGCGGCCAAAGAACTGGTAAGCTACCAGCAAGCACCCGCCGTTGAGCAACCCATCCCCGAGCCGGCTCGTCCGGCAAAAAAACCCACCGATGTCGAAAATAACGAACAATTGTTCCTTACCGGCCTGCATCTGGAGCAATACCGCCATGCAACCTATAGCCCCGTTGACTATTATGAAGAGGCACTGAAACGGGACCCCAAAGACGCCCGCAGCAACAACGCCCTGGGGTTGTGGTATCTAAGGCGGGGGCGCTTCGCCAAAGCAGCCCGCTTTTTCGAGCAAGCCATCGAAACCATCACCGCACGCAATCCGAACCCGTACGATGGCGAACCGTACTATAACCTGGGCTGGGCACTTAAAATGCAAGGCGAAAACGACCGGGCCTACGATGCCTTTTACAAAAGCACGTGGAACGATGCTTGGCAACACGCCGGCTATCTAAACCTCGCACGCATTGCAACCCTGAAAAAAGACCATGAACAAGCCCTGGATTTTATCGAAAAATCGTTGGTCAAAAACCATCACAGCCATACAGCCAGGCATGCCAGGGCTTTCATCCTTCGAAAACTCACTTGTTTAGACAAGGCACACGCATGCATTGATGAGTCGCTCGCGCTTGATCCCTTCAACTTCGGTTGCCTGTTTGAGCGGTACCTCTTACGCACCCAAGAGAAAAACAAGGACCAACCCGCCCATGAGGTCTTGGACCACCTGAAAACCATCAGCGGCAACCATGCAAACAACTTCATCGAAGTTGCGTTTGACTATGCCCATGCCGGCCTCTACGCAGATGCTATACAACTGCTTTCCTTATACAAAATGCACGTCGGTCCGCACACCCTCATTGAATACTACCTGGGTTGGCTTACCGCCCAAACAGGAAACCTCCCGGCAGCCCGGGAAACTTACCGGAACGCGGCATCCCTCCCGCCCGATTTCGTCTTTCCGAACAAAATCGAAGATGTGCCCGTTCTTCAGAAAGCCATTGAATTGAACCCAATGGATGCCAAGGCATCCTATTACCTCGGTAATTTCTGGTTCGACAAAAGGCAGTACACAGAGGCCATTGCTTGCTGGGAACAAGCCGTGCAGCTAAACGAGCACCTTCCAACCGCCCACCGCAATCTCTCGATCGCCTATTTCAACAAACTCCATCATCCCGGCAAGGCCCTCCAAGCCATGGAGAAGGCCTTCCTGCTCGACACAACCGATGCCCGCATATTGATGGAATTGGATCAATTGTATAAAAGGCTGAACCGCGACCATGCCGAGCGGCTCCATCTTTTGAACACCCACCTACCCCTGGTAGAACAAAGAGACGACCTCTACCTGGAGCGGATTACCTTATGCAACCAATTGGGCGATTATGAGCAAGCAAAGCAGTTGCTTAGCTCCCGCAAATTCCACCCATGGGAGGGCGGCGAAGGGAAGGTCATCCAGCAATACCTCATCTGCCATGTCGAGCTCGCCAAGCAAGCGGTTTGCAAGGGCAACCACGAAAAAGCATTGCTGTTGCTCGCAAACGCAGAAAATTATCCATCCAATCTGGGCGAAGGGAAACTAGCCAGCGCGCAGGAAAACGACATCCACTATTGGCAGGGTGTTGCCCATGAAAAGCTAAAAAACAAGGAACGGGCCCGCCACTATTACCAATTGGCAACGAAAGGCCATCTCGAACCTACACAAGCCATCTTCTACAACGACCCCCAGCCCGATAAGATTTTCTACCAAGGGCTGGCATGGATCAAGTTGGGCAGCCCCGAAAAGGCCGAAGAAATCTTCCGGTATCTCATTGATTTCGGCACCACACACCTCGAAGACAACATCAGCATCGATTATTTTGCCGTCTCATTACCCGGACTAACCGTGTTCGACGCAGACCTAAACCTACTGAATAAAGCGCATTGCTATTACCTGATGGCGCTCGGAAACCTCGGGTTGGGAACGGGACACCTCGAAAAGGCCACCCTCCTTTTCGAGCAGGTGCTGCAATTAGACAACAACCATCAGGGCGCCCTTTCACACACGCCCCATGGAACGGAACATATCGTAACATAATCCATCAAAGACCAAAAATCATCCATCAAAAAAACAATAGCTTACCTATAAATTTGACATAAAATTCGACAAAACTGATGACCAAAAAAATCTGTTATGAGTAATCAAAATCTTATCAAGAAATGCTGGGCATTTCCACGAACCACCCTCCTATTGTTATTTTCCTTCCTGGCAGTAAGTGGCCTCGCTGTGGCTCAGCAGCGGATCGTCACGGGGCAGGTGCACGATCAAAACAACCTTCCCCTGGCCGGTGTTTCGGTAACCGTGAAGGACAAACCTGCGACGGGTACCGCCACCGATGCCGATGGGAATTTCTCCATCAGCGCTTCGGTAACCGACATCCTCGTTTTCGAGTTTGTGGGGCACCAAAAGGAAGAGCGCAAAGCCGATGGCACCGCAACCCTGCGGGTGGTCCTGCAACAGCTCGAAACCGCACTCGATGAAGTCATCGTTATCGGTTACGGCACCAAACTAAAAGGGGAACTAACCGGTGCCGTATCCAAAGTCGGCAACGAAACCTTCGAAACCCGGCCCCTCACCAACACGATGAACGCGCTGCAAGGTTCCTTGCCCGGTGTCACCGTGACCAGGGGAAGCGGCCGGCCCGGCTTCGAGAACTATTCCATGCAAGTACGCGGGGCCTCCTCCATGGGCGGAAGCAGGGTACTCGTTTTGATCGATGGTATTCCCGGCGACCTCAACCTCATCAACCCGAATGACATCGCTGACCTTACCGTACTAAAGGATGCCGCAGCCTCCATCTACGGCGCACGCGCTGCCGACGGGGTGGTCATCGTTACCACGAAGAAAGGAAACAAAGGAGCGCCAAGCATCCTGTATTCCGGAAATTACGGAGTAAAGACACCACAGTTCCTAAAGAAACGGACCAACACCCTACAGCTGGCCGAAATGTATGACGAGGGTATGAGAAACGTGAACCAGCCCGGCGTTTCCGAGGAGGTGTTCAATAAGATCCGGGCCAATGCCGAGCCAGACCCCACGGGATGGTTGAAGTACCTCGAGAACTTCCCCGGCTTCTACCAGTCCCATGATTGGATCGATGACGTATTCGGAACCGGTATCCAGCAGATGCATAACCTGAGCCTATCCGGTGGCGGCGACTATAATTCCTATCTCTTTTCAGCCGGATACCAGCGCAACGAAGGCATATTCCGCCATGGTGAAAACCACTCCGAACGCTACAACCTCCGGATGAACTACGATTTTAAGGTTTCCGATAAGATAACGGTAGAAACCAGAACCAGCTTTGAGAACCAGCCCACGGTCAGTCCCACGGCGCTTGGCAGCATCTTATATTACGTAAACCAGATGGGCAGCTACGTTCCCATATACAATCCCTTGGGGCAGCTTTATAAGTACCAAGGAGGGTTTAGGAATCCCATTCAATACCTGCGTGAAGCAGGCACCAATAAGGACAATGCCTACCGGCTGTCATCCAACGTAAAAGGAAACCTCAAGCTGCTAGACGATTTGCTATTGGTGGGCCAGGCAGGTGTCATCGTAGATTTCACTGACCGGAAGGAAACACGCCCCACTTTCGCGCAACATAATTGGGATGGCAGCGATTTCGACATCGTCAATTCCCCCAATAGTGCGTTGTTTACACACGCCAAGAACGTTTACCAGAATTATACCGCCTACCTGGACTACAACAAAACCTTCGCAGGCAAACACAAGGTAAATGTAATGGCGGGCGCTTCCCGCGAAACGAAGACCTACGAGAATCAATCCATTACCGGGTACAACTTCGTAAGCAATGACATCTTTACCTTAAACCTTGCAGACAGGACAAAAACGGAGTATGCCAATTTCTCAGGCGGCGCGTCCGATTGGGCGCTGCAGTCGTACTTCGGTCGGCTAAGTTACGCATACGGCGGAAAATACCTGGTCGATTTTACCACACGGATGGATGGCAGTTCCAAGTTTGCAAAAGACAAACGCTGGAGCGCCCTGTTCCCATCGGTGGCGGTTGCCTGGAACCTATCAGAAGAGTCTTTCATCCAATCGATGGATGTATTCGATAACCTGAAAGCCCGGTTGTCATGGGGTCAATCCGGCAACCAGGAATTGAATTTCGGCAATTACGACTATATTTCCCTCATCTCCATGTCCGGCGCCTATCCAATGGGCACCCCCAATGTGGGACTGCCCGGCGCCGTATCCAGTATCGCCTCGCAAAGCCGCACCTGGGAAACCATCGAGACAAAAAATGCGGGCATCGACTTCGGCTTCCTAACCAATCGGTTAACCGGAAGCATCGATTACTATATCAAGAACAACAAAAACATGCTGGTAAACGATCAGCTGCCCGCCACCCTGGGCGGATCTGCCCCTACACAGAACATCGGCAAGCTCGAAACCAAGGGGTGGGACTTTTCAATCGCCTGGAATGACCAAATCGGGAATTTCAAGTACCGCGTTTCGGCCATGCTGAGCGACAGCAAAAACAAATTGCTCGAGCTCAAAGGGAACGATGCCTACGGAGAAGGGTTGATATATGCTCGAGAAGGTTATTCGCTCAATTCCTATTTCGGCTACCAATACAAGGGCATCATCCAAAATGCAGAACAGTTGGCTGCTTACAAGCAGTTAGGCAACGTTCCCGCTAATCTAGCGGTAGGAGACGTGATGTACGGCGATGTGGACGGCGACGGGAAAATCACCGCCTTCGGCGATGCTGCCAACGGAACACAGGGCGATATGGTGTATTTAGGGAACCTGCTTCCGCGATATGCCTATTCCTCCACCATCGACCTATCATACAAAGGATTTGACTTAAGCATCTTTTTGCAGGGCATTGGAAAACGTGAAGGCATACGGACCGGCGAGTTCAGCAATCCGTTCCCCTCCGTGTGGATGCAACCCCTGGAATATTTCTACGGCAAAAACTGGACACCGGACAACCCGGATGCTAAATACCCCCGCCTTGTACCCGGCGCAGTGGGCTATGACGAAATAAAAAATTGGGATTGGCGGTACTCATCCATGCGCATGAATAACCTCGCTTACCTTCGGCTGAAAGTGCTTACACTGGCCTACAACCTACCGCAACCGTTTGTACGAAAAGCTAAGATGCAGCAAATACGGGTGTATGTGAGCGGACAAGACCTATTCACCTTTTCAAAGGGCACATGGAATAAATCGTTCGACCCGGAAGAAACCTGGGAACGTTCTGACGAACAGACGTATCCGTTTAATAGCATCATCTCCTTTGGCTTGGACATTAAGTTTTAAACCACTAAAACGACGTATCATGAACAATATTTTTTCGATAATAGCCATTATTTCCGTCCTGCTGTTTGCCGGATGCCAGAAAGGACTGGATTTGATACCGAAAGATGCCATCTCCGATGGTACCTTTTGGAAAACAAGTGCCGATTTTAAGTTGGCTGCAAATAACCTGTATTTTTCGCTCGAAGGGTTCAACGCATTGGATACCTACTCGGATATCGCCTACGATGTACCCAACTCGGTAAGCAACGGAACCTACCAGACCACTGAAAACGACAGCCGGTGGACCAATGCTTATAGCTACATCCGGCGCTGCAACAAAATCATCGCAAAAGGCACCGAAGCATCCAACGCCTCGGAATTGAAGCAATATGTGGGCGAAGCCAAGTTTTTCAGGGCCTACAACTACTGGATGATTTTTCGGCTCTTTGGTGGGATACCCCTTATCACCAAAGAACTGGATATCGATGATGAAGAGCTCTATGCCGAAAGAGCCTCCCGCAAAGAGACCGTTGATTTCATATTGAAAGATTTGACGGAAGCCGCGGCCGACCTGCCCGAGCAGCTTACGTTACCGAGCGGCGACCGGGGCCGGATCACCAAAGGTGCTGCCAACGCATTGAAAGCACGGGTAGCCCTCTTTGAAGGCACCTGGGGCAAAGCAAGAAATGACGCCGCTGCAAGCGCCTACCTAGACATTGCCGTTGCCGCCGCGACCACCGTGATGAACAGTTCGCAGTATGCGCTATTCACCAGTATGGGCGATCAAAGCTACCGGTATGTGTTTATCGATGAGGGGGATGATTCGCAGGAAGCGATACTGGACCGTCGGTATCAAGTAAACATTTCGCGCCACACCCACCCGAGTACGGTTGGCGAAGGCCACCTGCTGCCCACCAAAAAGCTGGCAGACATGTACCTGTGTGCCGACGGATTGCCCATCACGAAATCACCCTCCTTCAGGGGCTATGACCTCACCGATTCCGAATTTGAGATGCGCGACCCCCGGATGACGATGACCATCGCCGTTCCCGGCTCCGGCGTCATGCAGCTCTGGTACCCCGAACCGGTCGCCAGCTGGCCTTTCTATCCACAGCGCAACGCAAACACGGGCTACACCACCTACAAATTCCTGTCGGAAGATCCGGTGTCCAACGAATCGCCGTTTACACTTGGCTATGGCTACGATCGCCATATCATACGGTATGCAGAGATACTACTCATCTACGCGGAAGCCCTTTTTGAGAAGAACGGCGCCATCAGTGACGACGACCTCAACAAGTCCATCAATATCATCCGCGAAAGGGCGCGTATGCCCTACCTGACCAACGGTTTCGTCAATACCCACGGCTTGGATATGCAAGAAGAAATAAGGCGCGAAAGAACCATCGAACTTGCCCTCGAAGGCTTCCGTTACGACGACCTGAGAAGGTGGAAGACCGCGGAAGTTGAGCTCCCCACGGACATCAAAGGCATCAAAATCGTGGGAACCCCCTGGGCCAGCCCCATCGTGGTGGAAGGCCAGGACAGAAACCCCTACACGGATGCCGCATGGCAAAATAGGACGGATGCCAACGGGTTCATCATTGTGGAAAGTGCAGACGGGAGAACATTCGATCCCGAGAAACATTACCTCATGCCGCTCCCCACCAAGGAAAGGCTGATAAACCCGCGCTTGGAACAAAACCCAAAATGGTAACGGGTTTACATCGGCGCGCTTATTCTTGCCGGATTTTGTCGAAAATATGGTAAAATTGGAACAATTTAGTGGACTAAACTTAATCGTTGTATGAAAGGCTATTTAATGTTGGTTTTCCTATCCCTTGGCTATGCCTCAAGCCATGCGCAGCAGTATACGTTGCATTCCCCCAACTCCGCACTGGCTGTCGAGATCGAAAACAACCAGCAGGGCATCAGCCTGCGGATGACCAAGGGGGCAGACCTCGTGTTGGTGCTGTCAGACCTGGGCATGGTTGCCGATGGCCTGGCGAGCGGCCCCTTGCAGGTGAGCAAAGCGAAGCGAAACGCCGTAGATGAAGAGGTAACACCAGTGGTCAAAGAAAAATTCGGGGCCTACAGAAATGCCTACAACGAGCTGGTTCTTACATTTAAGTCCAATCGGTCAATAGCCTTCCGCCTGTTCGATGAGGGGTTGGCCTACCGCTTTTCCACGGCTGCCAAAGACAGCTTGACCGTTGTCAGCGAGACCCTTCGTCTCCAGTTCCAGCCGGGCGATTCAGTACGCTTCCAGTCCGAGAAGTCATTCCATTCGGCTTATGAGCAGCCCTATGAATTCAAAAAAATGGGCGACATGGACCCGGCGAGGCTTTACCACCTGCCCATCCTTGTAGAAAAACAAGGCGGCAGGTTCGTGATGGTCACCGAATCGGACCTCCACGATTACCCCGGCTTATGGATGCGCACGGACGGGGCCGGCCGATTTACCGGTACCCATCCCCCTTATCCCAAAACATTGGTAAACACCAATAGCCGCTACTCCAGCGGCCAGGTCGGCGAAACCCATGATTACATCGCGCGGGTTTCGGGCAAACGGGACTATCCGTGGCGCATCTTTGCGGTTGCCGAACAGGAAGACGGGCTCATCAACAACAACATGGTTTATCTCCTGGCATCTCCCAACGCCATCGCCGATCCCTCCTGGATCAGACCCGGCGTGGTGATGTTTGACTGGTGGGGCAAGAACAATATCTACGGGGTCGATTTCAAGGCCGGCGTCAATACCGAGACGGCCAAATACTTCATTGACTTTTGTGCCGACCACGGATTCCGGTATTTCCTTTTCGATGATGGGTGGAGCCCGAAAGACGACCTGCTGCGTTCGGTCCCCGGCTTAGACATGCAAGCGGTTACCGCCTACGCCAAAACCAAGGGGGTAGACGTGATGGTGTGGGTTATCTGGAATACCCTGCGTGACCAATGGGAGGAGGCTTTCGACCAGTTCGAACGGTGGGGCGTCAAAGGCATCAAGATGGACTTCATGAATAGGGATGACCAACAGATGGTTGAGTTTTACGATGCGGTGGCCAGCAAGGCGGCCGAGAAGAAAATGGTCGTCAATTTCCACGGTGCCTACAAACCCAGCGGCTTAAGCCGGAAATATCCGAACGTGCTCACCTCGGAGGCGCTGATAGAATTTGAGCAGAACGGCGTGTCCGATAACGACAATCCCGAACACCACAACCTCCTGCCCTACATCCGCCTATTTACAGGAGCCATGGACTACATCCCGGCCACCATGCGCAACGCCAACAAGCATAATTTCAGCCAAATCCGGGACTACCCGATGGGCTGGGGCACCCGGGCGCATGCCATGGCCTTGTTTGTCATCTTAAACAGCCCCATGACCATGTTGCCCGGCTCTCCTTCCGACTACTACCGGGAGCAGGAATGCACGGACTTTCTCGCGAAAATACCCGTGGGATGGGATGAGACGAAACTGCTGGCAGGCAAAATCGGCAAGTACACGGTGCTGGCCAGAAGGGCCGGTGCCGACTGGCATATCGGCGCCATCACAAACGACGACCCCCGGACCATCGACCTGACCACCGATTTTCTGGAGCCCGGCAACTACCACATTGAAATCATCGCCGATGGGATCAATGCCCGTACCGCCGCAACGGACTATACGCTGTCTCGCCGCGAGATCCAAGCAGGCGAAACGCTGAAACTCGAGTTGGCACCCGGCGGCGGGTGGATCGCCAGGATCACGCCACAAAATCAGTAACCATCCGGATTTAGGAGCTTGCCACCCAAGCTCCTAAATCCGTTATCGATAGCAGCCAGCAAACGTACCCATGCCAAACGGCCATCAGATCGTATTGTTAAAAACCGAAAACTTCAACCGTACGGTAAACGGGGAGGCAGTAACCCTGTTTACCCTTCGCAACAAGCATGGTTGCGTAGCCCAGTTTACCAATTACGGTGCCCGCTGGGTATCCATGTGGGTGCCCGACAAAAAACAGCAATGGGCCGATGTGGTCCTCGGCTTCGAAAGCCTGGACGACTACCAACATGCAAAAGAAAAATACCATGGCGCCATTGTGGGCCGCGTGTGCGGGCGCATTGACCAGGGAACTTTCCGCTTGGGTGGCACCCACTATCAATTGACCACCAACGATCAGTTCGGCAAGCCCACAAGAAACCACCTGCACGGCGGTCCCGGTGGATTCAGCTTCCGGGTCTGGGGGGGTCGTGTTTCGTTAAACGACCAAGGGGAAGAGGAATTGGCGTTCACACTGGTTTCAAAAGACGGGGAAGAAGGCTACCCCGGAAACCTGGAAGTGACCGTATGCTACACATTGGGCAACGACAATGCCATGCGGATAAGCTATTCGGCACAAACGGATGCCGCAACCCTTGTTAACCTCACAAGCCATGCCTATTTTAACCTCCATGGCGGCAAGGGTACCGATGTGTTGGACCACCTCGTCTGCATCCATGCAAACGCCAGCATAGCCTGCGATGACGAGCTGATCCCCACAGGCCGCATCGTTTCGATAAAAGACAGCCCACTCGATTTCACCCAGCCGCAGATGGTCGGCGCCCGTATCGATGAATCCTATCCCGGGCAGCTGTTTCGGGGCAAAGGATATGTGGTGTCTTATGTGCTGGATGGAGCCGGCCATGCCTTGCGCCTGGCTGCCACCGTAGAAGAAAAAGAAAGCGGCCGGCGCATCGAGCTGTATACCGACCAGCGCAGTATCCAGTTTTACAACGCATGGCTGTTTGACGGAACCGATGTGGGCAAAAACGGGAAACCTTATGTGCGCAGCGGTGGCCTTGCACTGGAGGCCCAGGGCTTCCCCGATGCACCCAATCAAGCCAGCTTCCCATCCATTACGTTGCTTCCGGGAGAAACATACCGGCAAACCACCGTATACCGTTTTTTAACCACTTGATTTCCCATTGCCATCCCGTTAATTTTCCTTAAAGTTGCAGTATATGAATCCAACCAACCACGACAGCACCTTCCACGCCCCCACCCAGTCCTATGCATACCATACGAAGTATGTGTTGGGCATTTCCTTCATTTCCGCGTTGGGCGGATACCTATTCGGGTTTGACTTTGCGGTCATCGCCGGCGCGCTCCCGTTCTTGCAAACGCATTTTTCGTTAGATGCCTATTGGGAAGGCTTCGCAACGGGTAGCCTCGCGTTGGGGGCCATCATCGGCTGCATGGTAGCAGGGTCCGTGGCTGAAAAATACGGCCGTAGGCCGGGGTTATTGGTTGCCGCCGCCATCTTTGCGGTGTCGTCCCTGGCGATGGCATTTTCCTTTTCCAGGGATAGCTTCATCGCTGCCAGATGCTGTGCGGGCATCGGCGTAGGCATGGCCTCCATGCTATCGCCCATGTATATCGCAGAGATTTCGCCAGCCCATATACGCGGGCGCATGGTAGCCATCAACCAGCTCACCATCGTGCTGGGCATCCTGGTTACCAACCTGGTCAACTACGCGTTGCGCAATGGCGGGGAAGACGCCTGGCGCTGGATGTTCGGGCTGGGCGCTATCCCGTCTGCTTTGTTTTTTGTCGGAACGCTGTGGCTGCCCGAGAGCCCGCGGTGGCTCCTTAAAGCCGGAAAAAAGGCGCAAGCGGCCCACGTGTTGCAAAAAATAGGCGACGACCGTTTTGTGGCCGATTCCATCGGCAACATTACCCGGTCCCTGCGGGGCGTGGTCAAAACCAATTATGCAGCCATTTTCAAGAAAGGCGTACTCCCCGCCGTCATGGTAGGCATCGGGTTGGCGGTATTTCAGCAGTTATGCGGCATCAATACGGTTTTCAACTACACCCCCCGGATATTCGAAAGCATTGGCGCCTCCCAGGATGACCAGCTCTTGCAAACCGTTTTTATCGGTGGCGTCAACTTAGTTTTTACCGTGCTTGCCATGCTCCTGGTCGATCGACTGGGCCGAAAGCCGTTGATGCTGATCGGTGCCGGGTGCCTCGCCGTTACCTATCTCATCATCGTGGCCCTGCTGGGCGACCACTCGCCCCATGTATCCTGGTTCCTATTGGCATCCATCGGCATCTACGCCATGTCGCTGGCTCCCGTTACCTGGGTATTGATTGCCGAGATATTTCCCAACAGGGTACGGAGCGAAGCCACGGCCATTGCGGTAGTGAGCCTTTGGGCGGCTTATTTCGTCCTGGTGTTTACCTTTCCCGTTCTATTTGAAACCCTGAAAGAAAAGTCCTTTTACATCTATTCGGCCATATGTGCATTGGGCGTGCTTTTTATCTGGCGCAAGGTCAAAGAAACAAAAGGCAAAACGTTGGAAGAACTGGAGATGCTGTAAGGTTACGCCACCATATCGCTCAATATGGCAATGGCCTGCCCGATATCCGGCACCCGCTCAAAGGCGATGCGCAACGATCCTTTCACCTCCTTGAGGTTGCAGATGGTGGGGTTCTGCTGCACAAACTGGAGTACCTTCCCGAATTGGTCGCTCTCGAAGTAGGCCGGGTTGGAGGCAAAGTAGCCCCGGAGTACATTTTTCTTGAAAGAGACCTTTTCGAAGCCGATTTCCTTGCCCCGCCACTGCAGGCGCAGTGTATTCAGCAATTCTTCCACCGGCGGCGGTACGGGACCGAATCGATCGCGTAGCAGCTTCCTGAAGCCTTCCAACTGTTCCTCGTTTTCCAGCTTGGCGATTTCGTTGTAGAGGTTGTACCGCTCGGCCACATTGGTCACGTATTCATCCGGTATAAGCACTTCCAGGTCCGTATCGATCTGGGTGAACGACACGAAGTCACGCGGTTTCACATCCGTGAAAAGTGCTGCGAACTCGTCGTCTTTCAGCTCCTGGATGGCCTCGTCCAGTATCTTGTGGTACATCTCAAAGCCAATCTCGGCAATAAAACCGCTCTGTTCGGCCCCTAGCAGGTTGCCGCTTCCGCGGATATCGAGATCGCGCATGGCCACATTGAAACCACTGCCCAGCTCCGAAAACTCCTCGATGGCGTTGAGCCGCTTGTACGCTTCGGCGGTGAGTGTGGAGAGCGGTGGGCTCAGCAGGTAGCAGAAAGCCTTCTTGTTGGAGCGCCCCACACGGCCCCGCATCTGGTGGAGGTCGCTCAGGCCAAACATATGGGCGTGGTTGATGATGATGGTATTGGCATTGGGGATGTCCAGGCCCGCTTCGATGATGGTGGTGGCCACCAGCACGTCGTATTCGTGGTTCACGAATTTGAGCATCACATCCTCGAGGGCATCGCCCTCCAGCTGGCCGTGGGCCACCCCCACCCGTGCATGCGGCACCAGCTTCATGATCAGGTTGCCCAGCTGCGGCAGGTCGGCCACACGGTTGTGGATGAAGAACACCTGCCCGCCGCGGTCCACTTCGTAGGTCACCGCCTCCTGGATGAGTGTTTCGTTAAACACGTGCAGCTCCGTCTGCACGGGCTGCCGGTTTGGCGGTGGCGTGTTGATGATGCTGAGGTCGCGCGCACCCATCAGCGAAAAGTGGAGCGTGCGCGGTATCGGTGTGGCCGTCAGCGTAAGCACATCCACGTTGGCACGGAGCTGTTTGAGCTTCTCTTTCACCCCTACGCCAAACTTCTGCTCCTCGTCCACGATCATCAGGCCCAGGTCTTTGAACTTCACGTCTTTGCTCACCAGCCGGTGCGTACCGATGATGATATCGAGTTTCCCCTCCGCCAGCCGGGCCAGCGATTCCTTGATCTGTTTGTTCGTCTTAAACCGGTTGATGTAGTCGATGTTGCAGGGAAACCCCCTCAGGCGCTCGGTAAAGGTGCGGTGGTGCTGCATGGCCAGGATGGTGGTAGGTACCAGCACAGCCACCTGTTTGCTGTCGGCCACCGCCTTGAAGGCAGCCCGGATGGCTACCTCCGTTTTGCCGAAGCCCACATCGCCGCACACCAGGCGGTCCATCGGGTGGGGCGATTCCATGTCCTGCTTCACATCCTGCGTTGCCTTCTCCTGGTCGGGCGTATCCTCGTAGATAAACGAAGCCTCCAGCTCGGTCTGCAGGTAAGTATCGGGGCTGAATGCGTTTCCCGTTTGCGCCTTCCGCTTCGCATAGAGCTTAATCAGGTCGCGCGCAATGTCTTTAACTTTTTTTTTAGTGGTCTTCTTCAGCTTGTCCCACGCATCGGTACCCAGCTTGTTCATCTTGGGTGCCACGCCGTCCTTGCCCGTATATTTCGAAATGCGGTTCAGCGAGTTGATATTCACGTAGAGCAGGTCATTGTCGGCGTATATCAAGCGGATGGACTCCTGCACCTTGCCGTTCACCTCCACCTTCTCCAATCCGGCATACTTGCCGATGCCGTGGTCTATGTGGGTAATGTAGTCGCCCGGTTTCAGCTCACGCAGTTCTTTCAGCGTAATGGCCTGCGAGCGCTCATACCCCTTCTTCCGTTTGTATTTGTAGTACCGGTCAAACACCTGATGGTCGGTATAGCAGGCCACCCCGAGCGATACCTCGGCAAAACCTTCGCGCAGGGCCGTATGGATGGGTGTGAAGGAGACCGACTTATCCATGTCGTCTAGGATGGTGATGAGCCGTTCAATCTGCCGCGGTGAATCGCTGAAGATGCAATTCTCCATATGGGCTTGCTCATTCTCCTTGAAGTTATGTATCAGCAGGCTGAAGTCCTTGTTGAACGAAGGCTGCGGGCGCTGGTTAAACACAATGGTGTGGTCCGCTTTGTAGAGGAACTGCTTACCGAACTCCACCACGGCAAAATCGTGCAAGATGGCCGACAGGTTCTTCTCGTCGATGAAGTTGTACTTCGGGTCTACCCATTCGGGGTTCTGCTGCTTATCCTCGGGGGGCAGCGCCCGCCACAGCTCGCCCGCCCTCTTATAGCCACGGGCAATGATGTCGAGCGTAAACTGCACGTCTTCAAACCAAATCACCGCATCGGCAGGGATGTATTCGAGCAAGGCGATGTTGCCTTCCGTAAGGAACTTGGCCTGCACATTGGGCACGATGGTTACGGTGTGTATGTTGCTTACCGACAGCTGGCTTTCGATGTCGAACGTACGGATGCTTTCGATGTCGTTGCCGAAAAATTCGATGCGGTAAGGCAGGTCGTTGGAGAACGAGAAAATATCCACGATGCCGCCACGGATGGCGTATTGCCCCGGCTCGTATACGAAGTCTACCCGCTCAAACTCGTATTCCTGCAAAAACTCGTTGATGAAATCGATGTCGAGGTTGGCCCGCTGGGTTATTTCGAGCGTATTCTTTTCGAGGTCGGCGCGGTTGATCACCTTCTCGGCCAGCGCCTCGGGGTAGGTTACCACCATGCGGGGCAGCTCGCTGGCGCGGTTGAGCGTGCTCAGCGTTTCGGCCCGCTGCAATACGTGGGCGCTATCGGTCTGCGTAAAGTCGAAAGCCTTGCGGTACGAAGCCGGGAAAAACAGCACCTGCTTGTCCAGCAGCCCCTCCAGGTCGCTCAAAAAATAAGCGGCCTCCTCGTGGGTGGGCAGCACGAATACGAGGGGGCGTTCCTGCAGTTGGTAGCATGCCACGGCCGCCATCGCGTCGGCCGATCCGATCAACCCTTTCAGGTGGATGTTCGGGTGCTTGCCCTGCAATGCCGCCGCCAGTGCCGTCACTTGGTCGCCCTGGCGAAATTTCGCTAAAATATCACTGATGCCCACAATCGTAAAACGGGGGCAAAGGTACGTAAAAAATAAGCGATGCTCAACTCAAATTAATCTGCTGCCCGAAAGCCGCTTGTATCCATTCCCCCTCCGGGGTATCGCCGATAAGGATAGCGATGTGCGCGCGCGTGCCTTCCACGGCCCCATCGGGCCCCACCGTGTTTTCAATGTTCCACTGGATGTGGTCGCGGTAGCTCTTGTTGAACAGGTCGATGCGCTTGTCGGTGATCCGGTGCCCCATGCTCTGGTGGCCCGCCCGGCCCACGGTCGGTTCGCCCAGCCCCACGCCGTTGTCTTCCACCGTCAGCTGGATGGCAGACCCGCGCGATTTCGCCACGATCCGGAGCCGCTTGTCCTTCCTGTCGGAAGGTGCCAGGCCGTGGCAGATCGCATTCTCCACGAAGGGTTGCAGCAGCAGTGCGGGA
The DNA here is from genome assembly GCF_041925275.1 of Parapedobacter sp. 2B3. NCBI lineage: Bacteria > Pseudomonadati > Bacteroidota > Sphingobacteriia > Sphingobacteriales > Sphingobacteriaceae > Parapedobacter > Parapedobacter sp. 2B3. Next base: position 275,653 of record NZ_JBHEUZ010000002.1, on the reverse strand, counting down.
ATCACGTCGCGGTTTTCCCATTGCTCCATTTCGTTCACGATGTGGTAGGTAAACTCGCCGTCAAAGCGGTTTTTCTCCAGTTTCAGGTATTGGTCAAGCAGCATCAATTCGTCGCACACCCGGTGCACGGGCCGGTGCGAAATCTCCAGCACGCGGCGGATGAAACAACTGAAATGGCCCAGGTAACTGAGCGCACGGTCATATTCCCTTTTCTCTACCAAAAAGCGGATAGACCCCAGGCAGTTGAACATGAAATGCGGATTGATCTGCATCCGCGTGGCGATGATTTCGGCCTCCATCAGGTTCTTGTCGTACAATGCTTTCAGGCGGGCATCTTTCTGCCGCTTTATCAATTCGTCCGATCGCCGTTTCAACCGCCGCATGCGGAACTTGAAAAACGCGAAGGCGGCTACCACGGCCAGCAGGCCTACCATGGCAAAGATAATCAGGTTGCGGCGGTGCAGTTTCGCTTCGGCCAGTTGGTTGTCTTTGGTAAGCAGCTCAATCTGCGCCTCTTTGCTTTCCAGGTCGTACTGCTGCTTAATCGCCGAAATCGCCACTTGCTGGTCGTGCAGGGCCAGGCTATCCTTATACTGCTGCGCTATCCGGTAGTAGGCCAGGGCTTGCGTGGCATGGCCCTGTTGCTCATAGGTGGTCGCAATCGCCGCCGCACTGTGCTGTATCATGGCGTAGTGCTCCAACTCATTCCCCACCGTATATGCCCGCAAGTAAGCCGCCAACGCTTGGCCCAGCTGGCCCTCCTGCCGGTAGATATCGCCGATGCTGGTCAATACGGTTGCCTGCCCCAGCGGATTGCCCAGCTCTCCATACCGATGCAGCGCCTGCTCGAAATAGGTCCTCGCCGTCCCGAGGTCCTTATTTTCCAGCAGGTAGCTATTGCCCATGGCCTCCAAGGTAATCGCCATCCCCTTCTTATCGTCCATTTCCTCATTCAGGCGCTTCAGCGCAGCGAGGTAGCTGCGGGCCGTTTGGTGATCGCCGATCTCGTCGTAATAGCTTCCGATGGAGAGGTAATTCATCGCCTGCCCCAAGGTATTGCCCGTCGCAATGGCAATTTCGAGCGCCCGCTGCAAGTGCGCCAGCGCCTCCTGCTCATGGCCGGGGATGTTCATCAGCGCAATGCCCAGCCCGTTGTTGGCGATCTCCTGGTTCTTGGTATCCGCCTGTTTTTCGGCAATGGCCAATGCTTTCAGGTAGTACGCCACCGAAACGTCGAAATTGCCGTTGTGCCGCGCCGCCACCCCTGTGTTGTTGGCAAAGATCATCTTGCTGAGCGGCGGTATATCCAGGTGTTCGGTCAGGTCGAAGGCTTTCTGGTGCAACGGGATGGCCTGTGCATAATATTGGTGGTAGCGGTATAGCAACCCCAGGTTGTCCAACGCTTTGGCGTATAGGTGGGTGTCTCCCAGGTCTACCGCATGCTGCACCGCCTCGTTGGCAACGGCAAAACAGCGGTCGCCATGCTGCGGTTGGCGGTGGTACAACCGCGATACGGTAAGCTGCGCCTCCACATAGGCCGAATCGATGGGTGCGTGTTTAAGCACCCGTTCCAGGCTATCCAGCGGATCGCCCGCTCCGGTGAATGGTAGAAAGATGCCGTATGCGATCACCACCGTCGTGATTCGCCTCCAAAGGCCATTCCGTCTCATAACTGGCACGTTATAAGGACGAAGATACGACATTTTGGCAAATAACACTTATTTTTACGCACCATGCAATTATACGTCCCCTTTATCGTCCCACTGCGTACGGCTACGCGCAGCACAGGGGGCAGTGGGGATCAGGCGTTGTATGCGGGCTCGGTATTGCCCCGGCAGCTCATTGAGCAGTCGTTTGCCTACCACCAGTTGGCCAGTGGCGATACGGTACATTACGGCTACGGGTGGCATCTCAAGAAAAACGGCCGCGGCGAGCAGGTGGTCTACCATACGGGCAGCAGCACCAGCTTCCGCAACGTGTTCTACCGCATCCCGTCGCGGCGGCTCAGCATCATCCTGCTCACGAACCGCAACCAGCCCGCGGAAGAAGACATGGTTACGCTGGCTGAGCGGATAGCGGCTTCTTTACCACCCATCGATTTCAGCGTCCATCCAGGCAATGCGGGTCGTGAGCCATTCCTTTAGGTAGTTTACTTCTGCCTCATAGCTCCCCAGCACCGCATGGTTGGGCCACACCCATTCGTTGAGGATGTCCCACCGTTCGAAATTGCGCTGCTGGGCTACGCGGAGCGTACCGAATGCCGCCGCATCGATGGTTGCCAGGAGGCTATCGCGCAGCGAGGGTGCCACCTCCTGCCAGCGGGCTTTCACCGCCTGCACAAATTTGGGGTCGTTGAATAATGCCTCGTACCAGCGGTTGCCCGTCTTTATCCACCACCCTTCGGGCGCTTCGTTGCCGTTGTAGTTGATGTTGCCCATGGCGATGTCAAAATCCCACAATGGGCCCATGGCCAGCTTGCCGCCACGCGGTTTATGCATGTAAATGCTAAGCCCCCCGCCACCTGTATCGTTGTTGCGCACCAGTTCGCTGATGATGTAAAAGTTAACGAATGAGGGCACATCGATGAGGGCCTCATAGTCTGCGGACCGTCCGCCGATATCCGGATCGGTAATGATTGCCTCCACTTCGGCGATGTATGCGGTAATGTAGTCAAATTGCGCGTCGTTGGGTTCCTCCGGGCTTTTGAACGTAAAAGGGAATCTCATCACATCCGAATGGAACCAGCGGTCGGCATCCAGCCGTTCGTCTATTTCAAGGAGGTACCCACCGGTAATCGTTTCCTCGTCTACCTCATCCTCGTCCAGCTCATCGATGGCCACCCGGTCACCTTCCACCCGTATCTGGTCGGTAAGGTGGTACACGCCTTCATACTGGCCGTTGAGGTATACTTCCACAAAGCGGGTGCGCGGCGTGAAACCCGCGATCAGCTGGTTGCCTAGTTCAAAAGCTACGTAATTACGCAGCAGCGTCTTGTCGGCATAATTGGCCAGCAGCACCCAGTTTTTGGTCGCCCCCAACCCGAGCACTCCCTCTTTGTCGTGGAACTTCATCCGGTAGGGCTTTTTGGGCATGCCCCAGGTGCTGTTTCCCCGGCCCCGTATTTCGGTCTCGATAAGCCTATTTTCCTGCTCGTAGCCCGTACCGGGATCCACCCGCAGGGTCGCGTTGATGTAGTCGTCTTTGGAAACGATGGGTTGGCGCCCGTCGGTTTCAATCCAGCATACCGGTATTCCGGCATCGGGGTATACCGCTACCTGGTAGTCACTGGCGGTACTGTCGGCATCGATCACCGTGCAGTGCACGACGGTATTGGGTGCGATGGCCAACGTATCGGCCGTATACAGGCTGTCGCCGATCCACAATTGGTGGTCATAGGGTACCTTGAAGGTGAGTGTCAGGCTATCCGGCAGGTTTTCCCCAGCCGGGATGAGTCCACGCACGGCACCATCGCTATACTGGAATAGCTGGATGTGCTGGCTGAGCGTAGCGTTACGGCTTGCGTCGAGCACGAACTGAAGCGGCCCTTCGTATCGCGGCCCGGGAGCCGGCGGTTCACTGCGTTTGCAGGTAGTAAGCGTAAAAATGGTCGCCAGCACACAACAGCTGGCAAGGAACGGGCGTACGGACTTCCTCATGCGTTAGGGCTATAAAACTTCGAATATAGCCATTTTCTGCGAAAGGAGGGTACCCCTACCTAAAACCGATACATCACGCCGAGCTTCAGGTGCAGGTTGTTCTTATCCTGCGGGTCGAAGCCCCAATAGTCGCTCGTATCGTCGGCTGCCTGGAAGTTCCATTGGTAATTGTATGCATGGATATACTGCAGGTGCGCGTTGAAGATAAACTGCTTGTAATCCCACGATCCATAGGCCGCCACACTCGCATCCACCCAGTTGCGGCGGAAGTCTTTGATGTATGTCACCGCATAATCCTCGTCGTGCACCAAGCGCTGTACCTGCACCCCCAGTTGCTTCAATCCATCCACCCAACTGGCCTGTACGGTTTGGCTGTTGCTGCCCACACCAATACCTGCCCCCAGCAGTTGGCCGCGGTTGGCGTAGCCATCTCGGACCTGATGATGGACATACCAGGGCGCCGCCGATCGGATGCCACGCGTATTGGTCACCGCTACCTGGGTAACCTCGCCCGCCAGTTGCAGGTACCCGCCCCAGCGGTTGTGCAGCGGCACCAGTTTGCGTAGCCCGAAGGTATACGCCCGGGTATGGTCCAGCTGCGTCATCGCGTCGCGCGCATCCCAGTTGTGGTCATTTTTGGCATACTCGCCGTAAAACTCCACCTTGGCTTTGGGTACCACGTACCGGAAATAGAACGAGAGCATCTGGTCGCGCGGGATGCCGTCGTCCGAGCTGCTATCCACTGCAATTTTCGTTTTGCTGAACGCTTCCAAAAAGGGGGCATAGTAGCTGAGACCACTGCCCATATCTTTCTGGTTGGTGTTGTACGTGCGGATAAATCCGAGCGATAAGCCCGGTGTCCATTTCGGTTGGTAGGTAAGGTTAATCCCCGAGAAATACCGCCACCCTTCCGGCTTTGCAACCGCATATTGTTGGTGTGTCGCTGTATCGCCCAGCAATGATGACGGATAGCCCGATTTCTCCAAGTGACCGCCCACTACCTGGAACTCGAACGATCCGATGTAGGTTTTAATCGGCTTGGAGGTATTCAGCGTTACGTGCGCAAACCCCGGCGCCGTATTGCTCATCAAGATGGAGTTGTGCAATCCCGGGCCCCACCACAGGTTCTCCGTCGAGAAGCCCAGCGATACGGGGTCCAGCGTGAGCCGCACGCTGCTCTGTCCCAGGTACGCTTTCGTATAGCTTCCGTGGCCGAATAATTCCGGCTGGTCGATGCGATTACCACGATATTGGTACCAAGTTCGGTCCGGCCCAGCCTCCCCACCGACCCCTTCATACACTCGGTTCTGTGCCGACACCAGTTCGGGGCGGAACTGCACGCTCAGCCAGCGATACCTGGCAAAAAAGCCCGTGCTGAAGTAGGTTTGTACCCCCCGCGCCGGAATCATCGGTCCATCGTTCCAGCCGTACGGGTATGCCGTATTCAGCTGGTTCTGCCACACCACGGGCAGCAGCTGCAGGTAGCCGTGGCCATCGCCGCTTTGCCACACCACGTCGGTGCGGCTCGCATCGGGGTAGTGCAGGTATTCGTGCTGTTGCAGCGCCTGGGCCGTGAGCGGCCGTATGCTAAAGGAAATCGTCGAGTCCACGTTGCCCAGCAGTTGCTGCCGCCGATAATAATCCTCCAGTACGGGTAGTCCCACCGGAATGGTCTGCGCATGCAATACCGCCGTGCTAGCAATCGCCAGTATCGCCCCCGTCAACCCTTTTATTGTTGTAAGCCTCATCATCATTGCGCAAACTTAAAACCGATAGGCGATGCCCAATCGCATGAGAAAATTATTCTTGTCCTGCGGTTCGAAATTCCAAAACCTGCTGCCTTCCGGGCTGAAGAATTCGTGGCGGTAGTTGTAGCTATGCATGCTCTGTATCTTTGCATGGGCCAACAAGCCGCCGAAGTCCCACTCCCCTTGGAGCGACCAACCGAAGTCTACCCACGAGTTGCGGATATCGGCTACGTACATGTAAAAGAAATCTTCGTTGTGTACGAACCGCTCCAACGAGAAGCCCACCCGTTTCAATCCGCGTACCCAACCCACGCTGGCAGTTTGCACATTGCTTCCCGGCCCGATACCCGCCCCCAGCACCTGCCCGCGGTGCGTGTATCCGTCGCGGACCACGGCATGCGTGTACCAGGTAGGGTATTCCCTCCGGATACCACGCGCATAATACGTGTTATTCATCGATAGTTCGGTGGCTTCGGCCCCCAGCTCGAGGTAATCGCCCGGGCTGAAGCCCAGCGGCACCAGCTTGCGGAAGCCCAGCACGTAACCGCGCGAGTAGGAAGGTTGCACCATCCAGTCGCGCCCGTTCTCGGCCTTCTCGTTCCGGCCATACTCGCCATACACTTCCAGGTTTCCGGCCGGCATCACCCAGCGGAAGAATACGGACCCATAGCGGTCGCGCACCTCGCTGCTGGTACGTTCCACGCCGTTCACGTCGAGGTACGTCGTTTCTTTCACGGCAGGCTTGAAGAAAGGGAGGTAATCGCCGAGGCCCTTCATGTTGTCGGCGTTGACCACAAACGAACGGATGATACCGAGCGAAAGACCCGGTACCCATTTGGGTTGGTAGCTCGCCACCAACCCCGAGAAATAGCGGTTCACGTCGGGCTTCTCCACGTAGTACATTTCGTGGTGCAGGCTTTCGCCGGTGATGGAAGGCGGAAAGCCCGATGCCCGGAGCGTACCTCCTACCAATTGCCCCTCAAAGGAGCCGATGGCGGTCTGCACCGGCTTGCTGGTGTGTACGGTAACGTGGGGGAAGCCCGGTGCGTTGTTGCTCATCAGCAACGCATTGTAGCGGCCCGGGCCCCAATAGAGATTCTCGGTCGAAAAGCCAAAGCTCACCGCGCCGAAGGTTGCTTTGATGCTCGACTGGCCCAGTAATGCCCGCGTGTAGGCCGACTTGCCGAAATATTCGGGCATGTCGATCACGTTGCCCATGGTTCTGTACCATTCCAACCCGTAGCCCGGCATCTTTGCCGGCCCTTCGTACTTCCCGTTTGAAGCGTACACCACTTCCGGGCGAAATTGCACCGTGAGGAACCGGTATTTGGCTACCAGGCCGCCGTAGAGGCGCACCTGCCCGCCACGGGTGGGCACGATGGAGCCGTCGTTCCACCCGTAGGGATAGCTGCCGTTGAGGTTGTAGTCCAGCCCCGCCGGCAGCAGCTGCACATAGCCCTCCTCGTTGGGGAAGTAGTGTAGGTAACTTTTCTCGCCCAGTATCCCCTCGGGGTCGTACACGTTGGTCTGGCCCAGGGCTTCGGCTGTGAGCGGGCGCACGCTGAAGGAAATGGACGAATCCACTTTGCCCAGCAACTGCAACCGCCGGTAATAATCTTCCAGCAGGGAGGTACCCACGGGGAGTGTCTGCGCCCATGCACTTCCTTGCGGGATGGCGAGCAGGCACAGGCTATAGAGTAAATATCTGATCCGCATAGTGAATAATGTGCCTACAAAGAAGCAAAAAATATTCCATTTATCTTCGATGGCCCTTTCGGGGTACACAACCCGGTACTCCTTAAAGGCTAATCGACCCCGCCCCAACAAAATAATCCACCGGATAGGTGTAGTCATCGTGCTTCGCATGATCGATGCCGTAGTCTGCAAATACCAATAATTTACTTCCCGGTGCTAAGGCTTGGAATGCCGTTCCGTATCCTGTCGGCACATGGATGACCCGCTGGTCTTCGCTGCGCAGGATGATTTCGTCCACGGGCAATTCCCTGGATGGCTGTTCCCAATTGTCAATCTTCACCGTTTTCAACGAAAAGGCTCCTGCCAATACGTAAAACCAGCGTTGCTCGATCCGGTGCGCCCGCCATCCGCGAATGGTTTCGATGTCCTTGTTTTCGATGATATAAAACCGTTTCACCGCAGCCATGTCAAAATCATTGACAAACCGGATGCTGCCTCGGTGATCTTCTGCGATGCCGCCCTGTGTAATGGCTATCTCTTCCATGCGTTTCTTACTTCTTGCTTACGGGATTAATGGCACGCAAGTTATGATTTATACCCAAACCAACCTAGTCGAACGTTCAACGCACCATGCACGGAAAAAAACCACAAAATGGAAGGTGAGCGGATACGAAATCGAATACCGTGCGCTGTCGTTGGATGATATGTGAAAATTGCTCCATTGAGAAAGCCGCGGGCAATTTCCCGCCATGCCGATATGCAACGCGGCGTACCGCCTTTGCGATCGTGATATTTTCGTATTTTTGCGCGCGGCCATATTCCTTTCGAATGGTCAGAAGTAACACACAGCACGGAAGTTAAGATGAAGTGCATAAAAAATGACAAATAACCATTTAAAAAATACCGTCGCAAATGCCCGCATCGCCATTATAGGGCTTGGCTACGTGGGTTTACCCTTGGCTATCGAATTCGCTAAGAAATACCATGTGCTGGGCTTTGACATCGATGAAAAGCGCGTCGCTGATTTGAAGGAAGGAATAGACCGAACGCAGGAGGCCGATCTAAAAGCCTTAGCGGAAGTTACCCGAATAGAACAATTAAGTTTTTCGGCCGACGTTAATGACCTTCGTTCCTATAATACCTTCATTGTTACCGCACCCACTCCCATAGATGAATACAAAGCGCCGGATTTGAGGCCGTTGATTAACGCATCGGAGATGCTCGGTAAGGTATTAACGGAAGGTGATATCGTCATCTATGAATCTACCGTTTACCCCGGCTGCACGGAAGAGATATGCATTCCTGTTCTTGAAGAGGCTTCAGGCTTGGTGCTCAACAACGGTTTTTTTGTCGGCTATTCTCCCGAGCGTGTTGTTCCAGGCGATAAAATCAGGACGCTGACAAAAATCAAGAAAGTAACCAGCGGCTCCACACCGGAAATCGCCGAACGGGTAGACGACCTGTATCGTTCTATCATCGAGGCGGGCACCCACAAAGCCCCCAGCATCAAGGTAGCCGAGGCTTCGAAGGCCATCGAAAATGCGCAGCGCGATGTCAATATCTCCTTCATTAACGAGTTAGCGTTGATTTTCGACCGTATTGGTATTGACACCAATGATGTGATAGAGGCAGCAGGAACTAAATGGAATTTCCTGAAATACAAACCTGGTTTGGTTGGTGGCCATTGCATCGGTGTAGACCCCTACTATCTAGCACATAAGGCCCAATCGCTCGGCTACCTCCCACAGGTCATCCTATCGGGCCGCCGGGTCAACGATCAGATGGGAGCCTTCGTAGCCGACAAGGTGGTGAAGCTGATGATTCAGAAAGACCACAAAATCAAAGATTCCCGGGCACTCATCATGGGCATAACCTTCAAAGAAAACTGCCCGGACATCCGGAACACGCGCGTTGTGGATATTTACCACGAATTAAAACAGTTTGGACTTGCCGTGGATATCTACGACCCTTGGGCTGATGCGAAGGAAGTAAAACGGGAGTACGGCTTAGACATCCTCAATGCCGTGGATGAAAACGTGGTTTACGATGCGATTGTTGTCGCTGTTGCCCATCGTGAATTTTTGCAGTTTGATTACCAAAAAGTAAAACGCCGCAATGGCGTTATTTTTGACACCAAAGCGTGTTTGGAACGTAGTTTGGTAGATGGGAGGCTTTAGTTACCTGTAGGATTGACCACTTCCCACTCTTCTGCGATATAAAACCCATTCGAAAATTGAATTGGCAACTCATTAGGTGAAGAGTATTTAGGCAACTCGCTAGCGATCCTGCCTTTCCAAAGAATTTTCTTTACTCCATCATCTACCAAATACGCGCCAGGATAAGGGCGGGTAGTAGCACGTACCAAGGTATCCACTTCCAACACGGTCATTTCTCTATGCAGTTCACCGTCCGCGGGTGTCCGGCCCTCCCAATACGTAGCTTTTGATTCATCCTGTACCATGGCTTCTACACGATCGGCTGCCAAGTCTTCCCAAATCTTCTCGATGAGTTGGATATGCGCTTGGTTTACCTTATCGTATAAAACGGTAGCCGTTTCTGCCGGTGCCAATGGAATTTCATATTGACCTAAGATAGATCCCGTATCCACACCCTCGTCCATTTTAAAAAAGGTAACGCCCGTTTTGGTTAATCCTTTGATGATCGCCCACGGAATGGCAGCCCGGCCACGGCCTTCCGGTAGTAGTGTTGGGTGTGCACCGATAGCGCCTTTTTTTGGTGTTTTAATAGTTTCAGTCGCGGCGATTTGGGACCACCCGATGATAAACAGCCAATCAATATTAAGCCGCTTCAATACATCGATTACCTCCGCATCGTTCACATGGTTGATTTTTAGTACGGGGATATTATGCTTGGCCGCAAATTCGTCTACGTAAATTCTACCTGACTTTTTCTTGGCCTTCTCATCTTTCAGCGTAATGATCAAATCAAGCTCCCCGCCTACGCGATAAATCGCCTCCATGCAACTTAAGCCAATCTGGACACACGTACAAAATGCAAACTTCATAACCAATTAATATGTCGGTGGCCTTTTAGTTAAATATACCAATGTTCTGAGCACAACCCTAATATCCATCCACAAACTTAACTTCTGAGCATAGTCTCCATCAAACCTTGCCTTCTCTTCTTCCGGCATAAAATCATACGAATTGACCTGTGCCCAACCCGTTAATCCCGGTCGCAAGGCTAAAGCCCCATTTTCGCTGCGCAGGGCAACCAAGCCGGTTTGAGCCGGAATAGGTGGTCTGGGGCCAATGAGGCTCATATCGCCTTTTAAGATATTAAATAGCTGCGGCAACTCGTCCAAATTCGTGCGTCTGATTACCTTACCGAGCGGTGTAACCGTAAGTTTTTTCACATCCGACGATTCCACATTAGGTGTAGCCACCGGCATACTTCTGAATTTCAAGAAAATAAACTCTTTCCCGTTCCGGCCTACCCGTTTTTGCTTAAATAAGGCTGGTCCGCCATCTTGTAATTTCACCAACACGGCAATTATCAACATAACGGGCGATAATATCAAAATTACCCCAAGGGATGCAATGATGTCGATCAGTCGTTTTAGCGTTGGATACATGGTTACCTATCCAAAATTATTAACCTGATACACCAATTGGAATGCCTCTGCATATTTCACTCCAGCTTGCCCGCCACGATAAGCAGCTAATCCGTTGATTGCCTCGTTACTTCGGGGATGCGGATAGGGCCGCATCACCCCATCGTAAGCATTTAAGGCCTCGATTTTCTTTGCTACGCCGACTTCACCCACCTCAATGAATGTATTGGGCTGAAACGTCTGGCCATCTACCGGAAATGCCCAATCCGTGGAGCTGGGGATTTCCATAAAGTAAAGTCCTTTCACTGGTTTAACCGGTTTTCGCTGCGAAAGCCGCACGGCCGCCTGGCACGCTTTAGAGGTGTGGTAATGGTCGTTATTCAAATCATACGGATGGTGGGTGAAGACATAATCCGGCTGAAGTTCTTCGATATGCCTTTCCATAAACTGTACCAGCTCCAAATGTGGTACGGTATTGAACTTTATATTCGGGAAAGGGCCTAAAACGGGTGCCTCAGCGCCGATGATTTTTTGTGCACTATTCGTATTTGCCATCAGCACCTCCGTTTCAGGCCGGTGCCTTCGCGCATCGACATCCCCTGACAAGATGAGGTTATATATCGTATGCCCCCCCCTACTTAAGACGTAACTTGTGGCGCCAAATCCTAATACTTCATCATCCGGGTGGGCTGTGACGGTAAGATAAATCATGAGCCTTCTGCTTTAAATGAGTGGATAGTTCGCTTCATTCCTTCCCTTGCATCGATCGGTAAATTCGCACCCATCGTTTGTATCAGTTTCGTATTGCTTACCACATAATTCTCGGTTAATTTCTTCAACCTTTCGGAATCTAAAGGGAGATGTAAGATATCACCGATTCTGGCGGCAAAGTTAATCATCCATTTCGGTGTTTCCCATAACTTATTCTTATACCCGTGTTCTTCATAAATTATTGACATTATTTCAGTCGTCGACATTGGGACGTCATCAGCGACATTATATATACCGCTAGGGTAATCATTTTTAAGAAATCGGTCGATAACGAAACATAGGTTTTCTACCGATACGAACGACCGTTTGTTTTCAAACTTGGCCAAAGGGTATGGAATACCACGCTTGCCGATTTGATAGATTAAGTTAAGGTTGCCTTTATTACCCGGGCCATGAATCATACAGGGTCGAAGAATATAAATTCGTTTATAATCTGGAAGAACTTTATTTAAAAGATATTCTTCCGCTTTCAGCTTAGACTCGCCGTAAGGAGTCTGGGGATTAGGAATTGTTTCTTCTGTCAAAACGTCTTCCACACAATCAGCTGCAGCTTTGACGCTACTTATATAGATAAATGAACGAGCTCCACTTTGTAAAAAAGCATCGAAAAGCTGTACAGTCAAATTCGTATTAACTCTAAAGTACTCAGACGCTTCACTTACATTTTTAGTGTCGTGAGCTTTTCCTGCAAGATGAATCACTACGTCGCACGACCTTGGCATCGACGGCAACCAATTGCCTCTCAAAGAAAATGGATATATCGAAACCCCCTCTCTAGACAAATAGCTGTTTAGATTCTTCCCTAAAAAACCTGAAACACCAGTAATAGCTGCCTTCATTAATAATGGATCATAATTAAATCACTGATAACTGCCCTTTAATCTTGGTCTTCGAAAATATTTTTATGATAGAGCAAAGGAATCCCTTATAGATTTTAAAGCAGCCGTTTAAAGACCCCCGAATATAGCGTTGTGATGATTTTCCAACGATAACGCCTCTCCGCTATACTTTTCATTCTTTGTCTATAAAAGTCCATATCTATCGTATTCACATCGTTCAAAATACCCATAAGTTCGTCCGCAGATCCGAAATACATAGCTGAATTTTCTGTCGTCTCTATGTTGTAATCTACCTTAAAAACCGCGCAGAAAAGACCCAAGCTCATCGCCTCCACTAAAGATGGGTTTGTACCACCGACACTATGCCCATGTACGTAAATCTTACAATTGCCCCTTAATTCGTCCAGGCGCTTCTGTTCGTAAATAGGATCCAAAAGAATTAGGTTCTCGTATCCGCTGTATTTTTTCCGTATCTCTTTACCAAACTCACTGAAATTCCAGTTACCTATAAGAATAAGTTTTATCGATGTCTTACTGAAAGCTTCCAATATCATAGCAATATTGTTCTCGGGCTCTATACGACAAACTTTAAACGCGTATTCTCGTGGCTCGATGTTGTATAAACGCGCTGTCTCGGGACTCAACGGAACAGATTTGACGTTATCCCCTCCGTATTCTATTAAATCCGAACTCCGCCCATACTCTGTATGTACATAATGCTGTATAACTTTGTTATCAGCTATAATAGCGTCGGCATTTTTAATCCCAACCCCTTCCAGAAATTTAAGAAACCTCCGGACATTCTTACTCCATTTATCCCGTTTCCACTCAGCACCATCGGGATGAAAAATGATTTTTTGCTTAAATAATTTTAATATTGGAAATGTTAAACAGCCTGAGGGTCCTAAGACCAACACCAAATCATAATTAAATAAAGCATGGATTAGCGAAAACGAATCATAAGGCACACTCTGCCACCCGTTAGCCTTTAATGGCAATATCTTAAGTTTTGCACCATTATATTCGCGTAACCCTTTAACAGCATTATATGAACTTGTGTAAACAATAAATTGATAGCTGTCTCGCAAATGGTCCGTTAAATGGTTCATTAGCTGGTCCCACCCCCCGTATCTACCAGGAAGACCATTGGTACCCACTATAGCAATTGTTTTTCTTTTTGACATTATATTAGAAAACAGTTAAAATATACTCATTTAAACAACAGTGATTTGTTGAGAATTGCTGCAAATATGCATTTAATATCTATCACGTTTCGAATAATAGGCTAAATCACGAACAAATAAATTCTACTTGAATATTGCGTTCAGTGTGGCGAAGGGCATAATTATTCGGCCGATATATGAACATTATTTTCCTAACGTTCGTACGATTCCGCAAACTACTAAAATACTTTTCGAACTTGTCTCCAAATGCGATTCGCTATTTTCTTCATTCCCTTATCCGATGGGTGGATTTGAATACTGGGATTCGTAAAGCTTTTAAATGCGGTATTCTTATTATTTTTTTTATAAATACCTCCGATATTGACGTAGATAAGACCTTCTTTTTTTGCAAATTCCCCCAGCTGTTGATCCACTTGTAGATTCGGCCAGAAACTACTCACTACGACAACCGGAATATCCTTATTATTTGAACGCAAATAAGTTATCAACTCCCTCATGGGATTGTATAATGGGTATTTCTTTGCAGTATCCGCCCGGATATTCTCGCCGATACTAATAATGATAAGATCAGGATTAAAATCCTTATATTCACTAACACTAGAAGCATCAAACTCCCAGTATTTATTTTCAAATGACCTAACTATATTATCAGCCTTTACAATAACATTTGGATTTTTCCTCCTCATCTTCAATTCTAACCGCGACACATAGTCGTTATCAGGAGTACTTGCAGCCATTCCCCAATTTCCACTCCAACCAATCGAAGGTCTTTTTGCATGAAAAGTTATACTATTCCCTAATATCAAGACCCTCGTCACCTTCGGTAGATCCGCATACTCCGCATACACAGATGAAACAGTAAGCGTGTAAATGGCAGCAATGAATACAGTCAATAATTTTTTCATCTTAATCTTCTTCTCAGTATCTACTTTTTAAGACTTTAGCAGGAACTCCTGCAATAATAGAATTAGCGGGCATACTTTTAGTAACTACCGACCCCGCAGCAACTACACAGCCCGAACCTATAGTCACTCCGGCCAAAACGGTTACCTTTGCACCGATCCAACAGTTGGACTCGATGGTTATTTTACTTCTTGACGTACCTTGGTCCTTTATAAGCAGTTCTGAAGAGCTAAACAGATGATTCTCCGGATGGCAACTAAAATATTGTCCAATAATACAGTCTTCTTGAATTTCCAGTCCTCCTGACCCCCCTAAACTCGCAAATTGGCCGATACCGACTCTATTTCCAATTCGGACATATTCGCCTAAGTTATTAAAGGAAGAGGAAGTTATAATCTGGCTGTAGGCCCCAATACTACAAGAGTTTCCAATAATCAGTTTATGCCTACCAAGACCAATTATTGTCGCGCCTTTATCGATCTTCGTCCATTTACCTATCTCAATATTATAAAAATTAGAGATACTAACGTTTGGTCCTATAAAAACGAACCGTGGGACTTTTAAATGAAACAGATAGATTAAAATAGCCCTAAGGAGTGCAACGGACTTATCAAAAAAAAGACCAATTATCGCTTGAGTATTAATAGATTTATCAAATGCAAATTTTGGATTTCTTTTTTTAATAAACCACTCGATAACTCTTTTCATGATACTATCGTAATCCTTGTTTCAATCCTTTTAGTAATTTATTACTTAGTCCGATCGAAGGCGTAAGCCAAGCACCTTCTCCGTATTCATTCCAAGCATATAGAAAACCAACTTTATTAATAGTTGCATACTCCGGGTTGTTTAACAGCCATTTTTTGAGATTAGCAACAGACTTTTTCACCGATTTCTTTGAATAGTTAGTGTATCGTTTAGCTCCCTTAAGCGATGGGTTGACATCCTCCCATGCGCGTTGATCCCAATTTAATGTAGTAACGGGAATATACGGGAAACCAGTAGTTTTCGCTTTGTCCCAAATTACCGTTTCTGCATTTAATAATTTCGCAATATTTAATACCTGCTCATTTCCATCAAATCCAGACTGAGGATAATTATACCCCGTCAAGATATCAAAGCCACATCGTTTAGCGTAGTCAACATGTTGTTCATTCCGCGGATCAAGGCAAACAGCAATGCTTACTCCCCTCACCCCAAGCTTCTTCGCTTTGGCTCGGAAATCGTCCAACGCTTCTCTTACTTTTGCCGTGCTTCCACCAAATGTTTCTACTAACGGTCCGAGACTAAAAAATGTAATCAAAGGCTTATCGTCTACGCGGAGATAGTGAGGATCAGCGAACAGCTTGCACCAATAATCGGTAACAACGTTCCAATGTTCTTGTTTAATGGTATAATGCTTTCCATGATTAGCAATCATCAAACTGAACTTCAATTTGCTTTTCTCTTTTGACGACAAATAGAGTTTTAATGCATTATTTTTGGGATCTACATCTATATTCTTCCCATGTACGCCTGTGTAGTACCAACAAAAATTAAAAAAGTCTAAACCAGCTTCGCTTGCAAGTAATATTTGATTATCAATTATTTCCTGCGTACTCGTAACCCATCCCCAAATAGGTTCACGATCCTTGAAATTCGTTTTGAGGTTCTCAGAAATATGATACGTCTTACCTGTCCATCCATCAAAATAATAAGCTCCAATCTTTACGCTTTCTTGCGAAAAACATGGTGCTATTGATAAAGAAAATAGTACACTATACATGGTTAAAACAACCAAGAAATAGAAAGTTCTTAAATTACTCATTACAATTAATGGTTTTGACAATCAAATTTTCAACAATTATCAAGCCACGAATAAACTATATATCTTCAGTTTTCTAACCATCATACTCATTAAGGACAGCCGAACCTAACAAGACGCATCTCCGTCGCTGCCTAAGTTCTCATTACACACAAATGAAACATACTGACAAAATTCTTCCTTATATCGTTTTAAAACAAATCGATCTTGGAAATCCTCTTTTGCTCGCTCACTTATGGTTCTCAATTTTTCAAAATTCAGTCCAATTACCTCGCGTATGCAGGCAAGAAATGATTCAGCATTATTTGGTTCAAAAAACCAGCCGGTTGTATTGTCCTTTACAATCTCCAGCAGTCCTCCGTGTGCGGCAGCTATAACGGGTCTTCCACAGCTCATCGCTTCGATTGCGACTCTGCCAAACGGCTCGGGCTTCTGGGATGGCACAACTACCACAGACGCCCAGTCGAAATGACTGGTTGGATCATCCAAAAATGGAAATAACCTCACTGTAGTCGATAAGTTCAGAACTTCGATATAGTGCTCTAAATCTCGTAATAGGAATGATCTACCGCTTGGCGGGGCGCCTACAATACGAACAGAAACATATTTTAGTTCTTCTTGACTCAGTTTACTCAACACCTTCACAAAGAATTTCTGCCCTTTCCATTCGCTGATACGCCCGATTAGTAAGAAATTGGTTAACGGTCGATCAGGTAGTGGATCGGCAATAATCTCTGACACAGAATTAAGAATCACTTTTTCTCTCCTTTTAGAGCGAAAAAAGTATGAGCTCTGCGTATTGGCCGAATTGTATATCTTACTTGATTTCCCTACCCTGAGCACCAGCGAAAAAAAGAACCTCCCGATCCCAGTCGGGATCTCGCGAACATGTACGATTGAAGGTGCATTTACAAATCGTTGAGCAAGAATATAGCTTATTATAACAACCGTGTTTATATAAATAAAATCAAACTTTCTTGATTGTTTTATAGCCTTAAATATTCCTCTAAAAACATTAATAAAAGTAGATATTGGCTTTTTAAGATCATTTTTGGATACAGAGCCGATATGTTCCACAATGACATGATTTGCAATTTTAATCAATTCGTCGAACAACGGTCCTTCTCTCGGAATTATTACTGTAATTTCAGCCTTTGGAAAAAGTTCCTTTATTAAGGTTAACGACAGAAGAAAGCTACGGTCAGAACCGTACAATTCATATCCTTGATGGATGCAAAGTATTTTCATTCTCTTTATAATTTATCAGAAGATATGTCAGCGAGATAATATAAACTGGATTCTGTAAACTAATAATGCTAGAATTAGAATAACAAACTAACATAATAAACAAAATAATAACACTGTGCTTTCTATTAAAATTCTTAAAAACTGCTATCAGCAGCGTAGAGTAGAACAATACAAACAAGAATGCCGATCGGAAAAAAAGCAACAGATAGGTGTTATGAGGATTGTCATAAAAAGTCCCCGTGTCGCTACCCCAAAGCTGAGTTCCTGCTACAGAAAATAGCTTAGAATTATATCCCCCGAAAATATAGTCGCTAATATTATATGATTTTAACATAGTCGGGATTTGCTGCTCCCATATCATGGTTCTTGCATGAGTAACGATATATGCATAGTCTTTAAATGACAGCACTGAGTCGAAGGGGTCGATATCTTTGATTAAAAGATACAACAATACAATAAAGAAAAAATTCGCTACTAAAAGAAAAGAAATCGCAGAATATCGATTTCTAATAACATAATATGTTAAAAGCGAAATCAGCAATCCAATTATCGGAGTCATTTTAAAAGTTAAAAGGATGAACAAACACGACAGGAAAATATAGACCCTACGGTTCTTTCCTTTGTTCAGAAAGATGTTTACCAATAATATAAAGCCACTATAGCTATCCAAATATGCGACACTACCTTCCAAACCATACACAATCGCATATTTGACTTGACCTAAGTTAACATACATAGAATAGTGGTCCCACCTACTATAATGTGCTATAGGTATGATATTATAAAAAATAAAAAGAGACAAAAGAGCGTAAACCAAGTAGGTCACGTTTAAAAATTTCACAAATTGTTCTTTGTCAACACGGACAACACAAAAAAAACCAACTAGTGAAATTATTTTAAGATACAATAACGCTGTATAGATTTCGGAACCAAGAAAAACTGAAAAAAAAATAGTGAAAAATGCTACTATGACAACTAGCAAAAGAGGCAAGTCAATCTTTTGTCCAAGCTTACGTGAACAAACAAATACATATACGATTATTGCCCCAACAGAAACAATGTTTGAGAAATAAACCGGCGCTAACGATGACCTCGTTGTTAGTAAAGCCGCCAAAAGGAATGCAAAGTAAACAAAATACAGCAGGCTTACAGATAAGCTATTACGTTTACCGGATATCATCATAATTAATATTGTCAATGACAACGCCCTCCTCAGCCAAGTAAGCGTATGCCTTGTTTACGGAATCTTTATACTCATCCGTAATTAGGTTACCTGGTATCCTAAAAGACTTGATGTATTTAGGGGCATAAATTTTTTGCAACGTATACAATGCAGACGAATAAAAAGTCGCGATTCGATCAGGATACTCTCCTTCTATCATAAATGCTATTTCCAAAGGAAAAGTCATTGTTCTTATCTGCATGTTGTCAATAGCATTTATGGCATCTAGCTTCTCTTGAGCCTCCCTTCTATGAGAACAATATACTACATGGATACCTTTTTCGGAATATTTTTTTGCCATTAATTTCAACAACCTAAGTTCATTACTTACGTCCATAACCCCAACACCCGACAAATTGCTGCCGATAAAAAATATGACATTTTCTAATTTGGTTACCGTTCTGCTTTCCATCATTCCCTTCAAATATTCAAATCGATGGATAAACACTTGTTCACTGCCAATAGCCTTTATGTTAAAACAGCTAAACCAATGTATGAGTTTCCCTTTCTTGCCGCTAATACCCCATAATTTATATAACAATTTGTTAATTAAGTAATTTCTTCTAGAAGATTTAAAAAGCTTGGTTAAATCAAAACTATTCTCTCTTAATATCTTGTTAGTAACAGCTGTAGAAACACCATCATCCAACAAAAAGCAACTATCGTAATTTAAATTATCAATATATGCTTGCATTATTCTACTCCGAATCTCACCTATAAACAAATACGAAATCCGCTCATTCCGCTTAATCTTATTTAAATAGAAGGCTAATTTATTATCTGTGACCGTGATAGAAAGCAAATGCCTTATACAAATGACTCTGGTCCACTGAAAGAACTCAAAAAGTCTCTCAATTTGATTGTTATTATTCTTTTCCCCTGTTAAACGTACAATTAAAACATTATTCTCACATTTAAAATAGTTAGCTGCTTCAATCGCCGAAATCATTTGAAAGGGTGATTGTACTACAAATAAATTAATATTACTCATTTACTTCCAAACTATTTTTAGAAAATGGCCTCGGCACATCAATAGACAATATCTAACGTTCTCTTTTTCCATATACTATTCCGAACGTAGACCTTATCAACCACAGGTCCATAATTCGTTAGCTCATAAATTACACTTAGCAAAGTAACCAAAACTTCAATTCTCAAAAAAAGTTCCGTCTCATTTACGCTCAAATCATTCTAAAGATTGTCTTCTGGACGAAGAAGCTAAGCTTTATTGCTCCTCAATCAACAGGTTCATACACGATGAACGCTCAAAGCGTTGACTACGTGCTTGGATGCAGCCAATACCCTTATATTTATTATTTTCTAAAGCTAAACCAAGGCAATTCAATTGACTTTTGTCCATCGTACCAAGCTAAAACATACGCCAATATTTGTGTGATAACCAAAGACACGGCCGCCCCGATAGCATTATCAAATAAGTTGAGTACCACATAGCAAAACGCAATATTCAGAATTCCCGTTAAAATTGTAATTTTTGCTATTTTAAGTGTTTTCTTAAAATAAAATAGATAGACAACATGCATTTTGTACATGCCATTAAAAACAGCACCAAAGACTGCAAAAGGAATAAATACGTGAGCCCCCCTATATTTTTCACCGAATATTATACCTATGAAAAAATAACCCAATATCGACACGACTACTCCTAATACTACTAATGAAAAGTTATACAAATATGTTAACCTCACAATCCTCCTTTTTTCACTAATAGCATCCTTCTCGTTTTCAATTATCCCGAGTTTTTTTAACCGACCATACATATGGGGAGAAAAAGCCTTATTGAATGAGTCCTGAATTATTGTCATTATAGCACCGAAAGTCATTGCCACACCATAGTGAGCTACAGCAACGTAACCTAATACAGCACTAACAACGAGCCTAGACCCCACATTTCCAGACCACGTTCCAATTTGATGCAAACTTAATGGCGCTCCTATCTTAAACAAATCACGCACATATTCTTTCGCGATTACAAACTTGATCAGCTTCAATTTCAGCAAATAGTAAATACTAAATATCGCTACTAGTCCTTGCCCCAAAGCCAAAGACGCAACAATTTCAAACCAACTAATTTCCACGTCAAAGAGTACACAATAGACCAACAATCCATTCGTCAATAAGGCCATGCTTAAACTATGGACTCCAAAACTTAGTGGCTTCTCAAGAACTCGAAAGTAATTTAATGCCAATCTATTAAAAAAACAAAAAAATACAGTGATATAGGTAATGTAAATTACCCTGATATCGAACTCTATGATTGCAGAGATATACGAAGAAAATAAAAGCGTCGCAAAAAATGCAAAAAGTATTAAGCCAGGGAAAACAAAAATTGCCGTCGAAAAATACTTCTTGAAATTCTCTTCCGAAATATGAAAATAGTTAATAAGTACAGCCGTGTCTAAGCTCTGCGTTAAAATAGGTATTGCTAAATTGTATACCGATTGATAGGTGACGTAAAATCCCATCCCTGATTCAGAAAGGAATCGAGTTAATATTGGAAGAATTAGAAATGGAACTAAAGCCTGCAACACGTTAAACAACATGTATATACTTGAGTTCTTAAAAAGCTTATTTTTGAATATTTTCCCGAGCACGAAGTTAAGTGTCTTTCCGAAATCATTGGTTTAAATAGCCGTCCATCCACCATCTACCATCAAATTATGTCCCGTTATATACGCAGCATCGTCTGACAACAAGAATGAAACGGAGGGAGCTACTTCCTCTGGTTGCCCCATCCTTTTTAAAGGAGCCTTATATTCATACCTTTCAATAAAAGAAAAATGCTGATTGTCCTTGATCCCTCCTGGCGACACACAATTTACCCGAATATTATATTTTCCATAATAAGAAGCGAGGTACCTGCTAAAATTGATTATTCCTCCTTTAATTGCCGTATACGCCGCTGGCGAAGTTCCCCCGTAACCTTCGTATATAGTGAAATCGTTCCCTACAACTCCATAGATTGAACCCATGTTTACAATACTACCTCCTCCCTGCTTCACCATAACACTTAATACTTGTTGACATATTAAGAATATCGAATTCATCTGCATGTCTACATTTTTTTGCCATGATGTATAGGGAACTTCTTCAAACTTTACAGCCCAATCAGCGGTACGGGGGTAGGCGTTGTTTACTAAACCGTCTATTCGTCCATATTGATTGATGATATTCTCAATTAAAAGTCGAACTTGATCGTACGATGTTATATCACACCTTATTAATCCACTACTATAATCAGTCTCGTGATTTATATCTACATTGATTACGAAAGCACCGTTTTCTGTAAGATGGGAGACAATTGCTCTCCCAATTAGTCCTGCACCTCCAGTTACAACAACTATTTTATTATCTAATTTCATGAAAGACATAACCTTAATACATCATAAGCTTCATTAATCTTATTAAAGTGCGTGGAATTCCCTGGTGTGACTACTTCTCTCAAAAAATATTCAATTTGAGTTGTGTAGGTATCTATTATACGTTGGTTACTACTGAATACACTTTCACCATTCCAAAAACACTCGTTGGTCAGCAAATTCACATATAACGTTCCATTCTCACAAACTACCTCAAGACTACGTTTTGAATCTTTTCTAAAATAATTCAACACTACGTTAATCGGGAACGCCTCATAATCAAACAAGTAATTCGCGTAATCTGTCGCATCAATTTGTAAAGAAGATTTGTCTTTCAAAAATCGGCTTACCGAACGAGGGGAACCAAACAACCAATATACGTAATCAATCTCGTGAATCAAATCGATATGAACGCCACCGCCCAAGTGACGATTTGCGCTATAACCTAACCTAAAGTTTTCCCCAGGATGCCAACCTGGTAAATAAGAACCACAATACACGTTAACTTCGTTGATACGATGCTCCTCTAGAAACTTCTGCGCAAATGCTAAGCAGTTCAAAAACCGAAGGTTACAGGCCACATAGGTTTTTACTGGAGAGTTCGTTATCCGCTCAACCATTTCATCGTAATCGAGGCTATCGAACAAAGGTTTCTCAATAAATAAGGGGATTTGCAGAGGCAAAAGCTGTTGAATGGCTACGTGGTGAAATGCTGTCGGGTTAGAAATTATAGCGAAATCAAACTGATATTTCTCGAGGCCTTTGATATCATAAATATTCTTTACGCCATCGTGAATCTTTGCCATAGACGAGGAGCGAAGTGCAAAAAATTCCACGTCATTACCGACTACCGCTTTAAGCGCATAAATATGCTTCTTCGCTATAGAGCCCAGACCGACAATAAGCACTTTCATTTTAATTCAAAGTCAAGTTTATTATGGACAATGAGGAATTCAAGAAACTCAAAATCTATTGTATGGTCTAAATCAAAACAGATATGATCCATCTCATAAATTAGCGATTTATCCGTAAAAACTGAAATGGGATTAGAAGAAAAGAACGACCGTCTATACCAATAAAATGATGCATTAAGATCATATACCCGAGGTGCCTTCTGTCTGGATAAAATTGCTCCAGTTGGATCTGTTTTTACAAGGCCGTAATAACCGCTTTCCTTTTTTTCAACCATATTAAAATATGGATTTCTTGCAGCCGAGTTTACAGAGAATAACGTATAAGCATCAGAATTTCTAAATATCGAAAATGCATTTTCAAGGTCCCTGAGCGTTCTAAGCGGCGAGGTAATATCTAAATCCAAAATATAATCAAACGTACGCTGGCAACGGGCTTCCTCATACAATAATAAATCTCCTATCACTTCTACTTTTCCCGCTGTATCGGTGGCCAAACCTTCTGGCCTTACATAGTCGGTAATCAAATCAAACCGTCTCGAAACTGACACAATTTCCTGACTATCAGTAGAAAGAGATATTTTCGCTTTGTATTGTTTGGCAAAGCGCTGTGCTAACTTAATGGTATATGAGATCAACGGCTCACCAGCCAAAGCCCTGATATTCTTGCCCGGAATCCCTTTTGAACCTCCCCTAGCACATAAAGTGATCAATATATTCATATCCTTAAAACTTGATCTGTGCAATATCTTTTTGTGCCTTTTGATAATCCTCATGCTTACCAATGTCTAACCAATAGCCGATCAAAGGATACGATATTACTTTATGTTCATTATGAATGAGTGATTCCATTAAGTCCGTAGCATTAAAAAATTGGTCTTTAGGTATACGCTGTAAAACCGACTTCTTCATTAAATAAATCCCCGCGTTAGAGTAGTATGTGTAGGTTGGCTTCTCGCGGAAGTCCTTAACTAACCCATCGATAGTTTCCAACACAGCATAAGGTACGTTGACCTCATAAGGAATAGTCGCTACAGCAAGATCTGCATCCTTATGGATAAAGTCAATAAAAAAATCTTCATAATCTAAATTAGTAAGGAGATCGGAATTTGTAATCAACACATAATCATGTTTAAAATTCTCGATTTTCGATACGGCTCCTATTGTTCCAAGAGGTTCATCTTCCCAAATGTAATTAATTTGGATATTCTTGCTTCTCCCATTACCGAAATAATCCACAATCTGATTACCCAAATACTTTACTGACACCCAAAAATCGTCGATTCCGAACCTCACCAATCGATCCAAATTATGTTCCATAATTGGCTTTTTTCCAACCTTAAGCAATGGCTTTGGAACATCATCTGTTAAAGGTCTGAGCCGTTGGCCCCGGCCACCAGCCATAATTACGGCATCAACGGGCAAGTAGGAGCGAACTTCCCTAAAATTAACTACATTGACCACTTCCCTAGCCTTGTCCAATATAGGTAGTATCCGATAATTTCCCTCACGGTACAAAATCATCTTATCAATATCATTTTGCCCCTTTCGCAAATATTTCGGATTAGGTTGAATGATTTGGTCCACTTCCTTATCGATTGAAACGCCCTTTATCAAAGCTCGTCGTACATCGCCATCAGTCAACGAACCGATCAACCTACCCTGCTCATCCACAACGAACAAGATAGCATCTTTCGCCAATTTATCCAAGCGTATGAGAGCGGACCTGATATCTGTATGCGCTTGAATAAGGTGTTCTCTAAAATTACGCATTTCGCTATGGTGTAGATTTCAATATTTTAATTACCCTATCAACAGTATCTGGCCGAAAATAAATATTGGCACCATCATAGGATTTACTGGAAATCTTAGTCACCGCATCTTTAATGTGGTGAGCAGAGAATGTACAATTGATTGTATTTGAGCTTTGTGCCCTTCCCTTCTGTCTGTTCCCTACGTTAACTACATACTTGCCAAAAGAGGCTGCCTCTATTATACCACTAGATGTATTCCCGATTAGACCTTTCGAATACTTCATAGCTGAAAAATAGTTTAGTTTGCCGAAATTTTCAATTAACTTCACTCTTTTCGGAAACTCTCGAGAAAGTTCAACTAATTTATCACGATAAAGCGAGCCTTGGGTATCGGCATTCGGCATGGTAATCACTAAATTTGTGAATGTCAACACCAGTTTCAGGCCTTTAAACATCTCTTCAGCATAATATCGATTATCATTGGACGATACCGTTTCTGGATGAAAAGTAACCAAGAAATATTCGTTTAAAATATCGAACTGAGATCTAAATTCATCCTCTGACAACAATTTCAATTGATCTAGTCCGTCTAAACTAAGCGATCCTACAGAAAATACATTATCATTAGAACCAATAAGTTCGCATACTTTGTCCGCGTAAGCAGGCGTAGTCGTAAAATGAATGTGCGAAGTCAATGTGATTTGATGACGATAGATATTGTCTATAGCGCCTAGTGTAGTTTCGCCTCCGTGAAAATGCGCCAATTTTATCCCGTAAGGAATCCCAGCTTGAACAGCGGCTGCCATTTCATAACGATCTCCCAAACATAACACCAACTCGTATTTGTAGTCTCGCCAAAAATCAGCGAACTTTAAACTCGTTAATGCGTATGAGGTCGCTATCGCGTTTTCATCATCGTTTGCCAATACTGTATTAATTTTTCTCAGCTTTGTAAAGTAATTTTTTTCGATGTCGTAAAGGGTATAGCCATGTAATTTTGATAAATGGGTACCAAATACAATAAGCTCTAAATCAAAAAACGAATCGTTCTTAATACACTCCAATAACGGTTGATAAATTCCAAAATCCGCCCTAGAGCTTGTTAACACTCCAATTTTCATGAAAGGTCTCCCCAATTAAGCCTATCGAAAGCATTCTTATCCTTATTAACCCGTCTTCCGATCACCTTTTCCCATTCCATGGGCGATATTCCATCGCCAGGACGTAACGGCAACAACTTATCTTCGGACAAAACCTCTCCCTCTTTAACTTCTATTTTTAAATGAATGCTTTTTCTAGCAATAGCCCTGTTGTCATACTCGCTCGACGAGATTTCTTTCCTCCCATTTCCGCCAATAGCTTTTTCAATATTACGAATCGCGGCAACCATTGCTTTGAGCTCACCTGGTTCCAACGAAGCTTTATGGTCGGGACCAGGCATATTACGGTCTAACGTAAAATGTTTTTCAATTACTTTCGCGCCCATTGCCACAGCTGCTATTGGAACTTCTATTCCAAGTGTATGATCCGAGTACCCAACCTCCACGCCGAATGCATTAGCTATTGTTAACATTGCCTTCAAATTGACGTCTTCCATAGGGGTAGGGTATTGCGTATTGCAATGTAGAATAGTGATTTGCCCTCTCGTCAAACCAAAATTCAATAGAACACTTAACGCATCTTCAATTTCGCCAAGACTCGCCATGCCCGACGATAAAATGGTAGGCTTTTTCAATCTAGCGATAGCCCGCAGATAAGGAAAATTCGTCAATTCTCCACTCGGCACCTTAAATACTGACAATCCAAGTTGATGAAGGTAATAAACACCGTCCACATCAAAGGCCGTAGAAAAAAAAGAAATCCCCTTCTTTTCGCCGTACGCTTTCAATTTAAGATGATTTTCGTGATTAAGCTCCAACCGCTTCAACATATTGAATTGAGAGTCATCACCATCGCCCATATTGCGAATTTGATAATCGGCCTTCCTTGCTTTTGGGCTCACCAACTTTTCCGCCACAAAAGACTGGAATTTAACATAATCAGCCCCTGCATCATAGGCTGCATCGATTAAGGCGTATGCGTTCTCCAATGAGCCATTATGATTAACTCCCGCTTCAGCAATTATAGTTACATGTTCCATCACATTAATCTATCGCCCACTTTAACTTTGGTAGGGGTTCGTATATCATATATTTCCAAAAAACTATCCTTTGTTTTTACCAGGAAGCCTCGTTCCGTTTTCCCAATGACTTGCCCTGGTATTCCAATGTAGCTGGGTGCTTGATGGATCATGTTTGATTTATTGATTTTCACCACAACTTCACCCAATGTTGTTTCCGCTATTGGCCCTGGTTCACAGATAGCCCGAATAAAATTAAAAAGGTCTCTACTGGTTTGATTCCAGTCTATTCTCTCGTCACCGATGTTTCTTTGGCCGCAGTACATGCCAATAGGGTGGATTGTCCCTTGGGCGGTCCGCCCTACTTCGTCTTTATTAAAAAGACTTACAGCTTCGTATAGAATATTAGCACATTCGGTATGGGCAACTTGTAGCAAAGTAGCATAATCGTCGTGATCAGCGATTGGAAACGTTCGCTGTAATATTATATCTCCTGTATCAATCCCCTCATCGATAAAATGGACCGTTATACCGAATTCCTTTTCGTCGTTTATCAACGCCCAGTTCAGTATATTTCTGCCTCTGTAAAAAGGCAACTTCCCCGCGTGGCAATTAATTGTCCCGCATCTAGGTAAACTTGCAATCTTCGGCCTAAAAATCTGATTGAAACTCATGGAAACGAACAGATCGCATTTGAAATACGATGCTTTTTCGTAAAATTCCACAGAATTAACCCGAACCTCGGTAAGATAGGGTATTGAATATTCATTGGCGTAATTCAATAATGTCATATCCTTCGTATCCGATCGCGGTACGATAAAACATATCTTAATCGAGTCGTCTTTTGCTAATAGCTCGAATGCTCTATGGGACCAAGGTCCGTCAGCAAAATAACCAATTTTTAACTTTTCACTCATATTACACTACTTGGCACATTCACGATACGCTCTTCTAAAAACAATGCGTTTTTTTGGTCATCCCTGAAGCAATGTTGATACATCGGCAATCGAAACATCAATTGCCAAATCGGACGAGTCATCACTTTATTAGCATTTGTGAAAGATAGAAACTCCTCTCGCACACTTTTATTTTCCAATTCAACACACATTAACCAATAATTCGCCTTGGTACTAGGCAATTCTCTTCTAAATTTAATCCCTATTCCATCAAAGAACGAAGCGTAATCGGAGGCCAGAGTCCGCTTTCGCTCGACAAACTGTTCCAATTGTTCCAATTGTGCACAAGCCAAAGCCGCATTGAGATTTGGCATACGAAAATTATACCCAACTTCATCATGATAAAACTCATAAGGGTGCGGCTTCTTTGCAGTAGTGGTCAAATGCTTCGCTTTTAATCCGAATTCTTCATCGTTTGTTACAATTGCTCCACCGCCACCACAAGTTACAGTTTTATTTCCATTGAATGAAAAAACGCCTAGTCTTCCGAATGCTCCGGTATGCTTATCATGGTAAGAACTACCCAAAGATTCGGCTGCGTCTTCGACAACAGGAATCTGCCATTCTTCACAAACATTCATTAACTCATCTAGGTGAACAGGGAAGCCAAATGTATGCATAGGAACACAAGCTGCTATACGCCGACCGCTTAGCCTATTGTAACACCCGTCTTCTCGCAAATCACCATGCAAGTCCAAAAAATCAGCTATCGCCTTGGGCGAAAGGCCCATTGTATCTAAATCGACGTCTAAAAACACGGGATATGCACCGTTATAAACGATGGCGTTTGCGGTAGCAACAAACGTAAGCGCTTGTGTTATCACTTCGTCGCCTTGTTGAACACCGGCTAACTGCAAAGCAACCTGTAGTGCTGACGTACCGTTAACCACTGCGGTAGCTTTACGTGTCTCGGTAATCGTTTCCATCATACGTTCAAATTGGTCGACATAAGCCCCAACTGATGATACAAATGTAGACTCAATGGTTTCTAATACATACTTTCGCTCATTCCCGCGAAAACGTGGCTCGTGAAGAGGGATGAATTCATTGGTATTGAACTGATCCCGTATGAAAGTTACTACCTGATTCAAATTGCTCACGATGTTACATTTTGGCATCTAAATACTTACCTGTTTCTTTATGGTCAAAATTTTGTATCATCTCGTTAAATAGCGCGACGAGTTCTTCTTTATTCCATAAACCCTCTTTGCGCATTTTCCCGATAGTTTCTTCGAAATAATTAAGCCCTTTTTCATCAAACTTTGTCTCATCATTTTTAATAATTCCGAGATTATGAAATCTCGTCATATCCAACACCTCATTATCGGTAAAGAACTCCTCAAAGTCCTTTTCTCCCGTTGTATCGCTGGAAGTGAACAAGCAAGGCCAATGGCCCCGCTCGGGAAGTGTATTCATTTCTTCTCGTGCCTCATCTTCTGTTTTGCATAAATAGGGTTCGTACCCTAAACTTTTCAAGAACCCTATGGCCACGTCAGCAAAAGTAATCAAATGTAGCTCTTCACTAAGTTTCGGAAAAAATATATCCCGATTCTCACCTAAGATCGTCGACATAAGACAAAGTTCTCCAGATTCTTTTGGGGTAACGAAATACCTTTTCACATCATGAGGAGCAACAATAGGTTGTCTTTTTTGAATACGTTGATTAAAACCATGCAACAATGAACCATCAGAAAAGGCTACATTTGCAAATCTTGCGGTTGAAATGGCAATTTCTGTGCTTCGACGCATTAGGAACATTTCCATAATTCGCTTAGAAGCCCCCATCATATTGACCGGATTTGCCGCCTTGTCAGTGGAGACACAAAAATACTTTTTTGTATTCTTTTTAATTGCTTGTCTAATAGTTTTATCGGTGTTAAATACATTGACATCAATCATCCGCATCAATGTAAACAAGTCCTTTTCACTGCGGACGTGTTTTAAAGCCGAGAGGTTTAATACAAAATCATATTGACCATCTGCTTCAATGAAAGCATCGTAAATATCGGAGCCTATATCTAGGGCGAATGTTTTAAACTCCCCCTCCGTATAACCTATGGAACTCCTTAAATCACGAACCAATTCGACAAGATTGTTTTCACTAATATCTACGACGTGCAGTTTCCTTGGATTTCTTTTAAAGATTTCTTTCGTCACAGCTTGCCCGATCGAACCTGCACCACCAATCACCAAAAACCGAGCATTTCCGATAACTTTACGAAGATCACCATCGTACTTTAAAATGTCTTCCGAAAAAAGCTCCTGTTTACGTCCAAGTAAATCTAAGATTTTCATACGATTAAAATATTCCTGAGAAATCGTGCTCTGCCTTATGAGCAACAAAAGTACTCATTTCTATGATTGATCACAAATCTTCAATAGATATTCGCCATACCCACTCTTGCAAAGGGGCTTAGCAATCTTTTTCAACTGACTGCTATCGATATATCCCATGCGGTAAGCAATTTCTTCAATGGCTCCGATCTTCAGCCCATGCCTCTCTTCGATGACTTGGACAAACTGACCAGCTTGCATCAACGAGTTAAACGTTCCGGTATCTAGCCACGCGGTGCCTCTATTAAATACGCTTACTTTTAACCTTCCTTGCCGAAGGTATTCTTTATTGACGTCAGTGATTTCGTATTCACCTCTCGCTGACGGCTGGATATTCTTCGCAACTTCAATCACTGAATTGTCATAGAAATATAACCCAGGAACTGCGTAATTGGATTTAGGGTACCGTGGCTTTTCTTCGATAGAAACAACATTATTCTTGTTATCAAATTCAACAACTCCGTAACGCTCTGGGTCATGAACTTGATAAGCAAATACCATCCCTCCTTCAACTTTAGTCGCCTGCTGTAATAGTGACGACATTCCTGCCCCATAAAAAATATTGTCGCCCAACACCAGCGCAACACTGTCTTGACCGATAAAATTATCGCCTATAACGAACGCTTGGGCTAAGCCGTTAGGCTCCGCTTGCTCCGCATATGAAAATGAGCATCCCAAAAGTTTACCGTCACCTAATAGCTTTTCGAATTGTGGTAGGTCATGTGGTGTTGAAATGATTAATATCTCATTTATACCTGCAAGCATTAGCGTAGACAACGGATAATAAATCATTGGCTTGTCATACACCGGCATAAGTTGCTTACTTACCGCTAACGTGAGCGGATGAAGCCGTGTGCCTGAGCCCCCTGCTAGAATGATACCTTTCATTTCCTGCGTTATATTTTAAAGATTATTTAAGCAAATAGCCAAGCTTGTTCTCCATTCGGGCACCTGAAGGCCAAAAGTCTGCTTTACTTTACGCTTATCCAACAAGGAATACATCGGCCGTTTCGCTGGCGTTGGGTATGAAGCGGTTGGAATACCAACGATCTTACAATCGATCTGTTTTATGTCGCGAATTGCATAGGCAAAATCGCACCATGAAATCCCTCCTTCGTTAGCATAATGGTATATACCTTTCTTCCATTTATTCGAGCTAATAATTTCTAGAATAGCAAAAGCCAGATCTCGAGCATAGGTAGGGCTTCCAATTTGATCATTGACAACAGCGATTTCATCTCTTTCCTCCATCAACCTCAACATGGTTTTGACAAAGTTTCTTCCGTATGGAGAATATACCCATGCCGTTCGGATAATAATAGCAGCAGCAGTAGACTTTAAAATTGCCTCTTCCCCTAAGTGCTTACTTTTCCCATACTCGTTAATAGGTGCTTTTTCTGTATCCTCGGTTAATGGTCGGTCCGCATGTCCGTCAAACACATAATCAGTAGAAATGTGAATCAACTTCGCGTCATTTTTTTGGCACCAATCAGCAATTTCTTTAACGGCAAGATGATTGATGGCCTCAGCGATATCGGGCTCATCTTCTGCTAAATCAACCGCTGTATAAGCAGCGGTATTAACTATTATGTCAGGTTTTGTACAATCAAGAAAAACCGAAATGCTATCCAAGTCTTGAAGGGGAAAATCGACCCTTGACGAAAAGACAAAGTCAAAATTCTGATATGAGGTGCTCAAATCTCTCAACTCGGACCCCACTTGTCCATTTACTCCTGTAACTAGAACTTTCATTGAATGGATTTGTAAACATCTTCAAATAAAGGTAAATCCTTATCTTTATTTGTAATAATAAGTTCGCGATCAGGCAAAAGCCAATCAATAGCTAAACTGGGGTCACTGTATAATACGCCGGATTCCGACTCTTTATTATAATAGTTATCACATTTGTAGAAAAACACAGCAGTTTCAGATAAACTTACGAATCCGTGTAAAAATCCCCTTGGAATAAATAATTGAAGCCTATTTTCTGCAGATAATTTTAAGGCAATATGTTGTCCGAATGTGGTGGATTCAGGACGAGCGTCTACCGCTACATCTAAAACTTCACCATGTAATACTCTAACAAGTTTAGCTTGGGCATATTCACCAGCTTGGGCATGTAAGGCTCGTATAACTCCCCGTTTGGAAAACGATTGGTTATCTTGCACGAACCGGGTATTAGTGTTTGTCATTTCTTGGAACCTAGCTTCATTGAAGCTTTCGAAAAAATGTCCACGCTCATCTGGAAATACAGTGGGATTTAATATAAAACATCCATCTAGATGAGTTTCTGTTGCTGTCATTGAAATATTATTTTTGTAGTATTGCTCTTATCGTAATGGTTTTGATAGCTTTCGGACGGTACGTCTTAAAAGGAAATTAGAAATGTGCTAAGAGAGGGATTGACCATTTATCGATGGCTCCGAACTTTTTCGCAATATGCTATTCGGGATAATAGTTATTCACTTTAAGCAATTCGTTAGTTCAATTGATCGCATTTTTGAAGAATCGCAACTCATTTTAGAGCGATTAGACAAGGCGGGCTGTGTTACCTGCTTTCTCTCATTACGTCCCGATACCATTTCCGAAAAACGAGAAAAATTAACATCAAAAAACCAACGAATACCCCCCCAATAATAATACCTTTAGCTTTGCCCGTTTTATCTTCCTTAAGCGGATAAACAGGTTGATCAACCAGTTGTATTAGTGGTTGTTCTTGTAATAGGTTCATTTTAGTCAGTTCCAAATTTTGCAGTAAATGCGTTAGCATAGCCTTATTTGCTTCAGCAGAAAATTGCGCTTCCTGTACGGGTGCTAATCGCTGTATCTGCCGCGTCGGATTAAGATTCGGTGTGGCATCTGACACTCTGGCCGCAGAATATATAGCCTTTTCCATCACGGCACGAACCGAATCCACTTTACGTTCTAATATAGCGATATTATTTGTTGACTTTTTAGTCCTCGTCTGAATATAGAACTCATTAACACGGCGCACGAGGTTTTCATTGAACGTCTTTGAAAATATCTCATCAGTCGATTTCACTTGGACCTGAATAATGGAAAGCTTCTTATCGGGCTTATCAACACTTAGCAGATTGTCCTTTATTTTATTTGTAAACTCGGTTATTATACTATCCCGTAGGCGCTGGGTTTTGATGTCCAACTGTATGGGATTTTGATGAAAATCAATTAGGGACAACTCGGGGTCATCTTCCCAGCTTTCTTTAATTTTATTAAATGCAATATACCGATCGATAAGTAGCTCGTTGGAGTCTAGATGGACAGGTGATAACAACGTTTGAGCTAACATTAGTCGGGACCTATATAATTCCAAAATATTGTCACCCTGAAAAAGCCCGCTAGTACCACCACCCAAATCAATACCCACCATTGCTGCCATACCTGCATATTGCGATAAGCCTTTGGCATCTCCGCTCTCCAACACAAAGGTAGTTGTTGCTATGTACTGTGGCTTTTTCCATAAGGAATAACATAACCCAAGTAGGGCACCTAAGATACCCGCTACTAACAAAACTCTCCACTTTGACCATATGTAAGAAACCCAGCCTTGCATGCTGATTATTAAGTCTTTGACTGAAATTTCGTCTTCTATATGCGCAGTCGGCTCCGTTGACATGCTTATTACCTCAATAAACTTACAATTACAGCAGCCATTGACGTAACGACGCTGCCCATACTAATCCAAGCCTGAGCACTAAGTAGCTCGCGCTCCGGTTTGGCTGGCACGATGATTTCACTACCCGGTTGCACAGCGGGATAACCCCAACCGCTACCCTCAACTGCCCCATTGGCGTGCTGCACGAATGTCTTCTTTTTATGCGCTTTCGAGGTAAAGCCACCGGCTTGATTGATATAGTACTTCAATGACTTCCCCTTTTGATACACGACCCGATTGGGATTGAGCACTTGGCCACGTACAATCACCGTACGTAACTGCCGTGGAACGATAATCACATCTTCGTCTTCCAGCGGAATGTCGTACTTTTTATTGCCTTCCAGTATCTTATCCAAATTGATCCCCACATAGTTACTGAAATATAGGTTAGTTGCCGTACTATCTTGTCGAATGTTTTCCAACGCTAAGTTCTGTATCTCAGCTTGCTCTTTCTCCAACTCCGCTAGTTCACGACGGGCTTGCCCCGTCAAGGCGCTATTGCCCCGCGCTATCAAGGCATCGGATGCCTTACGCTGCAACGAGGCCCCCGGCAGGTAAGCAAACTCGGTAACGCCACCGGCACGCCGGATGAGGTCTGAAATGGTTTCGTCTTTTTTGAGCAGCACATACTCACCGGGTACATTTACCTCGCCTTCAATGCGCACCATACGCTGCACCTGATAACCGGTGCTGGTGTGCACACTCACGATATCAAACGGCTCTAACACAAAGCTCGACTGCAAGGCTTCCTCGCGGTTGTCAAAATTGACACGAACCAATTCTGAAACCGTAGCCGTTTGGTCATTGGTGTTATTACGGATACGGCGGGCAACATCGACATACTCTACATTGGCGGCCTCGGCCAACCCACCACTCATTTGGATGAGGCTACCAAGGGTCATCTGCTCCACATAAGGAAACTGCCCCGGCCGCTGTACCTGCCCACTGATGGATACGGTGTATTCTTCGCGGAGATCGAAAATGGAGGAGATAATCACCCGATCCTCACGTTGGAGTATATGATTCGCGGCCTCGTTGCCTTCCATCAATTCGTTGAGGTTTACGGTAATTAGCTCTTGCGTATTGTCTGGCTTCAGCCGGTTGATGTACGCCCGGGCCATAAAGGCGTCTTCCTTGAGGCCATCGGCCCGCTGGACGAGTTCGCGCAACGTAAGCCCTTCCGTAAGGGCATATTGGCCAGGGCGGAATACGGCACCTTCTATCTCTACGCGGTTGCTGTACCGATCGAGCACTTCTTCCACGATATACTGGTCGCCGTTACGCGGTGTATAGCTGGCGAAATCATCGGCATAGATGTCGGCCACGCTGCGTTCCCGGTCGGTGATCTGCAGCACCTTCACCTTGGCCGAGTACGCCTCGGGCGCAAACTCACCGGCGAAACGCAGCACATCGGCCAGCGACTCACTGGCCAGCGGCTCGAAGATACCGGGATTGTTAACCAACCCCTCAACCGAAACATGCCGATCAAATACGGGGATATGGATTACGTCGCCGCTTTCCAGCCGCACATTGCCGGGCTGCACGCCCCGGGTGAGGAAGTCGTACGCATCGATGGTTTCGATGACCTCGTTATTGCGGATAAGCTGGATATTGCGGTAGGTCCCTTTGGCTGACGGGCCACCCGCGGCATAGAGTGCATTGAATACGTTGGCCAACGAGGGCAAGGTATACGTACCCGGTAGGGTGGCAAACCCCGTAAGCGTAACCTTGATGCTGCGGATGTTGCCCAATGTGAGCGACAGCCGCGTACGGCCGGAACGTAACTGCGGGTAGGTACCGGCCATCTGGCCCTTGATCTTGTCGCTGGCAGCTTCGATGGTGAGACCGGCTACCGATACGATGCCCACATATTCCACGTTGACGGTGCCTTCTTGCGATACGGCCAACTCATAACTGGCCACGTTATCGCCGGTAAGGTCGAGCAGCAGTTGGTCGCCCGTGCCGATGACATAGCTTTTTGGTGTGGGGATGTTGAGATTGGGTTCGAAACGGATG
Source organism: Parapedobacter sp. 2B3 (assembly GCF_041925275.1). Lineage (NCBI taxonomy): Bacteria > Pseudomonadati > Bacteroidota > Sphingobacteriia > Sphingobacteriales > Sphingobacteriaceae > Parapedobacter > Parapedobacter sp. 2B3. Next base: position 239,866 of record NZ_JBHEUZ010000002.1, on the reverse strand, counting down.
TTGTTATTGCGGAAGAGCTGCGAACCGAAAACAGTAAGGCCCGTGTCAACCGGTTGTTTTTGCGCTTGTTCGATACCGGTTAGAAGATCGGTTTCTCCGATAACACTCCTGCCGGTGTCATCGGGTGTTACGATGTCGTTCGCCCGTGTACCGCCCAGCTTCTGCTGCCTTACGGTGGTAAGTCGGTTGCGCAGCTTCTGTTGCTCACCGGCCGCCATCCCGCGCTGGCCGAGGCTCTGTATCAGCTGTTCGTCGCTCAAGCCGCGCTTTTCTGCCTCGGTGATAAGCCGGACGACCTGCTCATCCGAAAGCTGCTCCACCCGGATTTTTGAAACATCCTGGAGTTGCGATTGGGTTTGGGCCTCGGCCGCAACTAACCAGAAAAGTCCTGCTAGCAATAAGAGGTATCGCTTCATCAATCTGTCTGCTGTTTGTATGTTATATAACGTTCGAATGGGGCAAAGGTAGGATTTTTTTTGCTTGTTTGCGGTTTTGCTATTTGCTATTTGCTTACTGCCGGACGTCATTTGTTTTTTGCTTTTTTGCTTACTGCTTTTTGCGAATTTGCTGTTTGCTGTTCCGACAAGACGTCATTTCATCAGCTCACGAGCAGCGGGTGATGGCGCCTTTGCTATTTGCTTGCGTTGCAGCGAAAACTGGGCCAAAGTTGCTTTTTGCGTTTTTGCTTACTGCTTTTTGCGAATTTGCTTTTGTGCTATTTGCTTTTTTGCCGTTTGCCTTCCTGCTAGACGTCAGCTAAGGTCACGTGCAGCGGGTAGTGGCGCCTTTGTTTTGCTTCAGTCTATTCGAATCTTCCTCGAACTTTTAATCGTGCTAACACTTCGACTACCATGAATAACATTTAAAACTTCGATCCTCTCTGTGGTAATTCGATATATGACCAAGTAATTGCCATGAATAAGATTTCGGTAGATTTTTCCCTTTGTGCGCAGGAATCGACATTCGGGATGCATAAGGTATTCAGTAGATAATTGATAGATACGATTATTAGTTCTTCAATATATGGCGTACACCTCCGTAGCTAATTGCCGCGATTGTTGCCAAACTTCTAATCGCTCGAAATAGTATTGGTGCATGATTTTTGCTTTTTGCCTTGCGCGGTTTGCCTTTTTTGCTAATTTGCTTTTCTGCCTTTTGCTAATTTGCGGTTTACGGTTTGCTTTTCCGATCAGACGTCGCTTTCCTACTGTTTGCTGTTTGCCCACTGTTTTTTGCTTGCGTTGCGGCAAAACTGGGCAAAAGCTTTTTTTCAACGTCCTGTACGATTCATATGTATCCGCCCCAAATAAACTGGGGGAACCTGTTGACGGGTTCACGGCCGATTACGTAGCTTTTAGTAATGCCGAGATTGGTGGCTAGCGCAGCGACTTGCCTGGCATCGTCGGGCGCAGCCGTTTCCTTTACTTCAAGAGCATATTCCTTATCGAGGACGAAGTCGATTTCTCTGCCGTTCTTCAACTGGTAATAGGCCAGCTCGCCGCGATGTAACAATTGGTTAAATACGGCGTTTTCAAATTTGCTGCCGCTGCTCAGCTCGGCAACGGACGAAGCGATACCATTGTCGAGGAAATAAAGTTTTCGTGCCTTGGTAATTTCCCGGTCGGGGCTAGCAGATAGCACCGGTATGGTACGTATTAAATAGCTGTTTTCCAGTAAATAAAGATAGTTCTCTACCGTAGGCCGTGAAATACCGGCAATACTGGTCAACTTGGAGATATCCAAACGCGTGCCTACACGTACAGAAAGCAATTTGATCAACCGATACAGATTTGCCGGATTGCGGATTTCGGAAAGTGTGCTGATATCAAAATTGATGTACGAACTTAGGATTTCATGTATCAGGTCTTTTTTGTCTTCAACGATAGGTTCCAACACCACCTCTGGGAATCCGCCGTAATTGATGTAATCAGCGTAATATGAGCGTAATCGTTGATACGTTGCATCTACAAAGTGTGTGGTTTCTTCTAACGGCAGCCTCGGCAAGGATACGCCGTTGAAATCCAATAGCTCCCGGAAGCTGAGTGGGTAGACTTCAAAGATTTTTTTTCTACCTGCCAATGATTCCGAAAAAAGATTTTTGATGTAGAATGAACTGGAACCCGTTACCACAAACTTGATACCATATGTATCATAAAGGTATTTAAGCACACTCGGCAGATTGGGCACCAACTGAATTTCGTCTATAGCCACAATGGCGGGCTGGCTAAAATCAGCACCCTGCTGGACAAGCGCGTGCACGATATTATCGTAATTTTGTTCGGCGAAAAGCAGCCGATTGTCCATCCGCTCCATGTCGAAGTAATATTGTTGCCTGATGGGCGATTCTGACAGTAATTGCTTGACTAACGTCGTTTTCCCCGTGCGGCGCATGCCTGTCAAAACGGTAATCTGTTTTTTTGGTAAGTGGGCCTTTAGTAACGTATATATTGTTCTATTATAGAATTGCATTACTTTTTTATAAGTGACTGTTCAAAAATAGTAATTATTTTTTTAACATACAGATTCAAATATACGTTTTTTTAGGTAGGTTTCGGTTTGCTTTTTTGCCTTTTGCGAATTTGCTTTTTTGCTGTTTGCTATTCTGCCGTTTGCTTTTTGCTTACTGCTTTTTGCCTTCGTGCTTTTTGCTTTTCCGGCTAGACGTCATTTCGGCTCACGTGCAGCGGACTGTGCTGCCTTTTGGGCTGGAGCCATGCTTAAGAGAATTTACGGGAACCGCTTATATATATCCTTTCGGGGCAACAAACGAGATAGGACGACGGTCCCCTCTTCTGAATATAATCCTAAACGATAATCGTCAATACGGATCCGGTAGCAGTTTTTATAACCTCTCAATTTCTTGACATGAGGAATCTCCCTCAAATCAGTAGCTTGGTCAATAGACTTGATTACACCGGCCAACGCTTTCAATATTTGAGTAGGGCCTTTTTCACATCTCGCTCGAAAGATTTGTCTATCGAGTAAATCATTCAACAGCTTTAGTGAGCCAAGATTCAAACGCTTGCTGCTCCTGCTCACTAAGCCGGCCTTCGGCTTTTCCAGCAATGATAGCGCGACCTAGTGAGCTGTCGATTTCTTCTTCAGTTGGTTCCAACTCCGTAACCTTAAACTGAAGTGCCTCCGCCATTTCTAATAGCAGCCGGTAATGTTTGTTCTGAACGTTTTCTAAAACCAGCTTCATAAGAGCAAAATTAATTATTTTTTTGCTTTTCTGCCTTTTGCTTAACTGCTGTTTGCGAATTTGCTATTGTGCTATTTGCTTTTCCGGATAGACGTCACTTTCTTGCTGTTTGCTTTTCTGCGAATTTGCTATTTGCCTTTTTGCTATTTGCGAATTTGCTATTTGCCGTTTGCTTTTCTGCCTTGCTGATTTTTGCTTTGCGCTGTCCGGATTACACCCGCTCGAATTTATACGGATACACCTTGCCGGCAGCCCACTGGGCTACATACAGGTTCTCGTCGCGGTCTACACATACATCGTGCGGATGCACGAACAATGGGGTATGTTGTGCCATTGGCTGGAGCTGGTCGCCCACATACACCGGAGCGGTGCCACCGATGTTGCTTACCACCCGGTTCCGTTCGTCCAGAATGGTGACGAAGCCGCTTCCTGCGGTATCCATATTGGGCGACCGCAATACAGCGGCATAGAGGTGGGTGCCGTGGATGACGGGCCTGCATACGCACGCACCGGGCAACCGGATGATTTCCGTCAGCTCGCCTGCCAGCGTAAACCGCTTGAAGCATTGGCGTGGCCGGTCGGTAACCAGTAAGGTGGGGGTAGCGGTACGGTGGTCGATACACACGCCGTGGGCGGTCTCGAAATGTTCGTCGCCCTCGCCCTTGCCGCCGAACCAGCTTTTCAGCTTGCCCTCGGCGCTGTAGATAAATACGTACTGCCGTCCATAGCCATCGGCCACGTAGATATCGCCATTGGGGGCCACGGCCGTTTCGGTGGGCACGAACGACTCGGCTTTGTCGTAAAGCCCCGACTCAAGGGGGGCATCCAGGGTGAGCAACACCTTGCCATCCATCGTGGTTTTGTATACCTGATGTTTGGCGGTATCGGTGATCAGCAGAAATTCATCACGCCCTTCGCCGGCCAGCGTAAGCCCGTGCGCACCGGGGAAATCGTGCCCCCAACTGGTGAGCAGCTTGCCGTCGGTACTGTAAACCAATACGTTGTTGCGCGTTTCGTTGGTGAGCAGCAAAATCCGCCCACGGCGGTCTTGCACCATCTCGTGGCAATCGTTCACCGGGTATTTGCTGCTATCCAGCACGCCCCAGCCTTTTACCTGCTTATATTTCTGCTCGTTATGGCCGTATATCGGCTCCGGTGCGCCAAATGCGCGGATAGCGTGGGTGGAGGCCAGCAGGGTGGCCGTGGCAGCGGTAGATTGGGCGATGAATTTCCTTCTGTTCATTTAATTTAGTGAATAATGGATAGTGGCCCAAAGATATAAAATTATCCGAATCTAGGACGAACGTTACTCTACTGTTACCGACTTGGCCAGGTTGCGCGGCTTATCCACATCCAACCCGCGCGCCACGCCGATGTAGTACGATAACAGTTGCAGCGGGATGACGGAAAGCAGCGGCGCAATCACCTCATGTGCCTGCGGCACCACCATCACCGCCTGGGCAAGGCCGGCCACCGAGTGGTCGCCTTCGGATACCACGGCCAGCACATTGCCCTTGCGCGCATGGATTTCCTGGATGTTGCTCACGATCTTCTCGTGGTAGGCATCGCGCGTGGCCACAAACACCACCGGCAGCTGGTCGTCTACCAGCGCAATGGGCCCGTGTTTCATCTCCGCCGCCGGGTACCCTTCGGCATGGATGTACGAGATTTCCTTCAACTTCAGGGCCCCTTCCAGTGCGATGGGGAAGTTGTACCCTCGGCCCAAGAACAGGAAGCTCTGTGCATGTTGGTATCGCTGGGCGATGTCTTTGATATTGTCTAGCTGGTGCTGGATGATCCATTCCACCTTGGCCGGCACCTCGTCCAGCTCGGTCAGCAACGTGCGGAACAGCTCGTTGGAGATGGTACCGCGAATGGCCGCCAGTTTCAGCGCTATGAGCTGCAGCACCGCCAGCTGGGCGGTGAACGCCTTGGTGCTGGCTACGCCAATTTCGGGCCCTGCATGGGTATATGCACCCGCATCGGTGATCCGCGCGATGGAGGAACCCACCACGTTGACGATGCCGAAGATGGTGGCTCCCTGCTGCTTAGCGTTTTCGAGCGCCACCAGCGTATCCGCCGTTTCGCCGCTTTGCGAAATGGCCAGGATCACATCTTTCGAAGACACGATGGGGTTGCGGTAGCGGTACTCCGACGCATACTCCACCTCCACGTTGAGGCGGCAAAGCTCCTCGATGAGGTACTCGCCCAGCAACCCGGCGTGCCAGCTCGTGCCGCAGGCCACGATGACGATGCGGTGGGCCTCGCGCAGCTTATCGGCAATGCGGTCCAGCCCGCTCAGCGTGATCGCCCCCTCCTCAGCATAGAGCCTGCCCCGCAGCGAATCGCGGATGGTCTGCGGCTGCTCGTGGATCTCTTTCAGCATGAAATGCTCGAAATTGCCCTTCTCGATGGCGGCCAGCTCGAGGTCGAGCTTCTGCACGAAGGGCGTGATGCGCTCGTTGCCCAGGTTTTTCAGGATCAGCTCATCGGGCCTTACGATGGCCAGTTCATAATCATTGATATACACCACCTCTTTGGTATAGGCCAGCATGGGGGAGGCATCGGAGCCCAGGAAATGTTCGTCCTTGCCCACACCGATCACCAGCGGGCTCCCCTTGCGGGCGGCGACGATGGTTTCGGGTTGGTCGGTCTCGATGAGGAGGATGACGTACGCCCCGGACACCCGTTTGAGCGCTATCCGCACGGCTTCTTCCAACGAACATTCGTTGTTCTGCTTGATGTCTTCGATGAAGTTGAGCAGCACTTCCGAGTCGGTATCGCTGCTGAACGCATAGCCCTTTTTGAGCAACTCCTCTTTGAGCTGCGCATAGTTTTCGATGATGCCGTTGTGGATCATCGCAATGCGGCCCGATTTGGAGAGGTGCGGGTGTGCGTTGCGGTCGGACGGCTCGCCGTGGGTAGCCCAGCGCGTATGGCCAATGCCGGTGGTGGCCATGGTGGGCGCATCGGCGGCAAATGCTTCCAGCGCAGCCACCATGCCCTGCTTCTTGTATACAGCCAAGTGGTTGCCGGTATGCAGGGCCACGCCGGCGCTATCATAACCCCGGTACTCCAGTTTCTTCAGTCCGTCAATCAGGATGGGATAGGCTTGCTTACGGCCTGTATAACCAACGATTCCACACATAGCGTTCTATTATTTATGCTTTCCAATAAATCAACGCCGGCAAAAATAGTGTTTTTATCTCTAAACAATCGGTTGCGTAGGGAGAATTGCGAAAACCCACGTATTTAAAAGAAAAGGGACAGCAGGTATACTGCACCAATTGCTACGCACCCCATGATGAATGTGGCGGCCGTATATACCCGCAACATCGTGCCCATACCGACACCGGAAAATCGCGAAATCACCCAAAAATAGGAATCGTTGGCATGCGATACCATCATGGATCCGGCACCCATGGCGAGCACAGCGAACACGCGCCCCATTTCATTGTCAAGCCCCAATGACGGGAGCACTGGAAGCACCATGGTGGCCGCCGTGATGATGGCTACCGACGAGGAGCCCTGGGCCGTTTTGAGTACTGCCGCGACCAAGAAGGGGAAGAAAATACCCATACTGCCTACCGTACCGTTACCCGCCAGATACTGGGCGATATTCGTCTGGGCGATCAACGCTCCGAATGCGCCCCCGGCACCGATGATCAACAGGATGTCGCCGGCCTTTTCGATGGCGCCGCGTAGCAGTGCGTTGAAATCCGCTTTCTTCCAATCGCGTTTGCTGATAAGGGCCAGCAGGATCCCGATGCCCAAGGCAGCTTCCGGAATGCCTAAAGCGTAGACAATGCGCAACGGGAGGAATGTTCCGTTGGGCGGGCTGAATGAGCGGATACTGATGAGCAGGATCGGGACAGCAACAGGAAGCACGGACAGCAATAGGGAAGGAAGCCTTCCGGGTAACGGGTGAGCTGCCCGCTCTTCAGCCTGTTGCTCGGCTGCCGGCAGCCTGCTCACCACGAAGCGCGCCCACAGCAATCCACAGAAAGCGGTGGGAATGGCCACCAGCATGCCGTATAGGATAACATGGCCGAAATCGGCTCCCAAGGTTCCTGTGGCTGCTGCCGCGCCGGGGTGGGGCGGTACGAGGCAATGGACGGCATACAGCCCTGCGGCAAGCGAGGTGGCCATGAGCGCCATCGCCGTTCCGGTTTGGCGGGCAAGCCCGCGGTTCAGTCCGCTCAGTACGATATAACCCGAATCGCAGAAAATCGGCAATCCCACCACATAGCCAGTCAAATTCATGGCGTGGGCTGCCCGGTGTCTGCCCGTGAGGCGCAGGATGTTCGAAGCAAGGACCACGGTAGCGCCAGTGTGTTCCAGGATGATGCCCAGGGTAGTCCCAAAAACAATGATCAGCGCCAGAGAGCCGATGATATTGCCGAATCCTGCCTTGCTGATTGATATGACCTCTCCCAGGGGCATGCCAACCCCCAACCCCACCACCAGGCAGGCCAGTAGCAGTGCAAAAAATGCATGTACCTTTAACCGGGTGGTCAACAATACGATAACCCCCACACTGGCCAACAGAGCCAAAAGGCTATGGATAAGCGATACTTCTATCATCCGACAAACACATAAAATGCAGGTGATTCTGCTGGTTTAAAAACTAACCGATTCAAGTTCTTCAAACTCTAGGTCCACCAATTCGTATTGTTCCCAATCATGGAAGTCAAAATGCCACCATTCATCTGCATATACGGAAAACCCGTGGTTAGCCATAGCCTTGATCAGCAGTTCCCTGTTCCGCAGCACTTCCTCGGGCAGATCGCTGAACCCCACATGGGCTCTGGTCGTAAACTCGTCGAACGGGGTGGGCATAGCCAGCTCCTCTCCGGTGGATTTATCAATTAGCGTAAGGTCCACCGCGCAGCCGCGGTTGTGTTTCGAACCCGTATAGGGCGAAGCTGCGAATGTAGAATCCAGCACGTGTTCATAAAACTCCACAGTGACGCGGTAGGGCCGGTACGCATCCCATATCTTCAGCCCATAGCCCATCTCTGCCAATTCGGCCTGCACCGCCCGCAACGCCTCCGCGGCCGGTTTGCGCAGGTAGGCGCCGGGGCTTTTATATACGGGTGTCCCCATGAAATTTTCGGCCGTGGCATACACCACATCAAATGCCGCATCGGGCAGGTAAGCACGGAGGTCAACCAGCTCCCGGTCCGGGTGCTGCGCCACCTGCCGGCGGTATTCTTCCACGGTCGACACCGTGGATGCACCATACTTCTGCTGGTAGGCCTCTTTAGGCGTGGACGGCGCGCACGAACAAACCGCCAGGAATACAGCGGCAACAAGCGGTTGCAACACGTAGAATTTCAGCGTAATCATGTGTTCAGATTTGAATGGTTAATAAATAATACAGCACACTAATCGGTATCTGCCGCATAGCGGAACCGCTGCCGGGCATCGATCTCCCAGCTGTCCGCCACCATGCCGCCTTGCACCACGTTGAAGGCGTCGTACAGGTTCACCGTTGGGCAGATATGGTACGGGATGCCGTAAAGCACGTCGCCCAGGCCGATCCCATGCCCCGCGGGCGCCTGCAGCACCAGGTGCTCCTCGCTCTGGCGCAGGGCAAGGAGCCCCGGCGCGTTCAGGAAATGCACCCGCCGCTCAATGGCATTTTCCGCTCCCACCGCCTTGTGGCCCAGGTCCACGCAGATCGTCTCCGGACCCGGTAGGGAGATCACCCGGGTGAAGAGCACCGCCGCGGGAAGGAATGCCTGGTCGGGGCAGTCAACCGCGTAGCCATGGTCCCACAGCACGAACGTGCCGGGACTGCACTGCACCTCGGCCATCTCCGCGTAATACGGGAACGACGGGGAGCCGCCGATGATAATTTCCGGCCGGGGGAAGCCCTGCCCGGAAAGCCGCTCCACCAGCGCAGCCAACGGGCGGAAGTTCGTCTCGCATTGCTGCCGCAGCCTCTCCGGGTCCGGCTCGCGCACCTGCCCATCATAGGCATGCAGGCCCGCCGCACGCAGCCCCGCAAGGGAGTGGCAATGCACGTAAAGCGCTTCGGCTTCTGCACCCATCGGGATACCCGTACGGCCCATACCGATGTCAAGGTCGAGGTACACGTCCACGGAGGCATGCCGAGAAACGGCAGCCGCAGATAGCCGGTCGGCAACGGAACGGTGGTCCACGATGGCCGAAAACCGGCTGCCGGGAAACTGCGCCGAAAGCTGCAGAAAGGCGTCCACCCGCGGGCCGAGCAGCGGGTAGGCCACCAGCACATCCGGCGCCCCACAACGCCCGAGCATTGCCGCCTCGGCCAGCGTGGCGCATTTGTAGCGGGTGATGCCCGACGCCAGCTGAAACCGGGTGATGGCTGACGACTTATGGGTTTTCACGTGCGGCCGCAGGCGCTGGGCATCGCCCACCATACCGGTGGCCATGTCTATGTTATGTTTTACCCGGTCGGGATACACCAACAGGGCTGGCGAATCGATTTCCTGCGCGTTGCCCACTTCGTACCAGGATCCGTCGGTAGTTGTGCTTTTCACTATATCCATAATTGTTCTTCCTAGCTGTTTGCTGTATTCCAGTCTTCCCTTTCCCCTCCCGTCTCATCCGCCGGCCGTGATGGCCATGCAGTCGATCTCTACCAGCACGCCTTTGGGGAGCTCCCGGGCGGCGATGGTGGTCCGCGCAGGCGGGGCCTCGGTGAAGAAGGTCTGGTACACCGCGTTCATCTCCTGGAACAGCGCCATATCGGCCAAGAAACAGGTGGTCTTCACCACGTCGGCCAGCGTGCAGCCGGCTGCGACCAGCACATGCCGCATGTTCTCCAGCGACTGCCGCGTCTGGGCGGCGATGCCCGCTGGGACCGAGCCGTCGGCGGCATCAACCGGTAGCTGGCCGGAAAGGAATACCAGGTTGCCATGCCGGATGGCCTGGCTGTAGGGCCCGATAGCGGCGGGCGCCTCTTTGCTTGCTATGACTTGTTTCATCGTTTTGTATGGTTGTTTTCTTCTTTAAATCTGGTAAAGGCCATTCCGGACACCCCACCGTTGCTGACCGTAAAGCCCGTCACCCGGCCACGGCGGTCGCGCGTGAATTCCATCTCGTTGAAGATCCAGTAGGTGCCTTTGAACCGGTCGGCCGCCGTGGGAAGCAGCCGGACATCGGAAATCCGCTTGTGGCCCAGGTATAGCAAACCATCGCGCTCCGTGATGCGGTATTCGGTCTGTATCTCCGGGTTGTAGTATACCCCCGTGTAATCCGAGGCGGGGGCCTCCGGCTCGTATGCATCCGTGCCGTAGGGCCGCGCCGGGCCCTGCGGCGAGCGGGTGGCGGGCGCATCGGCAGGCAGGTCCAGCAGAATATCGGCCGTGCGCCGCGCCAGCTCGACCGTATTGCACGAGGCCAGGTTGCTCAGCACGATGATACCTACGTCCTGGTCGGGGAAATAAAGCATGAACGAGCGGTAGCCCGCGTCCACCCCGGAATGGTCGATCACCGGAAGTCCTTTGTAGCTGCCCACCGCGACCCCCAGCGCGTAGTTCAGCGGCGTGCCGTCATTGAGCTTCCCGGGTGTGGTCATCAACTCGTATATCCGGGCATTGCCAACGTGATGGTGGCGGTAATTGGGCATCCATTTCACGAAGTCGTGCACGGTGGTGAACAGGCTCGTGGCACCCGAATTGGCGAAGCTGAGCACACTCTTCTTCACCGTACCCGAGCGGTCGTCGTAGGAGTAGGCACGCTCCGGAAGGATCTCCTCGTGGTCATCGTAGAAGAACGTCCGCCGCATGCCCAGCGGCTCAAAGACTTCGGCCGTGGTCCACTCCCGCAAGGTCTTCCCCGTTACCCGGCGCACGATTTCGGCCGCCAGCGTGTAGTTGGAATTGGAGTACCGGTAAGCCGTACCCGGCGGGAAGTTAAGCGCCTCCTGGCTGAAGATCAGTCCCAGCAGCTGCTCCTGCGTGATTACGTCGTCCATGCGCCAGCCCGCAAGGGCGGCCACCACCCATTGGTCTCGGATGCCGCTGGTGTGGTTCAGCATCTGACGGATAGTAATCGGGGCGGGGGTCCTCAGCTCGGGCAGGTAAACGTGGATATCGTCATCCAGCGACAGCTCGCCGGCGTCGTGGAGCGCCGCCACCGCATAGCCGGCAAACTGCTTGGACACCGAGGCGATGTGGAACGGCGTATGCGGCGAGACCGGAATGCCGTACTCCAAGTTCGCCAAACCGAAGCCGCGTGCGAACAGCATCGCCCCATCCTTCACAATGCCAACGGCGACCCCGGCTGAACCACCTGTGGCATACGGCCGGAAAAGCCGGTCGATCCGGTCGAGCTTCTTCCCGCCCCCGTCGGTCTGGCGGGCGGTCAGCATATAGGCCCCCGCATCGTTGGTCTGCTCGTACGGCACACGGCGCTCACCATCCCACACGAAGGCGTTGGCATCCAGCCCCGTCCGGATGGCATAGCCGGGCTGCGGCGTCAGCCGGATCCGATAAGTGCCCCCTTCGGTCACATCAAACCCGAGCCGCTCCGTGGCGTCCACATGCCGCTGGTGGTCGCCAGCGGCAAGCACCGTGCCGTCGGGCGCCGAGACGGTAACCCCCAGGTTGATGCCCCGCTGGGCCAATTCGATATCCACGTGGCGGCCCGCTTCTGCATCCAGCGCATAAACATGTTCCTCGTCGTGCTGGATGGGCCGCGACACGGACTGGTCGAAATCAAGCGCTGGAGCCGGCTGGGCCGAAGCGCCCGCAACCAAGCAGGTCATCAGGAAGGAAGATAACCAGCTATTGAACAAAAATGAGTGGTTAAAAATCATATTGTATCATCATTTACTATCAACTGCCGCTTCTTACCGTCAATAACCCGGATTCTGGTCCAGATTCGGATTGGAATCCCGCTGGCTCTGCGGAATCGGGAAAATCCTCCTTGTTTCATCTTTTGGCGCTTTTTCATACCATGCATCGCCGTAGGTGCCAAAACGGATCATATCGTGCCTGCGGATACCTTCTGCGAACAACTCACGCCCCCGTTCGTCATAGATGTTCTTTTCGGTTAACGACGTATAAGGGTCTACGCCCGCCCGCTCCCTTACGGAATTGACGAGATCCAATGCATAGCCTGATTCCTGGCCCAACCGCCACAACATCTCGGCCTCTAAAAGAACAAAATCGGTGTAGCGGAAGATGGCAAAATCATTATTCATGTCAATCCGGCTGCCCTTCTCGTACTCATATTTTGCCAATCTCGCCCCATCCTGGCGCAACCAGAACAACCCGTTTTTGGACGTTGGATGCGGTGTGAACACGATGATTGCTCCGTCTGGATCTTCCGGTTCGAACGCGTTATCGATCAAGGGTTCGCCGCTGCTGCTGAATTGCTGACCAACCAGGAAATTCCCCCTGATTTTGGGATTTCCGGGTACCCCTTTCCTGCGGTCTTTATCCTCATAGGTGTCATAAAAGTCGCCAACAACCGCCCAACCATTCCACGGCTGATAGGCCAGGTCATAGGTATCGCGATTGGCATAATGCAGTGAGATCACCCCCAAGATATTTCCCCGGGCGTGGGTTTCATCGTATGGAATGGCAAAAATGAACTCGGAGGTTCCCTCGGTGTCAGCAGCGAAATTTTCAAAGTAATCCGCTGTCATGCTAAACACACGCGATCCGGTGATCTCCCGGCAAGCTGCCAGGCAATCTGCCCATCGTGCCTCACCGATATATTCCTCCGAATTCGCGTATAATTTCGCTAAGGTGGCTTGCGCTGCATAATAGTTCATTCGGCCATATGTTGCAGCAACATTCTTTGAGAGTCCGCTCAACGACGCGATAAGCTCACTTTCCACGAATTCATAAACTTCCCTACGCGAAGCCCGAGAAGGAAAGGGTTCATTATCCAGGAAATCCGTGATGAGCGGCACCCCCCCATACAGGTCCATCAGATGGAAATAATAGAAGGCCCTGAAGGCCCTCAGCTCCGGCAGAAACGCCAGTGCCTCTTCTGTTCCGATTTCTTCCAATTGATACATGACGCGGTTACACGAATTTACGCCAAAATACAACATGTTCCAATTGATGCGGATATAAGGTTCCGTAGGCAACCACTCATGGCGGTGGAACCGTTGCCAGTGGCCATTCTCAAACCAATCGGTCCCTTTGGTCGGGATAACCATCTCGTCTGAGGGGCCCTCATTGAATGACCATATGCTCTCGTTGCCCAGGTAGCTGTATAGGTTCGTATAAATGCTACCGATCGATGTGACGACCTGTTCGTCGGTCAGGAAAAAATTATTGGCGGTCACCTCACTAAACACCTTTTCTTCCAGATCGCATCCGGAGAACAGTAATGCGCCAGTGAGTAAAATCCCTATTTTCAGATTATTCGTTTTCATCGTGAGCGGTTTTAAAATTTAGCATTGAATCCTAGTGTAAACGTTCTGGAGGTAAACCACGTGTTCCTCCGATCGATTCCGGGCGCGAGTACGTTTCCACCGTCGGCATACCTCACCTCCGGGTCAACACCGGTGTAGTTGGTAATAGTGAAGAGGTTCTGGCCGTTCGCATACAGCCGGATCGCTTTCAGCAATTTCTGTTTCGGCAAATTGAAGTGATAGCCGATATCGACATTCTGCAGCCTGAAGAACGACGCGTCCTCTACGTGATAATCCGAATAGATTGCCCGATCCGTGAGTTCGGGCATGAAATATTTGGTTTTTATAACGTTATAGGAAGCCGACACCGATTTCGCTTCATAGAAAGCACGGAAAGAATTAATCAAGTCATGACCGAAAGAGCCCCGGAAGAACGCATTCATATCAAATCTACCGAATCGGAAAGCGTTGTTAAATCCGATCTCGTAATCCGGAAGGCCATTGCCGATAACCACCTCGTCGTTGGTGTTGATGACGCCGTCATCGTTCTGATCCTTGAAACGCCACGTACCATCCTCATTGACCCCGTCAAACTGCCATCCGATAAACTGACCGAGCTCAGCTCCTTCCTCCACCCGGATCAGCGGGATGTTCTGCCCCGGGGCACCCATGATGGCCAGCTTCTGCACCCCATTGTCGCCAAACGATGCGCCTTTTCCGGAAAGGGTTATCAATTTGGTGTGGTAGGTCGAGAAGGTGAATGTAGGCGTATACGTGCTATTCCTACCGATATCTACCTGGTAGTTGAGCGTTACCTCTACGCCGGAGTTTTTGATTTCGCCTACGTTCAGCCATTTATCCTGATAAAGGTTCGGCGGTACCGACACCGGCAAATTGAAAATACCATCGATCGTACGCCGGTCGTAGTAGTCGAGCGTACCGGTCAACCTGCTATCGAACAGGGCGAAATCCACGCCGAAATCCAGCTCTTCTTTTTTCTCCCATTTCAAATCAGGGTTCGGATTGCTTGAAGGCTGAAAAGCGGGGATAAACGCTCCATTATAGTAGAAGTTGTTTCCAGTTCCAAACCGTAGTAGTGAAAGGTAGTTGCCCGACGGAAGCGCCCCGGTAATCCCGTAACTCGCCCTGACCTTCAGCTGACCTATCACCGGATTATCCAGCAGCTGCGCTAAATCCACTCCCGCACCCACGCCGGGGAAATTACCCCATTGGTTATTCCGTCCGAATTTTGTGGAACCCTCACGTCGGTAACTTGCGTTGAGGAAATAGATATCCTTATAATTCAGGCTTGCCCGCACGAAGCCGCCGATCAGCTTAGACGCATCCTTATAGCTTCCCACATTCCCGATTCCCCGTTTAAAATCCTGGGACAGGCCCAGGTTATTATACAGCAATTCGTCGGTAATAAAATCGCCGCCGCTGGCATTGAAACTCTCGCCCGAAAACGCCTGATTCGAATATCCGCCGATGGCATCCAGGATGAAGTCGCCAAAACGCCGGTTATAAGACAGTGTCGTTTCGAACAGCTTCGATTCATTGTCTGTAATCCGTCTGGAAGCGATCCCATTTGATGCGTATCCGTTAAAATAGCTATCACTTCGATAATAAGACCCATCGAGCCAGCCGATATCCTCGCGTGAATAACGCGCACCGATTTTCAATCCGCTAACGATCTCGAAATCGGCATCGATATTTACCAGATACGCCTTCCTTTCCTGATCGATCACGTTTTGCTTCAAGACGGATACCGGATTGTAGTAACCAAATAGAATCTCTTGCCAATAACCGCCGAAACGTGGTGCTTCAGGTCCGCCGTATATGGGCGCAGTGGGATTATAGGTCGTGGCGAATTCGAAAGCAGCATCATTTCCCTTCTGCTCCTTCCGGATTTGGCTGGTCAGGTTCAGCGCCACCCGCAGCCGATCGTCCATGGCCCGGTGGTTCACATTCACCCGGCCGATTACCTGGTCAAATCCGGTGGTTATCGCGATTCCTTGCACATCTCTATAGTTGAGGGATGCCCGGTAACTCGTTTTTCCGGTTCCGCCGCCCAATGAAAGGTTATGCACGTTGGTAGTGGCCCTCCGCGTGATCTCATCAAACCAATCCGTCTCACTGCCATGATCTGTCCCCCCTACCTCAACGAACTCGGCCGCGGACATCACCGGCGGCGTACGCGCAACGTTTTCAAAGCTACCGTATGCATTATATTCCACCTGCAGTTGACCGGCGTTTCCGCTTTTGGTCGTCACCAATATCACACCGCTCGATCCACGGGTGCCATAAATCGCCGCAGCCGATCCATCCTTTAAAATATCCATGGATTCAATGTCACTTGGATCAATGGTCAGCAAGGAGACGCCCGGAACCCCGTCTACGACGATTAAAGGCCCCGTATTAGCCCCAAATGTAGACAACCCTCTCAACCGAATGGTAAAACCGGCATTTGGATTTGCCCCCGGATTGGTAATGCTCAGACCGGCCACCTTACCTTGCAGTAACTGGGCGGGGTTTGTGATATTTCCTGTATTGAAATCTTCGGCCCGTATACTGGCTACCGCCCCGGTGAGTTCCTTCCGCCGTTGGGTGCCATAACCGATCACCACTACTTCATTTAAGTGGGAGGCATCAGGCAATAGCGTGATACGGAGGTTGGTCTGCCCGTTAAGCGTGATTTCCTGCAACGCGTACCCCACATATGAAATGACTAAGGTAGCTTCCATGTCCTGTACGTTTAACGAAAAGTAGCCGGCCGAATCGGTTTTCGCTCCGTTTGCAGTTCCTTTTTCCGAAACGCTAGTACCGGCCAATGGTACGCCGCTTTCATCAACCACGGTACCCGTTATCATGCGTTGATGGGTGTGTTCTGTTAGCGGCGGCATCATGACGGTTTCCGCTTCGACCGCCGATGATATCGCTGAACGTGCATTTGCACTGAGTTGGATGTGCAAGGCGAGGATGGAAAAGACAATTTTACATGTCCATTCCATCATGTTTGGTTTTTTCATAATTTTGGAGAATTAATAATTTTTAGTTTTTTCCGTTACAGTCCGCTGTAACATCAATTTTGGAATCGAGGAATCGTCACATTCCTCGATTCTTTTTTAAACAAGTTATCCGTTTGATTTACTTCATACGCAATGTTGTTAATGGTAAAACATTAGTTGGGTGGGTTACCCCGTGGGGGTCCGATTAATAGCATACAGGATCCCCCCTAAAATATGCTCCAGGAAATGCTTATCGGCGTAGCACTCTTCGCCATGTCCCAATGCCGTATAGAACATCCGCCCGCCCTCAAAGGGTTTATACCAGGAGATGGGGTGGTGGTCGGGGTGGTGGCCGCCGTGGTAGGTGCTTTCATCCACGGTAAGCAGGAGGTTGAAGTCTTGATCTACCCATCGGAAGTTGTACCATTCTTCAAAATGCGTCCATTTCCGGGGTAACTTACAGGTGGAGATATGGGTGGTATCGTGCACGATAAGCGTCGCCGGCTGCGGTTCGGGGTGTCCGGCGAAGTATGCGCCCACGAACCGACCAAACCAATCCCATGCATACTCGGTGGTGGATGCGCCATGGATGCCCACAAAACCGCCGCCGCCGCGGATGTAATTGCGGAATGCATCCTGTTGCGCGTCATTGAATACATCGCCGCTTGAATTCAGAAAGATAACCGCTGCATATTCCCGGAGCTTCTCCGGTCGGAACCACTCGGAATCTTCCGTAGCATCCACCAGGATACCGTTCTGTTCGCACAGCTTGCTGATGGCCACGATACTTACCTCCGTAGACTCGTGGCGGTAATCGAGCGTTTTGGTAAAAATCAATACTTTCTCGGCGGGGTCATTGCCGGCCCCGGCTACCGGCACTGTCCACATTAGTCCGAATAGGCATATAGCCATCATCAATCGTTTACTGTTCATCTTTTCCTCCATTATTAGGTGTACAATTCATTTTTTTGCCTATCGCCCCATCAGGGCTCGGTTGTTGCTTTCAGGTGCGATAAAATGGATGCTGCCTGCGCATCGGTCAACACCCCTTTGAAGCTGGGCATGCCGTTTTTTTGCCTACTGCCGCTCATCAGGATCGCTTCGAACTCGTCCGCCACCCGCACCTTCAGCGGCAGCAGCGACGGTGCGCGGCCACCATCGTGGCACCCTGCGCAATAGGTATAAAACAACTCCCGGCCTTGCTCCACCACCTCGCGGGGGAAGGCAGACCGGTGTACGGCCGGCACCAATTCCTCGCGGCGGTCTAGCACGGGTCTATGGGGTACGGGGCCACCATCCAGCTTAAAAGCCACAATCCGTCCTTTATTGCCATATAGGTAGTCGGCATTGGTTTGCTGGTCACCATTTACGCCGGCCATCACCGCGACGTATTGCACGCCATCAATCATATAGGTCATCGGCGCAGCCACCATACTGGTGCCCACATCGACGCTATGCAATTCATCGCCTGTGGAAGCATCGAACACCCGCAGGTATCCATCAATACCGCCCTGGAAGACCAGACCGCCCTGCGTGGTCATCACGCCGCCATAGCGACGGTCAAAGCGCCAGGTGTCCATCCGGTATTTGAGTGGCACTTCCCACACCACCCGGCCCTGTACGGGGTCCCATGCTTTTAGGAACGACCGCGGGGAAGCATCCGGTTCGCCGCGGGTGATTTCCTCGATAGAGGGCCATTCGTCGGGAAACGACGCACTATCGCGGACGGCCCGGAACGAAACGCCCGTATTCCACCCTTTGTCCCTCACTTTGAACGGTGCATTGACCAGGCTGTATACCTGCCCCGCCTCGTTGGTTGGGATGTAGACCAGTCCGGTTTCGGGGTTGAACGCCATGGGCTGCCAGTTGTGGCCGCCCTGGCTGCTGGGAAAAACGAGCTTAGGACCACGGCTATAGTCACCTTTGCCTGTTTCTATCGGCTTTCCCGTTGCGAGGTCCACATGGCTTGCCCAATTGACATACACATACGGCTCAGCCGAGAGCAGCTCGCCCGTTTCGCGGTCCAACACATAGAAAAACCCATTCTTCGGTGCCTGCATAATTACTTTTCGGGTCTTGCCATTAATCGGCAGCTCGGCCAGGATCATCTTTTGTGCGGTGGTATAGTCCCAGTTGTCGGCAGGCGTAGTTTGGTAGTGCCAAACCAGGCGGCCGTTGTCGGGATTTATCGCGAGGATACAATTTAAAAAAAGATTATCACCCCCGGCTGGGCTACGCAAGTCCCTGCTCCAGGGCGCCCCGTTGCTGGTGCCTACATAGAGGAGATTCAGGTCGGGATCATAGGCCATTCCGTCCCATGCTGTTCCGCCAAGCCCGTTTTCCCACACGCTGTTGGGGTCCCAGGTCTTAGCTGCCATTTCGAGTTCGGGGTGCTCGAAACCCTTTTCCGGATCGCCAGGCACGGTATAGAACCTCCATGCCATTTTGCCGTTTTTATAATCGTAAGCGGTGATATAGCCACGAGCGTTAAATTCCGCGCCGCTATTGCCAATAATAACCAGATCTTTGGCAATATAGGGTGCACCGGTACTGGAGTATCCTTTCGTACGGTCGACAATGGCATCGACTTTCCAGACTTGCGCTCCTGTTGCGGCATCCAATGCATACAGATAACCATCTATTGACCCTACGTATACAAATCCTTTCCACACGGCGACGCCGCGATTGGGACCGCCACAGCAATGGTTGTCAAATATTTCTGCAGATACTTCGGGCTTAAATGACCAGCGCAGCGCCCCCGATGAAGCATCGAGTGCGTATACGTTCCCTTTGTTTCCGGAAGTAAACATCATTCCGTCTACAACGACCGGTGTTGCTTGAAAAGCGGTTTCAAAATCGATATCAAAGTGCCAAGCAAATCCCATACGACCAACATTTTCCTTGTCGATATCGTCTAGCGGCGAATAATAGGATTGTTTATAATCTCTTCCGCCTGTAAACCAAGATCCGGGTTCGCTATCTGCATTCATTAGGCGTCTTTCGGTCACATGGCCTATTTTGGCACCTCTTTCGGTGCTATGGGGCGATAGGCATCCGCCAACAGCCAATAATATCGGTACTATAAAAATACGGTTTACGAGTCTGCTCATAGGTTATTAACTTACTGTTGACCAACCATGTCTAAAAATTTCTCAACGGCTTTCTCGGCAAATACCGGGTCGTTGATATTTGCTTCTACTTCAATGACGTCAATGTTATTATTCAGGTTTCTTTTCAATGATTCAACGAAGGAGCGATCGGCATGCGGATCCCAGAACGCATGGGGTTCATCTTCTTGCCCCATGGCGTCGAGCAGGGAGTACCCTTTCTTCGGGATGATAAATGCCGTTTTCCCTTTCGAGGCATTGGCTTTTTGGGCGAAGATTTCGCCTAGTTTGTGATTCTCTTCGGGAGTCGTTCGCATCAACGTCACATTTGGGTTCCATTGGTAAAATAGGCGGTCTTTATACCGAGGCTTAATCGTATCCGGGCTTCCGAAATTGCACATATCAATACATCCGGGAGCGATAAGATGCGGGATACCCGCATTCCCTGGGCCTTCGAGCCTGCTGGTTCCTGCGCCAAACACGCCTCCGCACAGGGTATCAGCCCATTCTGTCGTGGTGAGATCGAGCACAGCATCGATAAACCCGTCATTGACAAGCTTTTCCATCATTCTCCCTCCTGTTCCCGTAGCGTGGAATACGAGGACATCAAATCCCTTCGCTTCCAGCATGGCACGACAGCGATCAATGCACAACGTGGTGTTGCCAAACATGGTGGCTGCGGCCACTGGTTTCATCTTTTTAATCTGGCGTGCAGTCTGGAGCATTCCTGTCATTGCAGCCACTGCATTCGTGAGAAAGATGCTGCTAAGTGGATTAATCCCCGCTATATCTGTCAACGAAGGGATCAGGATAATGTCGCTGATACCCAAATAGGGTTCCACATTGCCTGACGCAACGGTAGAAATGCAGATCTTGGGTATTCCGACGGGTAATTCGCGCATGCCCGCTGTTACTATATGAGTTCCGGCTGTACCACCCATACCCATTATTCCGTCGAATTTTTCTTTTTCATATAGGTCTTTGATGACAACCTTTGCCCCTTCAGATACGGCTGCGATTGCCTTACCACGGTCGTCCGCTCTCCGGAGGGCTAAAAGATCGGTTCCTCCCGCCGCTGCGAGTTCCTCCGTCTCGATGTCAACTTTAAACAAGTCGGTGGACCCCATAATACCGGTGTTTATTGTCGTTACTTGATAATCACCGGTATCTTTCAATAGGTCGATCACGAATTTATATTCTATCGCTTTGGTATCGAATGTACCGATGACCACCAATTTTTTAGACATTTGCTCCCTCCTTTCGTCCTAAGCGTAGGTTATTAAATTTTTTCACTTGTTCCGTGATAGCTGTTTCCGTAGGAAGACGTTCCATCGAGCTGGCTCCATAAAACCCGTCGACCCCCATCACATGGTCTAAAATATACTGTGCATCCGGTGGTTGCGCAATGGGCCCCCCATGACACAAGACGATAACATCGTTGTTTATTTTCTTGCACGCGTTAACAATCTCTTGGATTTCCACGACGCATTCATCGAGGCTCTTTGAAGTGATGGCACCGATTTTCCCAGTGGTGGTAAGCCCCATATGTGCCACAATGATATCTGCACCTGCTTCCACCATCTGCCCGGCTTCGTCTACATTGAATACGTAGGGGGTGGTTAGTAAATCCAACTCGCGGGCAGCCCGCACGCAATCGACCTCTTTCTGATACGACATACCCGTTTCTTCTAAGTTAGCCCTGAAGTTGCCATCGATCAGACCTACCGTAGGGAAATTTTGAATCCCCGATATTCCAATATGTTTCAGATCTTTCAAGAAAGAGTTGCGCAGCATAAAGGGATCGGTTCCGCATACGCCTGCAAGAACGGGTGTATGTTCTATGGCCGGCAATATCTCATAAGCCATCTCTTTAACAATCTCATTCGCGTTTCCGTACGGCAATAGGCCCGCCAATGACCCTTTCCCGGCCATCCGATAACGGCCAGAATTATAAATAACGATGAGATCGATGCCGCCGGCCTCTTCACATTGTGCCGAGATACCGGTACCCGCACCACCGCCTATAATAGGTTGCCCTTTAGCGATTTTTTGTTTTAGTTTTGCGATAATTTCCAACCTAGATAGTGTGTTCATTTAATCTGATTTACTAGTTTACAATTTCCAAGGGCTAGGCAAACTCTATTCCGTTTCGCTATAATTCAAAAAACACACTAACAACACACTCATTTTCAGACTAATAAAATTAAGTCAATGCGTGATTTTTGTTTGATTTTACTTTTTAAATCCAAGTAATTTTGTTACCTTCGTAAACAGTATTGTTACCCTAGGTAACAGACAGTCTAACGATTATTAAATGCCATCCCTAAAACATCTTCTCCGAGAGAGCGCTAAGTCGTCAACACCCATCATCTCTGTTGTGGCCGGCAACGGCCAAATTGCGAAGCTCTCCATTGCTTCCGGGGCCGACCTTATCATCGCACTAAATGCCGGATTGTACCGGCACATGGGCTACGGGTCCCTCACGTCTTTTCTTCCCTTTACAAATGCCAACGACCAAACCGAACAATTATTGAGGCAGCACATTTTACCTCACACGCAGTCTATTCCAGTAGTCGCGGGTGTGTTTGCATCTGATCCCACA
This sequence comes from Parapedobacter sp. 2B3, assembly GCF_041925275.1. Classification (NCBI taxonomy): domain Bacteria; kingdom Pseudomonadati; phylum Bacteroidota; class Sphingobacteriia; order Sphingobacteriales; family Sphingobacteriaceae; genus Parapedobacter; species Parapedobacter sp. 2B3. Next base: position 217,584 of record NZ_JBHEUZ010000002.1, on the reverse strand, counting down.
CGGCCTTTAAAAACTAGGCTCGACATGCTAAAGCAACTTGGCATCGAAGGGATAACCAACTGGCCGGCAATTGGATTTACCGATGGGAGTTTCAGGTCGCACCTTGAGGCCGAAGGGATGGGTATTGCAAGTGAGGTAGAAATGCTCCAACAAGCAAAGAAAATGGGGCTCGTTACTTTTGGCTTCGCTTTGTCAGCGGAAGATGCCCATGCCTTTGCAAAAAGCGGCGTTGATGCGCTGATATTGAATGTGGGGCTTACTTTTGAGCTTGAAGACACGATCGAAAAGCGTAATCAGCTGCAATTGTCTATTACCAAAGGGAAAGACATGTTGTCCCATGCGTACAAGTCGGGAAACAAGCCCTTTTCACTGGTATATGGAGGAGCCATTACGGAGCCGGAAGATTTTGCTGAGTTCCTTGAGCAGGTTCCTATCAATGGTTATGCCGGCGGCTCCGCATTCGAGCGTTTTCCGATAACCGAAGCAATAGACACAAGGGTAGGTAATTTCAAAGACGTTGTTCTGTATAACAGAGGGAAAAGCCGTCTTTCTAAATTCGGGCCCTTGATCGGTTCCTCGCAAGCAATGAAAGACCTGTTCAAACTCATCCAAAAAATAGCACCTTACGATGTGAATGTTTGTATCGATGGCGAGTCTGGCACCGGAAAAGAATTGGTGGCCACTCAAATTCATGCGCTCAGTCCAAGGAAAAAAAACCCATTTATTACGGTCAATTGCGGAGCGATTCCTGATACACTCGTAGAAAGCGAGTTCTTCGGTTATGAAAAAGGTGCCTTTACGGGTGCGATATTTCAAAAGCCGGGCAAATTTGAACTTGCCGACAAAGGCACACTTTTCCTGGATGAGATTGCTGATTTGAGCTTGCATGCGCAAGCGGCTTTGCTTCGGGTGATCCAGCAAGGTGAAGTTGTTAGATTAGGAGGGCAAAAGCCGATTTCCGTCGATGTAAGAATTTTGTGTGCTTCCAATCAAAACCTGGAAAAACTCGTATATGAAAATAAATTTAGAGTAGATCTGTACTTTCGATTAAGTGCGGTTGTGATAAAAATACCTCCTTTGAGGAATCGGAAAAACGATATTCCGCTATTGGTCGCGAATCAACTCAACAAACTTTCCCTGAAGTTCGATAAAAAACTCCTGGGGACGACAACGGACTTCATGAATCGGCTTAAAGGGTACTCATGGCCTGGAAACGTACGGGAATTGGAACAGGTTATTACGAGACATGCAATCATAGAAGAAAAACCTATTTTGGAAGGGAATCCTGCACTTTTGGCGGATATCAAGCCTCCTCACCATACAACCCCATTTGATAGAAGCCAAGTTGCTAGGGATGCGCTGGCTGACGCTGGGCAAAACAAGACCAAAGCTGCTTCAGCGTTAGGAATTAGTCGCAAAACGCTCTATCAATGGCTCAACTCAGACAGTCTTTAAAGGTGGGCCATTTCCCGGCAAGCCTGCGCGCACTTCCGGCAGGCTTCAGCGCATTCACGGCAATGTTCCATGCCCATTTGGGCATGCTTTTCACATTCACTTGCGCAAGCATCGCATAGCTCGGCACAGATGCCGCAAAGCTGTGCACTGTGATTGCTGCCCAGGCTCATCAACTCCGCTGCGGCCCGGCAGATGGCCGCACATTCCATATCCAGTTGGATGCACTTGGTGAGATGATCCACGTCTTCCTCGTTCAAACATGAATATCGGGGCTGTAGAACAGGAGATTTAGCGGGTTTAAAAACAGTTTACGCTAGGTGTTTATTGACTATTGAATCATGCGCTCGAAAAGCTGCCTCAAGGGTATCGTTGTGAAATAAATGCTCGTTTTGCCCTCGTGCGATGAATAATAGGAAAACCACAGCTTGTTTTTATGGATGGCCATCCCCGGATAGCTGTTGTCGCCTTTGGAGGGCAGGTGCACGGCTTCTTCTAAGCCGGTGGCGGTATCTCCGGTCAGGATAGCCGTGTAGGCCTCCGGCTCATGTAATCTCCCGCCCACAACCAGCCGTTGCTTTCTATCGAACAGAAAATTGGGGCCACCCAACGGATGGGCCAACTTTTCGTAGGCCCACGACGTGAATGGCGCCCGGCTGGTGGCCATGACCGCCTTCCGGTCGCCCGCCTCCCTACGGATCAGCACGTGCATGGTGCCGTCTTTATGGAACCGTATGGTCGCTTCGTTCGGTGAGCCGTCCAAATCGAGTGTTGACACCCTTTTGAACTGTTTGCCATCGGTGGTCGAAACCAGCCATAACGCCGATGCAGCGTTGCTTTCGCCGGCGCCCACTCCGTAGTCGATGCCATAGCCTACACCGTGATGCCAGGTAACGCGCCAAATCCAGCTGCCCGAAGCCTTGGAGCCGTCCTCAAAAACAACATCTTCCGGAGGAGAAAAATGCATACCTGTTTTATCGGAGAACGATACCCGGGGCGCAAAGCCCTTCAGTTGCGAGCCTTCGTAAATCGACCCGCCCATCATCACCATGAGCTGACCCGACGGCGTAACGGAGAGTTTTGGGTCCCTCAAATCTACCCCCTCCTTTGCCAAAACAGCCACGCTCTCCCAATTCTTGCCGTCAGCCGAACGGATGATCCGTACTTTGCCATCCGTGCCCGCCCCGCGAGGCACGTGCGACGCCCCCTCGCGGAAAGAACAGTAGAATTTCCCCTTAAAGCGGATCAAATCGGTAAATGCATTGTGCTGGCCGTCGTCCCAGATTTTCGTCACCACAACATCGGGGGGTTGTTGGCATAAACCCGGTTTCGCGGAAACCAATAACAGTAAAATGGCGATTCCTTTCATCGAAAATAATTTTGTTCTTTACGCCCCCATGGAACCTGCATCTCACCGCCATTTGTGTCAGGCGCTGGCATGGCAGGTTTCATCCTATTCTTTTGGCTTTTCGGTAAAGATAACGGAAAATGACAGAAAATCTTCATGTGTGTACACAATCCCGCGTGCTTATGATTATTTTAGTCATGTCGGGTCCATAGGTTTGCTTTGTACATCCCAGCACCCATATACCGATGCTCCTCTTTACATCAGTAGATATCGATCAGTTCAAAGCTGGTGACCGGACGGCCTTTGATAGCGTATACCGCTATTATTCCCGTCCACTGCAGCATTTTGCCTTCTCGTATGTAAAAGACCGTGGTCTGGCCGAAGAGGTATTGAGTGTGCGGGCGGGCCGTGTGTTGCCGATCCGGGACTTGATCGAAAGAGACAAAAACCATCCGTCAGTTTTTCGACAAAGCAAATGGCATGCGCGTAGCGTGGGACCAAAGCTGTCTACAAAAAGGAAACTGCAAATTGCCTTGCCCGATAACGCTACAGGATTGGCATGCCAAGTAATGGATAAAGCAGTCATTGTAACTACCGGAGACCTGGAAATTAATTTCAATGCCCAACTGGGAAAAATCGAAGGAAGATAGGTTTATACTGTCATTGGACACTGAAAATGCGGGGGTAGCCACGCATCCACGCCCAGGAAGGTACCCGGAACATGAAGTAAAACCGAAAGCAACGTCTTTTGCCTTTCTATTTCAAGCAGATTAACGATAATTAATGTACATTTGGGATAGGAATTATGGTAACCAACCACTTGTACCAATCAATTATGCAAAAGCCAATTTCAAGAAATGCACCAGGGCAATTAGCCCTCGCCTTCTTCGGGATATGTTTATCCAGTTCACCCCAGATACAATACCGCTCCAACCTGGTGGACGGGACCGTGATGGGTTACCAAGCAGGTATCGGCACCGGCGACCTCCGTGTGCTCCGCCATATCCTAAGGTGAAATGACGCATACAACGAATATGAGGCACCTCCCTATCTTTGCAATTGTTTTACTGGTAATCGGCTCCGGGTGCAGAACAGGCACCCGACAAGATCGGATACGGCCAATGGAAGGCATTTTGTCGCCTGAGGATGAACTGGCAGGGTTTGCCCTGCCGGATGGTTTTGTCATCGAGCTCGTTGCAAGCGAACGGGATGGGGTAGTGAAACCCGTGCAACTTGCCTTTGACGATAAAGGACGGTTGTGGACCCAAACGGCCAGGATGTATCCACTCGATCCGATAGCCGATATCCAGTGGAACGATCTGCTTGCGCTGATGGACAACCCCGAAAAGCAGGCCACGTACCCCAACTTCAAACGGATCAAAGATCTGTATCAGGGCAAGGAAAAAGGGGACGATGAGGTATTGGTACTCTCCAACCTTTACGGTGATGGCCCCGTGAAGACCACGGTATGGGCGGATGGCCTGGCTATACCGATGAGTATCCTCCCATTCCGCGATGGAGCTTATGTAGCCCAAGGCTCGGAGCTTTTCTTTTTAAGGGATTCAGATGGCGACGGGTCGGCAGATGAACGGACCCCGCTTTTCACCGGATTCGGGTTTACCGACTCCCATACCATGACGCACATGCTGGTAAGGGCCCCGGGGAATTGGATTCATTTCAGTCACGGGGCGTTGAATAAAGGCGAAGTACAATCGCTTGTGAGCGGTGCTAAGCTGAACATCAACTACAGTAAAATAGGCCGCTTTTCAGTGGATGGGCAAAAAATGGAACTGGTAAACGCCGGCTTGAACAATATATGGGGGCTCCAGCTACGGCACAACGGGCAGTGGTATGCGACCGAAGCGAACGACCTGGGCTATTCGGTGGTGCCCATGGAGGGTGGAACGGCCTTCCCCGGTATCGGCAATGAACGCTTGCGGTCCTACCAGCCGTTTCTGCCCGAACTGCACGATTTCCGCGTGGGGGGGACCGGAATTTCCAGCCTGGCTTTTGCAGACGATATTTCAGGGTCGTTCCCCGAAGAATGGCGGGATGTGGCTTTCCTGGCAAACCCCATCACCAGCACCATCAACGCGGTAAGGATACGGAGAAACCCGGATGGTACGGTTTCGGCCGAGCATCTCCCGGATTTACTCACATCAAACGACAAATATTTCAGGCCTGTGAACATGGAATTTGGTCCCGATGGTTGTTTATATGTGGCAGATTGGTACAATAAAATCATTTCGCACAATGAAATTCCAACCACCGATCCAAACCGGGACAAAGCACACGGGCGCATATGGCGTATCAGGCACACCAGCCAACAGCCACGGAAAATCCCCGACTTCTATGCCATGCCCACATCCGAGCTAGTGGGACAGTTGGAATCCCCGAGCCTATGGGCGAAACGGGCAGCCTGGCACCAAATAAGCGAGCGCCCCCGGGAAGAAACCAAACCGATTGCAGCAGACCTTGTCCGTTTGGCGGCAAACAAAGCTCAGCATGAAACCAGCCGTATACTTGCCCTCTGGTCATTGGAAGGAATGGACTATCGGGATGAGGACCTATTGATATCGCTTTTGCACGATCCCGAAGATGACTTACGCCGGGAAGCCGTGCGCTCACTGGCAACATTCGGATTTGCCGGGAAGGTCGGTGTAGATAGGCTTGCGGATTTGATGGAAGATCCGAATCCCATGGTCCGCTCGCAGGTACTCCGCACACTGGCAGACGTTGGAAAAGCTGACCGTAACACCATCGCCATTTTGTTGCGCGCCTGCAAACCGGCGATGGAAGGCAATGAAATGGGCGGATCGTACGAGCGTGGATTCGAACGTTGCCTTGCATTAAAGGCGCTTGAGCAATATCCGGATGAACTGAATGCGTATCTCGCCGAACCCGCAGCAAATGCACATCCTGCAATCCATTTGCTATGGGCCATCCAAGCCTTACCCAAAAAACAGAAGGAAACTTGGTTTTTCCCGCTTTGGGAACGGGCCGGGATAAACGACCTCGATGAGCCGACCTTTACCTGGGTGTCAAAAATGTTGGATAACCCAACCGTATACGCCTTGGTGAAGCCCCTTGTGGGGGCACCCGCACAAGCCGCAAAATACCTCGATATCGCCTTGCGGAACCAGCAGCAAATCCAGTCGGCTGAGCTATCTTCCCTGTTGGTGGTTCCGGCCCTCGGGTTGCTACGCAGTGACTCGGAAGCCGACAGACGCCTGGCATTGGATGCCATAGGCCGCCTCGACATCCGTGTTCCGAACAGCGCGATTGCCCCATTTATTGATGATGGCCTTTCAACAAGCACGTTGGCCCTGGTAATCAAAGCGCTGGGGAATGATCTAGAGCGCAATAGCCCTTTTTTTCTCCGTATTGCGGAAAACGACCGATTTGACTTCGATTCCAGAATTTCATCGCTGCATAGCCTTACCAAGGCAGACCCGGCCGCGGCAACGGAAATCCTGCAAAATTGGCTGCCTGCCATGAATAATGGTGAACAGCAAGCACTCACTAACCTGCTGTCGGGGTCTGAAGAAGGCTGTACTATGCTCCTTACGATGTATGACGAAAAACTGCTGGACGATGCGTCCTTCAATAATTCTTCCGCAGACCGGGTGTACCATAGCAACACCGGGAATCCCGTAGCCCTAGCCATCGTAAACGGTGTGAAGAAGCGCGACGAAGCAGCAAAGGAAGCCTTCAACAGCAAGCTCGGCCGGTACGTGGCCATCGCCGAGAAAGAAACAGGGAATGCCAACCAAGGGAAGGTCATCTTCCAGACGTGCCTGATGTGCCACAGGGTAGGCCAGGAAGGGCTCGATATCGCCCCTGCGCTCGATGGATCGGCTACCCGCGATAACGTGGCTATCTTGACAGCTATCTTGGATCCCGATGCCGCTATAGAAGGTGGGTATCAAGTATACCGCGTTATAAAAAGGGATAATAGCAGCGTGGAAGGTTATTTATATTCGAAAGACGACCAAGGGATTACGATCGCCGCAATGGGTGGCAATAAGATATTCATACAAAACAGGGATATCAAAAACGAGGGATTCCTAAGCGGGCGCTCCTTTATGCCAACCGGCTTGATTGATAACCTGACAGATGCACAGGTCGCGGATTTGCTGGCGTATATACGGACGTTAACATAAGGAAATAAAATAGTAGAAACCCGTCATCAAAACGGAATAATAAATAATAATAGATGGAAAACTACAACTTGAGGTATCCAATCGGTGAATTTAAGAAGCCACAAGTTATAACAAAGAAAGTAATTGCCAACTATGGGCCGAACTCGGTGACGGTAAATCGCTACCCATTACGTCTTCCTTAGCAATCTTGGAGGGACTTCATGCCAGGTGGTACCACCTCTTGAAAAACCTAGACGATGAGTCGCTAAAAAGAAATATATCCATCCCGAACACGGGCATGCGTTTACCCTGGAGGAGGCTATGGGCATGTATGCTTGGCGCAACCATCATTTAGCGCATATAACGTATGTAAAACAGTGGGAATAGCGCGATGGGCGACTGGTATCCTTATCACCATTTATAGGTCAGTGCATTGATATTCATTCCCGCACCAACAGAAGCCATAAGGATGATATCACCTTTCGCCAGTTTGAATGATTCCAACTGCCCTCCCAAAACTTGATGAAGCAATGTCGGGATGGTCGCCACCGAACTATTTCCCATCCATCCGATGTTCATGGGCATGATATCGTCTGGAAACCGATCCATACCGTATAGACCGTAGAACCGAGCAATGATTGCCTCGTCCATTTTCTCATTGGCCTGATGAAGGAATACCATTTTCAAATCTGAAATCAATTCGCCGCTTTGATCGAGACATGCTTTCATCGCTTGGGGAACATGGTTCAGTACATATTCGTATACTTTGCGTCCCTTCATCTTGATAAACTTTGGCTCGGTCCCCGGCGTGTCATTCCGGCTACCGGATAGGATAAAACCGGCCTCTGCTCCGGTGTCTGACCTCACCGACGTGCTTAAGACACCTCCGTCGTCCCCTTGATGCTTCTGCAGAATACAGGCACCGGCACCATCCGAAAAAATCATGCTGTCTCGATCTGAAGAATCCAATACACGTGAAAGGGTTTCTGCCCCGATCACCAGCACCGTCCCTGCAGCTCCAGCCCGTATGGCAAGGTCGGCCTGGATAACCGCTTGCAGCCACCCCGGGCAACCGAAAATAATATCATACGGTACACAACTCGGGCTTTTGATGCCTAGCTTATGTTTAACACGGGAAGCAAGGGATGGAACGGCGTCCCGGGGAGCGCCCGGATAATCCATATCGCCGTAGTTGTGTGCAACAATCAGCTGATCGATCGATTCCGGATCAACGGCCGCATTCGCTATAGCTTCCCTTGCTGCCATAAACGCCATGTCTGAGGCAGTCACACCCGGTGGTGCATAGCGCCGTTCCGCTATTCCGGTGATGGCTTTGAATTTCTGGATGACCATTCCCGTCGGGTTGCGAACCGGCGAATGGTCCTGTTCGAAAAATGCGGCCGTTGAGAAATAGTCGTTCGGAATTTTTTCCGTGGGGATGTAGGCGCCCGTGCCCATTATCTTCGATCGGTTCATGGAATCGTTTTTCGTTTATGCCACTCTATTCATTCCACGGTTAGTCCCTTACCGCTTAGTTCGCAACGAATCTCTTCTTTTTTTCTGTTTTCAGCTAAATGACAGTCCCAACGGAAGGCCACAGAAAAAAGCAGCCGCGCTGTTTACCGCGGATCAACTACGGCAGAGCCGGTAGCTATGCCAACGATGGGGTGCAAAATAGACATTCCGAATTAAAAACACTATATTACCAGAAATTAACTCAAAAATCATGTCTAAAGACAAAGGATCAAAGAAGGACAACAGCAAAAAGACCGCCGTAAAAAACCTGAAGGAGAAAAGGGCAGACAAAAAGCTGAAGCAGGTTGAGAAAAGGCGAAAAGATTAGTCCGCTCCCCGATGGCTCAAACAGGAGATTTAAAGATAGCGGTACTTATCGACGCTGACAACGTGTCGAGTTCGGCCATCGAAAACATTTTAGACGAAGTGAAACGGTATGGCATCCCTTCGATCAAGCGGATTTATGCGGACTGGACGAAGTCGCACGTAACCGGTTGGAAAGAACCGCTTCTTACGCACGCTATCACGCCAATACAACAGTATAGCTACACGAGCGGTAAGAATTCGTCGGACTCGGCGCTTATCATCGATGCTATGGATATCCTACACAGCCAACAGGTGGATGGGTTTACCATTGTATCGAGCGATAGCGACTTTACCCGACTGGCTGTCCGGCTAAGGGAATCTGGCAAAATGGTGATTGGTGTGGGCGAGAAAAAGACACCCAAACCGTTCATTGCTGCCTGCGATAAATTCATTTACATTGAAATTCTCGACAAAGAAACGGCTGTTTTGCCCCAAGCCAGCGAAAAGCCACCCGCCGGAACGGCAAGTGCGACAGCAGGTGCAGACCATAAACCGGATGCGCGGAATGCAAAAACGTATGAATCCGTCAGCCGTGAGATGGTCGACTTGTTGCGGACAGCTGTCAACGACGTGGCAGATGAAGGGGGATGGGCAGCACTCGCTGCAATCGGCGGGCTAATCAACAAACGGAAGCCCGATTTCGACCCCAGGATTTATGGTTTTCCAAAACTTACGCCGTTATTCAAATCGCTCGATAAATATTTTGAAGTAGAAGAAAAATCAACCGAAAAAACCAAAATCAAACACGTCTATATCAAAATCAGGGAACCGCGGAAATCCGTCCGCAAAAAGGCCCCTAAACAATGATGGCCATTCAGGAAAAAGAAACTATTCATCCCGCAAACTATCCACCGGGTTGGCTTTGGCAGCTTTAATGGCTTGATAGCTGATTGTAACGCCGGTAATGGCAAACCCCAACATACCCGCAAGCATAAACATCCACCACTCCAATTCGATAGGGTATACAAAATGATCGAGCCATTTACGCATGGCGTACCAAGCGATCGGTACGGCAATAAGAAAAGCCACACCCACCCATTTCATAGAATCGGTACAGTTGCTGGGCAGAAACCATATGGGTATAGTTGACCGTAGCCATAAAAAGAATAGCAATACCTATGGCCACAAGGATCAGCAGCAGGGAATGCTGGGTAGCCTTCCCATAATCCATATCAAAATGGAAGGATGTCAACGGAAGTAATTTGTAAGTATAGTAATTCAGCACATCCTTGTCCCAATGTTTAGCGACCAAGTCGTGGATACCCTGCTCCACCTGGTCTTTGTCATCCGCACGGTGCAAGGTTAGGATGATATTGTTGGAAGAATGGGTATACCCCCAGTTGCTGAAGAAACCATCTCCGCTAGGTAGCTGGCGTAACGTAGCGAAGGAGGCAAGCGAAAAATATAGTTCCGACCGGAAATCGGAATTTCTGCGGCTGTCGTCGATTACACCGACCACCTCCACCGGGAAATGGCCCTCCACGTAAATGGTTTGGCCCACCGCCTCCTTCTTACCAAAAATAGCCTTGGCCATCGCTTGGGTTAGCGCCACCGTATTGGGCTCGTTTAGCTGACGGGGATCTCCTTGTAGCCAAGGGAAATCCATCAATTCAAAATATGCCGAAGAAACGAATGCGGCTTTGCCGTCCGTTTTTAGTAACTGGTCGGCTACTTTGAGGGTAAAATCCTGTTTCTCTATGTAAATGACAGCTTTTTCTACCTGCGGCAATTCCTGTCGTATAGCTTCAAACATGGCATAGGAGCCCCCTTTATTATGCGTTGTTTTGTCAAGATGGAGGTCCTCAACAACCAAGAAGGTTCGGTCGGCGTCGGGATGAAATCGATCAAAGCTTAGTTGGTAGCTATTGAAGATATAGATAAATAGGCAACAGGCAATGGACAAGCCCAACCCGAAGATATTCAAAAAGGAATGGAAGCGGTATTTTCGCATTTGGCGTGCCGCCGTCCTAAAAAACATATTCATCATCAGCGTTCCTCCCGTCTATTCATCCCTTAACGACTCCACCGGATTGGCCACTGCCGCTGCCATACCGATGGATAATCCGTTGGTGTTGATGAACGAGTAAGCCTTGGTTTTAGCGAAGTTCCTGAATAAGGTATGAAGATAATTCCTAGCCATGTACTATTTTTACATTATGCGGACGGCATATTACCGCTCTACACAAACCGTCACTTTTCGAGCCAAAACCACAACACATTGTTTTACAAAATGTTGCACCTTAACCAATGGCTGGCGGTGTTCGATTCCGAACACTTGTTGTTCATATACGGACAGCAAGGACTCGTAACTCCCCTTTTTTTGTGTACTTTTAGCGCTCATTTTGACAGACGTTACATGAGTATAGCAATGACGACTTCCTTGCGGGATGCAGTATACGAAAAGTACCGGGAGTTCCACGGCAACGAGCCATTACTCGTACGATCCCCGGGGCGGGTGAACCTCATCGGCGAGCATACCGACTATAACCAGGGGCTCGTGCTCCCCGCGGCCATCGACAAGCACATCATCGTGGCCATTGGCCAGCGTGACGACCATCGTATCCAGCTATACGCACTGGACCAACAGGAGTCATATAGCCTGGCCCTCGATGCATTGGGGCGGTCGCCCCTGCTGTGGCCGGATTATATCGTAGGAGTGGTGCAGCAATTGCAACAGCAGGGACGCCAGCTGGCGGGCTTCAACCTCGTTTTCGGGGGCGACATCCCACAAGGGGCCGGGCTCTCATCGTCGGCAGCATTGGAATGTGCCACCGCATTCGCACTGAATGAGCTTTTTGAACTTGGCATACCCCGCTTGGATATCGCCCTCACGGCACAGGCTGCCGAGAATGAGTTCGTGGGCGTAAAGTGCGGCTTGATGGACCAGTTTGCCAGTGTATTCGGGCAGGACCAACGGCTCATCAAACTGGATTGTGCCGATTTCTCCCACGAATATATCCCGTTCAACAATCCCGACCTGCGCATCGTGCTGTTCGACACCCAAGTGAAACATTCACTGGCCTCATCGGCCTACAACGAGCGCCGCGAACAATGCGAGCAGGGTGTGGCGTGGATTCAGCAACGCCATCCACACGTGAAAAGCCTGCGCGACGCAACCCTAGAACAACTGGATGAACACGTGAAACCAATGGATGCCACGGTGTACAAACGCTGCCACTATGTGGTTTCGGAAATAAAGCGCCTGCAGGATGGATGCGAGGACTTGAAAAACGACGACTTCGCCGCATTCGGCAAACGCATGTTTGAGACGCACGATGGGCTCCAGCACCTGTATGAGGTAAGTTGCGACGAGCTGGATATCCTGGTGGATTTGGTGCGCGATAACGATGCCGTACTAGGTGCCCGTATGATGGGTGGCGGATTTGGTGGCTGTACCATCAACTTGGTGAAAGTAGACGAGGTGCAAGACGTGGTAGACACCGTCATTGCCGCCTACAACGAAAAAACCGGCCGTAACGCGCAGGCCTATATTGCCAATATATCCGCCGGCACACATGTGGTACTGGATTAACTCAATAGACCTTACGATGACACCCTACAAACTACCCAAGAAGGACCAATTCGAACACCAGATCGATGGAAAGCCCACACACCTGATTACCTTGGAAAACAACCGCGGGATGGCGGTAGCCCTCTCAGACTACGGCGCCCGTGTGGTAAGCCTTATCGTACCCGACAAGACGGGCAACCCCACCGATGTGGTGCTGGGGTTTGATAGCATACAGGGGTACCTTGCCGCCGATGAAATATTCCATGGTGTTACGGTGGGGCGATTTGCAAACCGCCTGGCGAACGGCCGCTTTACGATTGACGGAGAAACCTTCCACGTGCAACCGAACAACGGCCCGAATGCCCTGCACGGCGGGGCGGGCGGTTTCCACAGCCGCGTATGGGACCGGCGCGTGGTGCAGGGGGAAAAAGCGGACTTCTACTATGTGGCTGCCGATGGCGAGGAGGGGTTTCCGGGACAGCTCTCGGTGATGGTGAAGTATCGCCTTACCGACGATAATGAATTGGTTATCACCTACCGCGCCGAAACCGATAAGCCTACCGTGATTAACCTTACCAACCATGCTTTCTTCAACCTCAACGGTGAGGGCAATGGCGATGTGCTGGACCATGTATTATCCATAGCGGCCGACAAATACCTGCCCTGCGACGAGCACCAGATCCCAACGGGCGAGCTGGCCGATGTGGCGGGAACACCTTTTGATTTTACTACGGCCAAGCCGATCGGTAGGGATATCAACCAAGCCGACGAGCAACTGCACACGGGCCATGGCTACGATCATAACTATGTGGTACGCCCGGCGGCGGCAACCACGGGAGCGTCCATCGCTACGGTGATAGCGCCGCTTACCGGTATCCGCATGGATGTGCATACCACCGAGCCGGGAATACAACTGTATTCCGGCAATTTCTTAACGGGCAGCGATGTGGGGAAACAGGGTAAGCCGTATGGCAAACATGGCGCTTTCTGCCTTGAAACCCAGCATTTCCCCGATGCTCCCAACCATCCGGAATTTCCAAGCACCTTATTACTGCCGGGTCAGGTGTTCCAGTCGGAAACGACGTATCGGTTTTCCGTGGCGAAGTAGGCGGCTTACGCAGTACCACCAGCGCCCTCATGGCCCGCAAGCAGCACGTTGAGTGCATCGTGTACACGGTCAAAACCAAAGCGTTGTACCATGTCCTCAAATGCCTGCCGGATTTCTGCGGTGCATAGGTTGCCGATGCTGCCCTCGTGGGTGTGGTTTACCGATTTTTGCGGACTGAACGTACCTGCTTCAATGGCCAGGCCGATGTTGCGGTAGGCCTCGCGGAAAGGCACGCCTTTGAGTACCTCCTCGTTGACCACCTCCACGCTGAACAGGTAGTCATATTTGGGGTCATCGAGGATGTTTTGCTTGATCTCGATATGTTCGAGCATGAACGTGGTGATCTCCAGGCATTCATTCAACGAGCGGAATGCGGGGAACAGGTTCTCTTTGAGCAACTGCAGGTCGCGGTGGTAGCCCGAAGGCAGGTTGGTCGTCATCAGCGCAATCTCATTGGGGAGCGCCTGTATCTTGTTGCACCGCCCCCGTACCAACTCAAACACATCCGGGTTTTTCTTGTGCGGCATGATGCTCGATCCGGTAGTGAGGTGGTCGGGAAAGGAGATGAAGCCGAAATTCTGGTTGATGTACAGGCACACATCCATGGCAAACTTGGCCAGTGTGGCAGCAATGGCGCTCATGCCCTGTGCCAGGATGCGCTCCGTTTTGCCACGCCCCATCTGCGCGTATACCACGTTATAGTTGAGGTCGTCAAACCCAAGGAGGTCGGTCGTCATACGGCGGTTGAGGGGAAACGAGGAACCATAGCCCGCGGCAGACCCCAATGGATTTTTGTTGCACACCGTCCACGCGGCATGCAATAGCGCCAGGTCATCTACCAAGCTTTCGGCGTAAGCACCGAACCACAGGCCGAACGATGAAGGCATGGCAATCTGCAAATGGGTATAACCCGGCAATAACACGGATTTGTGGGCTTCGCTCAGCGCAGTCAGCCTATCGAATAAAGCCTGCGTCTGTTTTACGAGGTTTTCGATCTCGGCACGGAAGAACAGCTTGAGGTCTACCAGCACCTGGTCGTTGCGCGAGCGGCCGCTGTGGATTTTCTTGCCTGCGTCGCCCACGCGTTGGGTAAGCAGCAGCTCCACCTGCGAATGCACATCCTCTACGCCATCGCTGATGGTGAATGTACCGGCAGCTACCTCCCGGTAAAGCTCGCGGAGGCCAGCCTGAACCGCAGCGAGGTCTGCATCATGCAGCAGGCCGATGCTATTGAGCATGCGCGTGTGAGCCAGCGACCCCAAAATATCGGCCGCCGCCAGCTGCAAGTCGAGCACCCGGTCGTTGCCCACGGTAAAGCTATCTACAAAGGAGTTTACGTCCGTATTCTTCTGCCAAATCTTCATCGTTAGCTAAAATCTAAATCCAACGGCAAACTTAGTAAAATGCACCGTATTCGTGCGTATGATGGGCGTAATTTCGTAATACACCCGGAGGGTTACCGCAGAAATACGGCAAGGTAAACCTCGGTGGTTTTGATTCACCCCTTCAGCAGAATCACATAGTGAGTGTTTACTCACTTATTTTTGAGAAAATCCTTTGCAGGTATCGTTTATATTGTTACGTTTGTAACCAACAAAGGGGAAAATGGTTTGATTCAAACGCCTTTATCCTTGTTTGGCAAGGTGAGTGAATCATTAATTACTCGATATTGTAAACATAAATTAGTGGTAGACAACTAGGTCTCAAAACTAGAGAAACACGCTAACCGATTATAAACCTATTTTTTTTGATGTTTAATTTTAAGCAAAAAAGGCGGCGCTAAGATGAGGGACTTAGCGTCGTTCTTTTGCTTGACCTTCCCCAAAAACGGTTAGTCTTTACGTGTGGCCAATCGGCGCCGTACCTTGCTAAGGAATTCAGGGGTCATGCCCAGGTAGGATGCGATGTAGTGCTGCGGTACCCGCATGGCTATGTTGGGGTACTGCCGGATAAACTCGACATACCGCTCTTCGGCCGTTTTGGCGATGGTGCGGATAAGGCGGCGCTCCAATGCCGACAGGTGTCGCTGGATCATCAGCCTGAACACACGCTCGAATTGGGGTACACGGACCAATAATTCTTCCTTGCTGGCAGGGTTGAGTGTAAGCAGTTCGCTATCTTCGATCGCTTCGATATAGAGCAACGACGGCGTGCGGTCATGGAAACTGCCGATGTCGCTCACCCACCAGTCCTCCACCGAAAACTGCAGGATGACTTCACTCCCATTTTCGTCGATATAGAAGGTGCGCAGGCAGCCGCTTACGATGTATGCTTCGAAATTGCATACCTCACCCTCGCGCAACAGCAATTGCTTCTTTTTGATCGACTTGGGTTTGAGCAGGCCATTGAATACCGCCATGTCTTCGGGCGAGAAGAGGCCGCAGCGATTGACGTAGTCATTGATGGTGGCAAACATCGCTTTAAAACCCTACGCTTTTCAACCGGAGCCCAGCTGTTTCATCCAGCCCGGCCATCAGGTTCATATTCTGCACCGCCTGGCCGCTGGCACCTTTGAGCAGGTTATCAACGATACTGGTGATAAGCAGTTTGCCGCCATGCTTTTCGATCTGCAAGATGCATTTGTTTGTGTTGACCACCTGTTTGAGATCGATGTTGGTATCGCTTACATGCGTAAAAGGATGTTCGGCATAGAATGTCCGATAGTGAGCCTGGGCTTCTGCTTCGTCCAGATCGCTATCTAGGTAAATGGCCGACAGGATACCACGGGGGAAATTGCCGCGTTGGGGAATGATGTTGATGCGCTGCATGGCACGCTGTAGAAGGGGCTCCTCCCCTTCGGGAAGAAAACCGGGCTGCAGTTGCGTCAACGATTCGCCGATCTCCTGGAGATGCTGGTGTGAAAACGCTTTATACAGGGAAAGGTTGCCGCTGCGCCAGCTGAAATGCGACGTGGCCGACGGCCGCTGCCCGGCGCCCGTTGAGCCCGTGGTAGCGTTGATGTGGATCTGTTGGGGAAGCAACCCTTGGGCCGCCAAGGGCAGCAAGGCCAACTGGATGCCGGTGGCGAAACAGCCCGGATTGGCGATGTACCGCGCGGACCGGATGGCATCGCGCTGCAACTCAGGCAAGCCGTATACAAACGATTGCCCCTGATAGCCCCTGTGGGCACTCAGCCGATAGTCCTGCGACAGGTCGATGATCTTTACGTGCGGGGCGAGGGTGTTTGCTTCCAAGAACTTGCGCGCATCGCCGTGGCCCACACAGAGGAACAGCACATCGATATCACTGTGGTAGGTATCGGAAAACCGCAGGTCGGTATCGCCCAGCAGGTCGGTGTGCACGTCTGACACCCCGTTGCCCGCATTGCTGGCACTATGGGCATAGACGATGTTTACATGGGGGTGGTAGATGAGTATCCGCAACAACTCGCCCCCGGTGTACCCCGCCGAACCGACAATGCCTACGTTGATTTTAGTCATGTTCTACCCTACTTTCCATTTACTTTGTGCCAGATGGACACTTGGTTACCGAATATCTTGGAGAATCCTTTTACGTCATCGCCACTCCAGGTATTGTTCATCTCGCCGTAGCTACCAAACGCATTGGACATCAAGTCATGCGACGACTCGATGCCAATAACCGAGAATCGGTAAGGGTGCAGCTCCACGAATACGTCGCCCGACACGGTTTGCTGGGCACGCTGCAGGAACGCCTCGATATCGCGCATCACTGGGTCGTGCATCTGTCCCTCGTGCATCCAGTTACCGTAAAACGCGGCCAGTTGGTCCTTCCAGCTCAGCTGCCATTTCGTGAGCGTATGTTTCTCGAGCGTATGGTGTGCTTTGATGATGATGAGCGGCGCTGCTGCCTCAAAACCAACCCGTCCTTTGATGCCGATAATGGTATCGCCCACGTGGATGTCTCGCCCGATGCCGTAGGGCTGGGCAATGGCTTGCAGCGCTTGGATCACTTTCACCGGACCGATCCGGTTGCCATCCAGTGCTACCGGTTCGCCGTTTTCGAAGGTGAGGGTAATGCGGCGTGGCGCTGTTACGGAGACCGGCGTCGGCCATGCCTCCTCCGGCAGGGTTTCGTGGGAAGTCAGCGTTTCCTTTCCGCCAACCGACGTGCCCCATATGCCTTTGTTGATGGAATACTTCGCCTTTTCGGCATTGAACTCCACCCCGTGTTTATGGAGGTATTCAATTTCGGCCTCACGGCTCAGTTTGAGGTCGCGGATGGGCGTGATCACCTCCACGTGGGGGATGAGGGTATTGAAAATCATATCGAACCGTACCTGGTCATTGCCGGCTCCCGTACTGCCGTGGGCCACGTATTCGGCCCCGATCTCTTTGGCGTAGTTGGCGATGGCCGTGGCCTGGCTTACCCGCTCGGCACTGACCGACAGCGGGTAAGTAGCGTTTTTAAGCACGTTGCCAAAGATGAGGTACTTGATACTGCTATCGTAATAGTGCTGCGTTTCATCCACTACGGCGTGCGATTTGACCCCAAGCGCATAGGCGCGCTGCTCGATTTGCGCGAGCTCTTCCGCAGAAAACCCTCCGGTGTTGACGATGACGGAGTGGACCTCCAGTCCGCGATCCCTGGATAGGTAAATACAGCAAAAAGAGGTGTCTAACCCGCCACTGAACGCTAATACGACTTTCTTCATTATCTATTTGGTTTCAATTATTTACTTATGCCGTCCTCGGGTGCCGGGCGATAAATGCCGTTACCATTTTTTTGGTGGACTTCCAGAGTTTGGCTTCGATCCTTTTCAAGAGCGATGACTTCTTCGTAATCTGTTTAAGCCGCTCTTTGGCCTTGGCTTTCATTTCAATGCGCTCCCGAAGTTCCTTTTCTTTCTCCACCGGATCCCAAAGCATGGCCGTACACATGCAGTTTTTACGCTGCTTCATGGTCAGGATGTCATAGTTGACGCAACTCTGGCAACCTTTCCAAAACTCTTCATCCTGCGTCAGCTCCGCGTAGGTGACGGGCTCGTAACCCAAATCGGAGTTGATCTTCATGACGGCCAGCCCCGTGGTAAGCCCAAATATCTTTGCTTTGGGATATTTTTCCCGCGAGAGGTCGAAGATACGTTTTTTTATGGCCTTGGCCAACCCTACCTTGCGAAATTCGGGATTGACGACCAGGCCGGAGTTGGCTACGAAATCGCCATGGCTCCATGTTTCGATGTAGCAGAATCCGGCCCATGCTTTGTCTGCCTTGCGCAAGGCGATGACCGCCTTACCCTCGCGCATCTTATTGGCTACATACGCCGGGCTGCGCCGGGCGATGCCTGTACCGCGGGCTTTGGCAGATTCTGCCATTTCGTCACAGATCTGCTCGGCATAGCCTACATATGCCTCCGTAGCTGGGATGATAGTAAAGTCTGAAAGTTCCATTGGAATAACGACCCCGAAAATTGAAAACGAACAACCTACGTTGTGTCTTGCTGATTAAATAATTTTAAAAATAACACGGATTAATCTGTACGGGTGGACTCCTTACCGCACACTTATCGGAGAGGTATGCCCCTTATTAAGCCCGGGGCAATATGGGTCGTCGAAACCGGAGTACCGGTCTTTCGGCTGCTGACATTTCACAAAAAAAGCATTCCGTGCGATGCTGGAAGCGGGGCACGGCAAATAGCGCTATGGTATTTTTTGTGTTCATCCTATTCGTATACAGCATGGTGCTGCAATTAAGGTGCCAAATATAGCAAAAATATCTTTTAACCGGTTGGTGTTTTTGATGTTTTTTATTTGCGCGCCTACCGCCCCGGCCTACACCTTGCTCGAAATACATGGCTGGAATAAACGATCCCTTATCAACTGGCAACTAACAGAAAGACAAACCGCAGAAAAGCAAAACAAATTTCCGACCTTTGCCACATGACAGGTACCAGCTGGTTTTTCATTTTGATTTTCGCGATACCCCTCATCGTGTTTCTCGTATGGCTGATGAAGCAAGATCGCCGAAAGGGGATTTGGGGTATCGTCATTGTGGTGCTGCTCGTAATCGGTGCGGTAGCAGCCTCCATCAGGGCAAGCAAAAATGCCGTCCAGAATTTCGAGGAACGGAAAAAAGAAGCACAGGAAAAAAGCACGCCGGCACACACACCCTAACTTACCCATTAAACCTTTTGCCCAAATCGGCATCAAAAGGACGAATGATAACGGCGGGGCAAGCGATTCATGGATGCCAAAGAATACGATAAAAAGATCAATATTTTGGCTAAGTTTGCCCGGCACACTAAAAATAGCATACTTTATGGCGTTTTGGAAATTGCGCAACGCACTCATCATCATCCTCTTCCCTATATTCTCTTTCGCACAGACAAAGGATAATCCACCGGCAAACTGGTTCAACCTCGATTACGAGCGCGACGGCGTGATGGGCATCAGTACGGAAAAGGCGTATGAACAGCTGCTGGGAGGCAAGAAGAGCACGACGGTGGTGGTTGCCGTCATCGACGGCGGCGTGGATGTGAACCACGAAGACCTGAAGGAGGTAATGTGGGTGAATGTGAAAGACAGTGCCGCCACGGGCGTGGATGAAGACGGCAACGGCTATATAAATGACAAGCATGGCTGGAATTTCATCGGCAATGCCAGCGGCGAGAATGTGCATTATGACAACATGGAGGTAACACGGCTCGTAAGGGCGCTCGAACCGACCTACGTGTCCGTGCTGCCAAGCACCCCCATGGATGGCGAGGAGCGCAGGGAATTTTCGGAGTACCAAAAGATGGTGACCTATTATGCCAACAAGATGCAGGAAGCCCGTTTCGGCCAGGTGAGCTATACCGGCCTAAAGCGCGTGGTAGATACGATGGTGGCCCGCATAGGCAAGGAAAAACCTACCTTGGCCGATTTCAATGATTACAAGGCCGACGGCGACCTTGAGAAAATGGCCTTGAAAATCGTCAAAAAAGAGCTGAAAGATGAGCCCGACTTCCATGTATTTTACGAAGATCTGGAAGACGGCGTAACGCATTACAACAATCAGGTGGATTACCACCTCAACAAGGAATTTGACTCGCGGCACATCGTGGGCGACGACTACGAAAACAGCCGCGAACGTTACTATGGCAATGCCGATGTAACGGGGCCCGATGCGGACCACGGCACGCATGTGGCAGGCATCATCGGGGCGGTGCGCACCAACGATATTGGCATTAGGGGCGTGGCAGACAATGTACGCATCATGGCGTTGCGTACCGTGCCCGATGGGGATGAGCGCGATAAAGACGTGGCCAACTCCATCCGCTACGCCGTGGAAAACGGCGCCAAAGTGATCAACATGAGTTTCGGCAAACCTTTTGCAAAAGACAAACAGGTGGTTGACGATGCCGTTCGGTTTGCCATCGAGCACGATGTGCTCCTGATCCATGCCGCAGGAAACGACGGCCAGGATAACGATGCCAACCCGAATTTCCCCAACCGCAACTTCGTTGACAGCCTGGGCATCAATAAAGGGGAAGCAAGCGCGTGGATAGAGGTAGGGGCCTCTCAATGGAACAACGACGGCGACCTGGTCGCTTCTTTTTCCAACTACGGCCGTCGATCAGTCGATGTGTTTGCCCCGGGTGTAAAAATCCATTCCACCATGCCGGGCTCCGCCTACAAAGACCTGCAAGGCACGAGCATGGCGGCTCCCGTTGTGGCCGGCTTAGCGGCACTGATACGCTCTTATTATCCGCAACTGCCTGCCGTGGAAGTGAAGCGTGTAATCATGCAGTCGGTTACGCGGGTAGACCAACGCGTGAAAGTAACGGGGCCAGACGGACGCAATATGCGGGTATCCATGAATGATATCTGCGTGACTGGCGGTATCGTAAATGCGTACCGGGCATTGCAGTTGGCCGAACAGGCTGCCAATGGGGCACAGAAAAAATAAGCATCGCCCATATCCTGGTATACTAATTCTTGGGCACCGACGTTATATACCATATATTGATATGCTTATGACAGAAACGTATACACGAACCATCTCTTCCCGTAAGGCCACCAAGAAGTCAGGCGAAGATGCCATTGAACTGGATGCGGAGGACCAGCTGTTTTATGACCTGCTTAAAAGCGAGCTGGATGTATTGCTTCGCAACCCCCCTTCGGGGAGCATCCATAAAATCACTACATATTCCCGGGCCCAGCGTACGCCATTGACGTAACAAGGAGATTATGCTAAAAAAAGAACGCTACCAGGCTTTTGTGGCGTATTTCTCGGCGCACAATCCAGGCGCCGAAACCGAACTGAACTACGGGAATCCCTACGAACTGCTTGTGGCGGTGATCTTGTCTGCACAATGCACGGATAAGCGGATCAACCAGGTAACCCCGGCATTGTTCGAACGTTTCCCCGACGCGGAAACGCTCGCGGCCAGCAATTCCGACGAGGTGTTTACCTACATACGCAGTGTAAGCTACCCCAACAACAAAGCAAAACACTTGGTGGGCATGGCCCAGAAGCTGGTCAGCGATTTCGGCAGCGTGGTGCCGCAAACAGTGGAAGAACTGCAGCAGCTTCCGGGTGTGGGCCGTAAAACGGCCAATGTGATTGCCTCGGTGGTGTACAACGCCCCGGCAATTGCTGTGGATACCCACGTGTTTCGGGTGGCCAACCGGATCGGCCTGACCGACAAGGCAAAAACGCCGCTGGCGGTAGAAAAACAATTGGTGAAACATCTGCCCAAGGATACCCTCGCCATCGCCCACCATTGGTTAATCCTGCATGGACGGTACATCTGCGTGGCCCGGAAACCCAAATGCGGGGAATGTCCGATTACTTGGATGTGCCGGTACTATGAAAAAGAGGTCCAACCTACGTTAGAAATGAGCACCTCACGACAACCATCGGAAAAAACGAAAAAAATTAGTAAACAAAAATAAAATTAATTACCTTTGATCGAATAATTACTAATAAAATGAGTAGCCAAGAGAAATTGAAAGCCTTGCAGCTAACGTTAGATAAGCTGGAAAAATCCTACGGCAAGGGTGCCGTGATGAAATTAGGCGATTCGGCAGTGGAGCCCATTGATTCGATTTCAACCGGATCGATCGGATTGGACATTGCCTTGGGAATCGGCGGGGTACCCAAAGGCCGGGTTATCGAGATATACGGCCCGGAGTCATCCGGTAAAACCACCCTTGCCACGCATATCATCGCTGAAGCGCAGAAAAAAGGGGGCATTGCAGCGATCATTGACGCGGAGCATGCCTTTGATAAATACTATGCGCGGAAGCTTGGTGTAGACATCGACAATTTATTGATTGCACAGCCCGATAACGGGGAACAAGCCTTGGAAATTGCCGACAACCTGATCCGCTCCGGGGCCATTGATGTGATTGTGATCGACTCGGTGGCGGCATTGGTACCCAAAGGGGAGATTGAAGGGGAGATGGGAGACTCCAAGATGGGACTGCAGGCCCGGCTCATGTCGCAAGCATTGCGGAAACTTACCGGTACCATCTCCAAAACCAATTGCTGCTGTATCTTCATCAACCAGCTGCGTGAAAAAATCGGCGTGATGTTCGGCAACCCCGAAACGACGACGGGCGGTAATGCCCTTAAGTTTTACGCTTCCGTCCGGCTCGACATCCGCCGCATGGCACAAATCAAGGATGCAGACGAAGTGGCAGGCAACCGGGTGAAAGTGAAAATCGTCAAGAATAAGGTCGCACCTCCTTTCCGTATAGCAGAATTTGACATCATGTTCGGTGAAGGGATTTCCAAGGCGGGCGAAATCATCGATTTAGGCGTCGATTTCAACATCATCAAGAAATCCGGTTCCTGGTTTAGTTATGGCGATACCAAGCTCGGCCAAGGGCGTGATGCGGTGAAAGCGCTGCTGCTAGACAATCCTGATTTGATGGATGAATTGGAAGCGAAAATAAAGGCGGAGGTAACCGCCGAGAAGTTGGAAGACCATTAATGGCGAGGCCCGTTTGGGCACAGCATTTATTTAACAAAAATTTAACATTTGGCCCCTGCTTTCGGCATGGAAATTGAATATATCATTACGTAAAATTGTCTTTTCATAATTTAGGTTTATAATTGGTTAGTTAGAAGGCCCTGATTCTCCCCGTTTCAGGGCCTTTCTTTTGACACCATTATCACCCATCTTCTTTCATTACGCTTCGCCCGCGCACCGAATATGCTTATACGCAAGGAAAAACCCGTAGCGCCGAACAATTTTCACCCCCTAATCAATCGATTCCTACCCCGCTTGTCTTCAACCGCTAGGTAATTTTACCCCCTAAATTAATATAGCCTACATACATAATCCACTAATCGTGAAAAGTATTCGATTTTCCATTGCCTTGCTACCGATCTTTTTTGCCTTGGTTTCCATAGCCCAACAAAAGCAGCGCCTTACCGAAAACTGGGAATTTGTACAACAAGATCTGGGCGGGATATGGGAGGCCGTACGACCGTACAAGCCGGGCAGTCCCGAAGCCTTGCCTAGCTGGCAGACCGTTACCCTGCCCCACTGCTACAACGCCACGGATGCGGTAGCGCCGGACGTAAACTACTACCAGGGGCCGGCATGGTACCGGACTTCGCTGGATATCAACAATCCGTATACCAACGGGCGTGTGCTGCTGCATTTCGAGGGTGCCGGCCAAAAGACCATGGTCTATATCCATACGGAAAAAGTGGCCGAACACGTAGGGGGCTATGACGAATGGACGGTAGACATCACCGAAGCCGTGGACGCCTTTAAAGCCACGGAGGCTTATGCTACGCAATTTCAAGGGAGGGTACCCCTCTCCATCCGATGCGACAACTCGCGCGATCTTGAACTGATCCCTTCCGACCTGTCCGATTTCAATCTCTATGGCGGTATATACCGTTACCTGAACCTCTTGTACGTTCCCAGGCTGTCGGTCGACAAACTATTTGCTACCGCTACCGTCGATGCGAAGGGACACGAAGGGCACATCCAATTGAGCGCCCTCTTCCACAACCCCGGCAAGGTGAAGGAAGCGGACGTGGCCATCGAGCTGCTCGGTCCCGACGGAAGGCGCGTTGCATCGCAACAGCATCGGGTGGTACCGGGTAGCGGCCCAACGGTCATAGATGGCATCGCCGTGAAACACCCTGCCCGGTGGTCGCCGGCCAACCCGTCGCTCTACACCGTCCGTTTAACGGTGGCTGTGGGTACCGATACCGCCACCCATACGGAGCGGATTGGTTTCCGCCATTTCGAGTTTGCCGAGAAAGGGCCGTTTTATCTCAACGGCGAGCGCCTACTGCTCCGTGGCACCCACCGCCATGAGGACCATGCCGGTGTAGGCGCCGCCATGACCGAAGAGATGATCTGGCAGGAGATGCGCATGATGAAAGACATGGGTGTCAATTTCATCCGGCTGGGTCACTACCAGCAGTCGCGCATCGTGCTGGAAGCCTGCGACAGCCTGGGCATCCTGGTGTGGGAAGAAATACCGTGGTGCCGTGGTGGATTGGGTGGCGACGTGTACAAGGAACAGGCACGCCGGATGCTGACCAACATGATTGAGCAGCACTACAACCACCCGGCCGTCATCATCTGGGGGCTGGGCAACGAGAACGACTGGCCCGGCGACTTTGCCGAGTTTGACCAACAGAAAATCCGTGCGTTCATGAAAGAGCTGCACGACCTCTCCCACCAACTCGACCCCACCCGCAAAACGGCCATCCGCAGGTGCGATTTCTGCAAAGACATCGTGGACGTATACTCACCCTCCATCTGGGCGGGTTGGTACCGCGGCATCTACACCGACTATAGGACCGCCTCCCATACCGAATTTGAAAAGGTGGACCATTTCCTCCATGTTGAATGGGGCGGCGACAGCCATGCCCGACGCCATTCGGAAAATCCCGACAATGGACTAACGGCCGTGATGCACAGCACGACCGCCGACGAGCGCGCAGGCGATGCCTCGCTATTCGGGGGGCCAGCTCGCGTTTCAAAAGACGGCGATTGGAGCGAAAGCTACATCTGCAACCTCATCGACTGGCACCTCAAGGAGCAGGAGACCATGCCCTGGCTTACCGGCACCGCCTATTGGCCCTTCAAGGACTTTTCTACCCCCATCCGGCCGGAGAACCCCGTGCCCTATGTAAACCAGAAAGGGGTGGTGGAGCGCAACTTCAACAAAAAGGAATCGTACTACATCTTCCAATCCTACTGGGCCGATAAGCCCATGGCCCATATCTACGGCCACAGCTGGCCGGTGCGCTGGGGCAGGGCCGGAGAAGAGAAAATGGTAAAGGTATACTCCAACTGCACCGAGGCCGAGCTGTTTGTGAACGGTGTGAGCCAAGGAGTACGGCAGCGCAACAGCCAGGATTTCCCCGCTGCCGGGCTGCGGTGGATGGTGGTGCTGCGGGATGGCCAGAATACGTTGGAAGTGGTGGCCCGGAAAGACGGCGCCACCGTACGTGACAGCATTACACAGGTTTACCAAACAGCCGTATGGGGCAAGCCCGCAGCGATGCAACTATCGGTGCTGGAAGCAGCTGCCGACACGGTGACCATTCAGGCAACACTACTCGACAAAAGCGGTGTGCTGTGCCTTGACGCGGCCGATTACATCCGGTTTGCCGCCATCGGCGACGGCTATTTGCTAGCCGACCTCGGCACTTCCGACGGCTCCCGGACGGTGCAGGCTTACAATGGCCGCGCCGTCATCCGGTTGAAACGTACCGGGCGCCATATCGCCGTAGCAGCGGCGGCAGACAGCTTGGAAACCGCTTTGTTGCAACTCCCCAACCTGGCTGCACAAGCAGATTCCTTCGAAACGGCGGTTACCAAACCCTCACACAATAAAACCATGGAGGATGCCCGAGCACATCCAACCGGCAAGCCGGGAATAGCCCCGCCGAACATTTTTTACCCCACATTAAAACAATAATTACCCCCTTTCGGGGCGGCGACACGGATAACTTTGCTTTCCATAACTTTTTTATAAACTCATATAAACCTATACAAATGAGTATACGTTCTACAAAAAGACGAAGCTATGGCTTCGTGATTGCAATGCTGATCGGGTGGGTTGGCCTTGCCCAGGCACAGGCGCCCATTACCGTTACCGGTAACGTCGCTTTCCAAGACGGCACGCCGGCCCCGGGCGTCAACGTGGCTGTGAAAGGTACGGCAACGTCCACCGCCTCGGATGCGGATGGCAACTATCGCATCGGCGCAGCGGGCGACGGCATCCTCGTATTTACCCTGTTGGGTAGCACGCCACAGGAAATTGACATCAATAACCGCACCGTCATCGACGTCATCCTCGAAGACGATGTGTCTGCACTGGATGAAGTGGTGGTAGTGGGCTACGGCACGCAAAAGAAAGTGAATCTCAGCGGCGCGGTAGCGCAGGTAAGCGGCGATGCGCTGGTTAATAGACCCGTGGCCAACGTGACCGGGGCACTGCAGGGGGTGCTGCCGGGTGTCACCGTGGTCCGCGGCAGCGGCAAGCCGGGAGCGGAAGGTTACGGGGTCCGTATCCGGGGGTTCTCATCTTCCAATGCAACCAGCGCACTGGTGTTGGTAGACGGGATACAAATGGATATGAACCTGTTGAATCCCGATGATATCGAGTCGATTTCAGTGCTCAAAGACGCGTCGGCTTCCGCCATTTACGGCGCCCGGGCGGCTGGCGGCGTGGTATTGATTACCACCAAGAAAGGGGCTGCCGGAAAAACACGCATCAATTTCAATAGCTACTATGGCCTGAACCTGACGGCCCGCCAGCCCGAGCGCCTCAACTCGTGGGACGAACAGACGCTAATCGACGAATCCCGATTCAATGCCACCGGAAATCGCGAATACAGCGAAGAACAGATGGAATGGGTGAGCAACCCCAACTTTTCCGTACGCCCCAACCCCACACAGGACCGGTGGGAATACTTTGGTAACAATAACTGGCTCAAAGAAGGGATGGACAAGGTAAATGCCATGCAAAACCACACGCTGTCCGTAGGCGGCGGTACGGACCAGATGAATTACCTCGTATCCGGAGGCTATTACAAACGCGATGGGGTGTTGCGCTAC
Organism: Parapedobacter sp. 2B3; assembly: GCF_041925275.1. Classification (NCBI taxonomy): domain Bacteria; kingdom Pseudomonadati; phylum Bacteroidota; class Sphingobacteriia; order Sphingobacteriales; family Sphingobacteriaceae; genus Parapedobacter; species Parapedobacter sp. 2B3. The sequence goes on along the minus strand of NZ_JBHEUZ010000002.1, from coordinate 190,137 downwards.
GGACCAGACGATAACGCCCGCTACAACTTGAAGGCCAACATCAACGCTGAGCTGAATAAATACGTGAGCGTGGAGGTGGTTGCCGGGTACATCGGCTCCATTGTGAACGAAAATGCTTACGGCACCGAGCAGATCATCAACCGGCTATACCGGAGCAGGGCCCGCCAAAGCCTTTTAGTGCCCGAAGAAGATGTTACGGGCCAACCTTACAACGGCGACCTACAGGTGAATGCCGTGGATATAGAGAAAAACGCCGGATTGGAACAACGCTACTACGAGTCATTCACCGGCAGGCTCAACCTGAAGGTACAGAACCTCGTGAAAGGATTGACATTTGACCTCTCCGCATGGCGCAACCAGGATTACTACTCCATGGAAAACGATAGCCGTACGCTGCTGTGGTATGGCCGAAGCACGAACACGGTGCGTTTCCGCATCAACGATCCGAATACGAAAGACATGGTGAAAAACCGGGGGTACCACAACAACCTCCAAGGGGTATTCACCTATAACCTTTCCCTGGCCGACGCCCACAATTTCACGTTGCTAGGGGGCGCTTCTTTCGAAGAATACCGCAAGGACGAGTTTTCTGCCGGTGCGCAGTCCATGATCACCAACGACTTCTTCAGCCTCAATTTTGCAGACCCATTGACCAAAACCAACGGCGATAACGTGGAGACATGGGCAATGGGATCATTCTTCGGACGCCTCAACTACAACTTCCGCGAAAAGTACCTTTTCGAAGCCTCGTTCCGCCAGGATGGCAGTTCGCGGCTAGCACCCGAAAACAGGTGGCAATTGTTCCCCTCGTTTTCAGCCGCTTGGCGTATCGACCAAGAAAATTTCATGCAGCACCAATCCCTGTTCTCCGCACTCAAGTTACGCGGTTCATGGGGGCAATTGGGCAATGGGGCCGTGTTGGGCCTATATGACTACATTGCATTGCTCACCAGCGGGCTTACCCAATCGGGCAGCTTGGTCTTTAACGATATCCGTACCCAATATTTTTACCAAAACCGCTTGGCATCGCCACAGAAAACATGGGAAACCGTACAGCAATCCAATATCGGTATCGACGCGGGCTTATTGCAGGACCGCCTCACGCTTACCGCCGATTATTATGTGAAACGGAACAAGGACATGCTGGCACAGCTCAATTTGCCCAATATCATCGGCATCAGTGTGCCATCCATGAATATTGGCGAACTGAAAAGCTGGGGCTGGGAGTTCGACATCCGGTGGCGCGATCGCATCAGTGATTTCGACTATCGGGTCGGTTTCAATATTTCAGACAATCAGAATGAACTGGTAAAATACGACGGGCGTAACTCCATCGGCAACGGCGGTGTGGTCGAACTGCTCGAAGGCTATCCACTCAATACCGTATGGGGATACCGTACCGACGGATTTTTCCAGACCCATGAGGAGTATGAGGCTTACAAGCAGCAGGTAACCACGCCTTTCTTTCCCGGCAATGCCGGTGCAGGCGACATCAAATACCTCGACCTCGACGGGAATGGCAGCATCAATGCCGGCGATGGCACGCCTGAAAACCCCGGCGATCTCGTGTATTTGGGTACTACCAATGCCCGTTATACGTACGGGGTTGACGTGGGCTTCAACTGGAAAAACTTCGATTTCTCCGTGTTTTTCCAAGGTACCGCCAATCGGCGCTTCCTGATCAGCGAAGGCACGTTGTCTCCCATGCTGGGTACGGCTGATATGCCCTGGACCATCCACATGGACCGCTGGACACCAGAGAACCCGGATGCCTATTTCCCCCGGATGTACCAAACGAGCGCCCACAACTACCGCCCGTCCGACCGTTGGGCTCAAAACGGCTCCTACATCCGCCTTAAAAATCTCCAGTTGGGTTATACAGTACCCGTCCGGTGGAACCAAATCCAACGGCTACGCGTTTATTTCTCTGGCCAGGACCTATGGGAAAAGACAGACGTGATGAGCGTGTTCGATCCGGAAGTGGGCAACAACGTAAGCGCTACCGCCTACCCCTTTTACCGTTCATTTTCCTTTGGTCTAAATCTTACCCTTTAATTCGTACAGACATGAACTATCCCAATAAAACCAACCGCTTCATCCGCCTTTCACTGGTGTGCATGCTGGGGCTTGCAGCGAGCTGTAGCTTGGACCGCTTTCCGGAAACCCAATTCAGCGACGTGGATTTCTGGAACACGGAGACCGACCTCATGAACGCCACCAACCGCCATTACCAGCTGCTGGCCGGATTCCAACTGGATGCCCGGGGCGACGATAACGTAAACCAAACGGCCAACAGCGTAAGCAACGGCACCCGGTCTATCCCCAATACGAGTGGCGATTGGAACGATCCGTACCGCGACATATTCACGGCCAACAACATTTTGGAGAAGGGCGTAAAAGCACAGGTTACGGACGAGATCAAGAACCGCTATTTCGGGGAAGCCCGTTTCTTCCGGGCCAGCGCCTATTTCAGCTTGGTACAGAAATACGGCGATGTACCGTTGTTATTGAAAACACTGGATACCGATGCCCCCGAACTGACGATGCCGCGCACCCCGAAAGCGGAAGTGGTGCAGGCAATCTATGACGACCTCGATTTTGCCGCGCAATGGCTGCCCACCCGCCAGCAGCTGCCAGCAAACCAGTATGGGCGGCTTACCAAGAGCAGTGCCCTGGCACTGAAAGCACGAGTGGCACTGTATGTAGGTACGCGCGCCAAATACCACAACGACGGTGAATGGCAGCCACACCTCGCTGCGGCCGTACAGGCAGCGGAGGCCGTGATGGCACAAGGGCACACGCTGTACCCCACCTACAACGGCCTTTTCCAACACGAGGCCGAAGGCCCTTCCAATCCGGAGAGTATCTTCGTAAAGACCTACGGGGTAAGCGCATCCAACCTGATTGTGGGCCACAACCACTCGCGCGATATGGAAAACGGACGGAATGCGCCCACACGCAACTTGGTACGCCAGTACCTCTATACGGATGGCCTGCCCGCTTTTGACGGCTTGAACCAACCATCGGCAACACGCTCCACCTTTTTCGTGGACGAAGGCGACGAGGATGGCTATAACGCTGTCTTCGAAAACAGGGATCCCCGCTTGGCCATGACCCTCTTCCAAGCCGGTGAAGAAGCCTATAAAGGCCCCTGGGTACCTACAACGACCCTGGGCTCACGCTCGGCGTACGCCGCCAAGAAAGGATTCAATACCGAAGACTGGCAAACAAATGGTGCCGGTACCGTTGATAAAATCCTTATCCGTTACGCGGAAGTATTGTTGATCTACGCGGAAGCGAAATACGAGTTAAATGGTACTATCAGCGATGCCGACCTCGACCTGACCATCAATGCCCTGCGGCAGCGGGCGGGATTCGACGCCCGCTTAACCAATGCGTTTGCTACGGCCAACGACCTCGATATGCGCGGGGAGATCCGAAGGGAGCGCACGGTCGAATTGGCATTGGAAGGATTCCGTTACGACGACCTCATCCGGTGGAAGACGGCGGAAGTGCTACTGCCCGGCCAATTGCTCGGCGCCAAATTTGACGAGGAAGACTGGGTGGGTGCCGATCCTTCCACACTGAATATCAATAATGAGGGCGTATTGGTGGTGGAAGATACCAACGTCCGGTCTTTTGATACGGACCGCGACTACCGCTACCCAATACCGTTCAATGAAATTACACTAAGCGACCAAAACGTTGTGCAGAATCCGAATTGGCAATAACCATAAAATAAACAACAAGACAATGAACACACGAAACATATGGATTACCGTGCTGCTGTTATGCAGCGGTCTGTTCTTTGCTTGCGAGGATAAGAGTTACCCCGCAGGATTACCGGAATACGAGCATCACTATTACATTGTATACGTGCCCAATAACAACGGTACCGTAACGGTGAATAGAAGCCAAGCCGAATTGGTCAAACTCCCTGTACAGTTCTATTCTGAATTTACCCGCGGTTATGACGCCGTGGCGCATTATGCCGTGGTCACACCCGATGTACCCAATCCGGCAGTGCTGGGAGTCGATTTCCAGGTGGTAGACAGTGACGGGAATACCCTACAGCCCAACAACGAGGGGAAGTACACCCTCACCTTTCCGCAAGCACGGAAAGCCACAGATGCCGTATATGTGAAACTGCTCAACAACCCCGAGCCGGGGACGCGCGTGGTGCAGATCAACTTCGAAGATAACATCACCCCCGATTACCGGGTGGATATATTTTCCACGGCCTTCAGGCGCACGTTGACCATTGAATAGACATCGGTTCATGAAGAAAATATTCATCTTCGGGTTCGTTTTCCTTACCCACATCGGCCACGCGCAAGAAATCGATGTGGATAAGGTAGTCCGTACCAGTGAAGCGCAGGTACGCCTGCTGCTGGAAGAAGCCCGACGGCAGGCCGACCCGAAGCGGGTTTCGCCGCGTACATTAGACGGTGATGGGCACTTGGTGCTGGTGCCGCCAAGCGACTGGACAAGTGGGTTTTTCGCCGGTGTGCTGTGGCAGCTCTACGGATTTACGGGCGACAGGAACTGGCAAGATGAAGCGCGGAAAGCCACCGCGACGCTGGCTGGCGAAAAGTACAACGGCCGTACACACGACATGGGGTTCAAAATCTATTGCAGCTTTGGCCAGGGCTATCGGTTGACCGATGACACCGCCTATCGGAATGTTATTGTCAAAGCGGCGCAGACGCTAGCCACGCGGTTCAACCCCGTGGTTGGCTGTATCCGCTCGTGGGACCACAACAGCCATCGCTGGGATTTCCCGGTCATCATCGACAACATGCTCAACCTGGAACTGCTGTTTGCCGCTACGCGGCTTACGGGCGATTCATCGTTTTACGATATCGCCGTATCACACGCCAACACCACGCTTATCAACCATTTCAGGCCCGATGGCGGCAGCTACCATGTAGTCGACTACGACCCCGAAACCGGCCAGGTGGAACACCGAAATACCCACCAAGGCTACAGCGACAGTTCTACATGGGCACGCGGGCAAGCGTGGGCGCTCTACGGTTATACCCTATGTTACCGTGAAACAAACGATGAGCGATATCGCCAAAAAGCGGTGGATATAGCGCGGTGGTTGATGGACCACCCCCACATGCCGGCTGATGGTATTCCTTATTGGGATTTTGACGCGCCAAACATCTCCGCTGAGCCACGCGACGCCTCAGCGGCGGCCGTGATCGCTTCCGCATTGTACGAGCTTAGCACGCTGGTTGCCGAGGGCGACGCATTCCGCGGCTTTGCGGACCATATCATCCATAGCCTCGCTACCGCGTACACTGCCCCGGCCGGAACTCACCATGGATTTATCTTGCTGCACAGCACCGGTTCGAGGCCCGCCGACTCTGAAGTTGATGTACCGCTCATCTACGCTGATTATTATTTTCTGGAAGCATTGGGAAGGAAAGCAGGCGCAGCATTGCATTTATCCGACTAATTTTCGATATTGCGATAACACAAGGATTACCTGTCAAGCGAACGATCATGCATCCATTAGGCATACGTTTCCGAATGCTAGCTACAGCCCTGCTGCTGCTCAGCGTCGCTGCGCTTGGCCAGCCCATGGACCATTCGGTCAAATTTACCCGGATCGGGCTGCATGAAGGGCTTTCGCAGAGCAGCGTCTTTTCCATCTGCCAAGACTACCTCGGCTTCATGTGGATAGGCACACGCGATGGCCTGAACCGTTATGACGCACGGAAATTCACCACGTATCGCAATACCCCGTCGGACAGTACCTCCCTCTCCGACAACTACATCCTGTCGTTGCTGGAGGATAGTAAAAAGCGGCTCTGGGTGGGTACAAGCGGTGGTATCAATTTATACGACCGATATACCGATCGGTTTGTACGTTTTCCATTGGTAAACAACCAATCGGGCAATGTGCTTTCCGAGCCCAACGTGTCGGCCATTACCGAAGACCATAGCGGACGGATATGGTTCGGTACCACACAAGGCCTGTATTGCGTCGACGACCGTGCCAACCCCGGGCATTTGGCGTTGGTATTCGATGCCGCGATGTATAGCGACCAAGGCGTACCACTGGGGTGCAATAATGTGCAGTCGTTCTATGAAGACACATCCGGAAATATATGGCTAAGCACCGTCAATGGCGTGCTCGTTTTCGATCCCTACCAGCCGGGCGTTCCGCTACGGCTTACCACCCATTTCCGGCAACGGCCCGGCGAGCTGAATAGCGACGACGTTCGGGTGGTACGCGAGATATCCGATGGTGTTTTTTGGTTCGGTACCAAAGATGGCGGCATCAATGCATACAATACCCATGCGGATACCTTTGAGTACCTCACCTACCGATCCGACGCCAACGGGCGGTCTTTGGCCAACAACGATGTCCGTTCGATCATCGAGGACCGTTTCGGCGGTTTTTGGATAGGTACCATCAATGGCCTCAACTATTATACGCCGGAAAACGGCTTCCAAACATTCACGGCCAACGACTACGACCGGTTCTCGCTGAGCAATAACTCCATCCGGCCTATTTTTCAGGATAAGCGCGGATCGGTATGGATCGGCACCTATTACGGAGGTGTTTGTGTCTATGACCGGCACATTCCCACTTTCCAGAACTACGCGCATAGCCCGTACATCAGCAGCCTCAGTTACAATGTGGTGAGCAGTGTATTGGAAGATACGGACGGAAACCTATGGGTAGGCACCGAAGGCGGCGGCTTGAACTATATGGCACCGTCGGGGCGCGTGTACCGCCATTTCAAGCACAATCCGGATGACCGTGGCTCCTTAAGCCACAATCACGTCAAATCGCTTCACCTAGACAAAGACGGGAACCTGTGGGTGGGCACCTACGCCGGGGGATTGAACCTCCTCCGGAGAGGCACCCGGACGTTCCAGCACATCAGGCACGATCCGTCGGTTTCCCACTCCATCTCAAACAATAACGTATATGCCATAAAAGGAGATACCGGAGGCAACCTATGGTTCGGTACGTACGGCGGAGGGCTCAATGTAAAGAAGGCCGGCGACGCCATGCAATTTGAAAGCTACCGTGCCGGCAAAACCGGGCGCTACCACCTTAGCTCAGACCTTGTGCGCACCGTTTTCATCGATAGCCGCGGCAACCTGTGGGTGGGCACCGAAGACGGGCTTAACCTTAAGCGCCCGGGCTCGGATCGATTCGAAGTTTTTTTCTTTTCGCTCGACGACTCCCAAAGTATCAGCGGCGATATCATCATCAGCATCTTCGAAGACAGCAAGGGGCGCATTTGGTTCGGCACCTTTAAAAATGGTTTGAACCAGTACCACTACGATACGGGAACATTCAGCCACCTAACGGCGGAGGACGGACTGCCCGGCAACAACGTCTTCGGTATCCTGGAAGATGCAGGCCACCTCTGGCTAAGTACCAATAACGGGATTTGCCGGTTCGACCCCGAATCGGGCACCATCAAATCGTATAATACCAAGGATGGCATCGGTGGCAACGAGTTTTCCATCGGGGCTTATTGCCGCACGGCTTCTGGCCAATTGATATTCGGTGGTTCCCACGGACTTACCCTTTTCAATCCGAATGATTTCAGCTCAAGCAGCTACGTCCCACCGGTCCTCTTCACCGATTTCAGGCTATTCAATAAGCCCGTTACGCCTGGACTGGGAAGTGTGCTGCAAAAGCCCGTTTCCATCACCGACACGATCGTGCTTAGCCATTCGCAACGTATCTTCACCGTTGAGTTTTCTGCGATTAATTATGTGCTCCCCGAAAAGAACGAATATGCTTACCGCCTCGACGGCTTGGAAGACCAATGGAACTACGTAAACGTACCGTCGGCCACCTATACGAACCTGCATGCGGGTACGTATACCCTGTTGGCACGCGGCTCCAGCAACGACGGGATATGGAGTGAAATACCCGCCAAGCTAACCATCAAGATCTTGCCGCCGCTATGGAAGACGTGGTGGGCGTACCTCATCTATACGTTGTTGGTAGTGACCGCCCTCTATATCGTCGTCCGGTTTACCAAAATTAGGAGCCGACTCGAACACCAATTGGAACTGGAACACCTTGAAAACGAACGGCAACGGGAAATCAACGAAATCAAACTCAATTTTTTCACCAGCATATCCCACGAGTTCCGCACCCCCCTAACCCTCATCCTGGCACCCGTGCAGCACCTGTTGGCCAACATGAACCTCGACGGCCATGCACGCACCATGATGGTAACGGTAAAAAACAACTCGTTACGGTTGCTTAACCTGGTAAACCAATTGCTTGATTTCAGGAAGCAAGAAAACGGTAGCTTTGAGCTAGCGGTATCGCCCCATGATTTCACCGCTTTCATCGACCGGATTGTCAATGAATTTCAACACTACGCCGAAGAACAACACATCCACCTGGAGTATAGCAAGCCTACTGCAACCATCGAGGCCTGGTTTGATGCCGACCAGTTTGAGAAAGTGATCTACAACCTGCTATCCAATGCCTTTAAGTTTGCGCCAATCGGGGGTAGTGTGCGCGTAAGCGTCGAGAAGATGGAGTCGTCGGTCCGTTACCCCGAAGGGTCGGTGATCGTAACGATCTGGGATAATGGCAAAGGGATACCTGCCGACAAACTCCTGTCTATCTTCGAGTTCTATTACCAGCTCCATCATGGCAGTGAGCAACATCGGGGTAACCTCGGATCAGGCATCGGACTGGCCCTGGCAAAGAACCTAACGGAAATGCATGGCGGTGAAATTAATGTAACCAGCTACGATGGCCAACACCGGCCCACGTACACGTGCTTTACGGTGGAGTTGCCGCTGGGCAACGCGCATTACAGGCACACGGACCTCGTTGGTAACGACGGAAAAGAAACGTCCCACGTCGCCTCGGCTATCCCGGCCAACGAGCCGCTGTACGATGCCACGATTGATCATACCGCTACCGAGGAACGCGCTATCGACCTGCAGCGCCCCGTCGTACTGGTGGTAGAAGACAATGCCGACATCCGCACATTCATCGTTAATCACCTCCGCGATCAATACACCGTGTGGGAGGCCGCCGATGGCGTTGAAGGATGGGTACTGGTACAAACCAAGCTGCCCGACCTCGTGATTACGGACATCATGATGCCAGTGGCTGATGGAATCTCGTTGCTGAAAAACATCAAACAGCATATGGATACCAACCACATCCCCGTGCTGTTGCTTACCGCCCGCACGTCCATGGAGAATGTAATCGAAGGGCTCCAACTCGGGAGCGACGATTACATCACCAAGCCGTTCCACCTCGACGTGCTTTCGCTCAAGATCCGCAATAGTTTAGCGGCTCGGGAGCGCTTCCGGAAGAAATTCATCCGGGATTACGTGCTTACCCCACAGCAAGTTGTAAACGGGCCCGACGCTGAGCAGCAATTTCTGGTGAGTGTGGTAACGTTAATTGAAAATAACCTAGCGGAAACACAGTTCAACGTCAATACGCTGGCCAGCGAACTGGGTATGAGCCGGCCCGTGCTTTACCGCAAGCTGAAGCAGATGACCGATCTCAGCGTGATTGAACTCATCAACGTACTCCGGCTGAAAAAGGCGGCCCATCTCCTTACGCAGGGACAGCTATCCGTAAGCGAAGTGGCGTACCAGGTCGGGTTCAGCGACCCGAAATATTTCGGCAAAACATTCAAAAGTTATTTTGGCAAGTCGCCAACAGCCTACACTGCGCTGGATGAAACCGAGCAGCGGGATGTACTGGCGCAGAAAATCAACTCATTTTAACCATGAACACACGTTATCACATCACCGCACTCTTGGTACTATTTGCCTGCCATCTTGCCGTAGGCCAATCCGAACTTGCCGTCCGCGGCTTTTGCATCGCAGCGCCGAGCCCGGAGCGGTTAAACGACTTTGTTAGATTCATCGACGAGGAGCTGGCGCCGCGGGGCATCAATACCCTGGTGCTCCGGGTAGACCACAATTATGCATTCGAGAGCCGGCCCGAACTCCGGGGTGACAACCCACTATCCCAAAGGGAAGTGAAACAATTGGTTGCCATCTGTCGGAAACACCACATACGGATTATCCCGCAGATTAACCTGTTAGGCCATCAGTCGTGGGCGGGACAAGTGGGAAAATTGCTCGAAGTCTATCCACAATTTGACGAAACACCCCACGTGCAGATGCCCGAAGCATACGCCTGGCCCAACCCCGATGGTCTGTATTGCAAAAGCTACTGCCCGCTGCATCCCGACGTGCACGAGGTGGTTTTCGACCTCGTGGATGAAATCTGCGAGGTCTTTGAGGCGGACGCTTTCCATGCGGGTATGGACGAAGTCTTTTACATTGGCCACGACAGTTGTGCACGCTGTGCCGGACACGATAAGGCCGAACTGTTTGCCAATGAAGTGAACAAGATTTCCTCCCATTTAGCGCAGCACGATCGCCAGCTTTGGATTTGGGGCGACCGCCTTATTGACGGCAAAACCACAGGCATTGGCATGTGGGAAGCCAGCATGAACAATACCCACCGTGCTGTAGACCTCATCGGCAAAGACGTGATGGTCTGCGATTGGCACTACGATCAGCCAGTGCAAACCGCGGTATACTTTGCGATGAAAGGATTTTCCGTCGTTACGTGTCCCTGGCGGAAAGGTGAGGTGGCCACCGCGCAATTACAAGATATGATTCGTTTCAAGCAGTACGCTACCGATGAGATGGCTCCGCGCTACCAAGGGATGATGCAAACGGTATGGCGCGGTGCCGGCGCATTCCTGGATGAATTTTACAGTGAAGAACCGGCCAGCGAAGAAAGTGAGGTGACGTGTTTCAAAGCACTTTTCCCGTTGCAATAAACCCGTTAAGCGCGGCCGGTTGATGTACAGAGAGATCAAATCGACAACATGATGGGTAAGATATCCGAAGAGAACGAATAGCACCCGTTTCGTGTTCAGAGTTTAAGCCGGATGGATATCCGTGTTAGTAAATATGCAAAATAAATCATGGCTGTTGCCCACAATAGCGATCCTCCAATGGCCAGCCACGGACTCTCCGCTTGTTTGTAAATAAACAGTGGAATACTGAAGCCCCAGCAGAGATAGTAAATAACATCGGGCGCGAGGTAGGTGGTCAGCGAATTTTTTCCAGCGAGGGTAAACAGGTTCGCCCATCGTCGGTACCCAAAGACATCAGCAGTGGCAAACAGCAAGGCAAACACCACCATACTGATGCCATTGCATACCATCGCCCAGCTGGGCGTTCCATAGATTTTGGAGAGAATAAACCACTCGCGCAATAGAAAACCAGCCGCTAAACATGCCAAGCCCAAGGCGGCGACGATACCGACCTGCCACCATGGAGTGCCACCATACCGATGCAACAGCAACGCACATACCAGTCCGGCCAATACCATCGAAGGCACATTACCGCCAATGACCACACCCAAGACGGGTCTCAACACATCGAAGAAGCCCAACAGCCCCAACTGGTCGGCAATGTTCAGCGCAATAAACAGTAGCCACAGCAGCATGCATGCCCATAGGCGATTCCCGACCAGGAGATAGCCAAGTGCAGCCACGAAATAGCCCCAGCCAATGAGGCCAAGGATACCCCACCAACCGGTGGTTAGCCAACGCTCGCTGCCAGCCTCCCCGGCGCGGAAGATGACCAGCAACCATGTCAGTATCGCCACGCCTAAAACTTTCAAGGCGATGACCCCATACCGCCACCTGCCGCCTTGCGAATACCGGTTCCAGATCAGGAATACAGCCACATACATGGCCAGTGCCCACCAACTACGGTCTATCCCGCTGAGCTCGGAATTAAGTTGGCCCACGTTTAGAATAAGTATCCCGATGAAGAGCAAGCTGGCGGTACGCAGGACGACGTGACGCGCAATCGCGCCATCCGACTCACCTTTTTTTCTGCGCGAGGATACGGCAAACGGCACCGCCAGGCCTACCATAAACAGGAATCCGGGAAATACCCAGTCGGCCAACCCCATGCCATCATAAGAAGCTTCGGTATGCCCCAGCCATTGGGGCACGCCGGGCATGTACAGGTCATTGACAAACAGCATGAGAAACAACGTCAGCCCACGCATCACATCCACGGAATATAGCCGGTTATTCTGCATCGCCAAACACATTTCCCTTTTTGTCACTCGCTATTACCCAGCGCAAGGCGTCGATAAAAAGCTTGTTTTGCGTCGCGTCGCCAAAGATAGCGTGTCCATGGCCCATATTGAGGTAAATCATCCGGTAGTTGGTATTCGTCCACACCACCGGCGTATCGCCTCCCGGGATGATATCCTTCAGGCCGAAGGGATAGTTTTCACGAGCTAAAGACAGCAGTACACGGACATCGCTCCGCTCGCGCGGGCTGGGTTTCCACTGGTACCATTCATTGATGGGCGCGACAAACGAGTCTGGCAGTCCCCGGGTCACCGGATGGTCATGCGTATCTACCACCAGTTTGGCTGGCATGGGTGGCCAGTTATTACGATGGAAAACACCGCCCCCTAGAAAATCCACAAACCAGGGCCAATCGGTATTGCGGTCGTTATAGGCGGCAACATGGAAGCCATACCAACCGCCACCGTTTTCCATGTACCTTTGGAAAGCTGCCCGCTGCTCGCCGCCGTGGGGAACATCATTGAGCATCATCACTAATTGGTATCCCGCCAGTTTCGCATCGTTGAGGTCGGCCATGTTGCTGGTGGTGTCAAAGACAAAACCATTGCCAATGGTTAGGTCCTTGAAAAAGCGGATGGCATCTTCCGCAAAATCCACATGGGCTGGTTCCACCTGTTTATTGTAGAATGCCAGTACCTTAAAACGTGGGAATTGGGCTAGGCAAAGGGCAGGTAACCATAGCATGCAGGCAGCCAACCAAAGGCGCCCGAGCACGAAAAGGGGATGTGTTTTCATATTAGTTCTCGTTATCATCGTGGGAGGAGGTCCAAAGGAGTGCATTTTCGAACATGCGCATAAACGCAGCCGAGCGGAAAAGACCGCCGTGGTGCCCCATCAGGAAATATACGTTACGTGCCTTCATGTGTTCGTTCGTCCATACCACCGGATGGTCGCCCATGGTGTTGTCGGAAGGGGGATCGTAGCTGGCTTCGTCGACCGCCGCCAGCACCTTTACGTTCGGACGGGGGCTTCGGTCAAATGTATACCACTCTTCGTCTGGGATGTCAAACCGAATAGGTACTCCCCGCATAACGGGGTGCGTTTGGTCTTCGACCCACACGGTACCCGTTGCTAGCGAAGCGATATAATTTTTAAACCGGATGCCCCCCATGAAATCAGCAAACCACTGCCATAGGGGGTAGCCGTCGAAATCGCCCAATAATGTGGCGTGGTGGAAGCCTATCCAGCCACCGGTACCGCTTTCGATGTAGCGCTCGAAGGCATCTTCGGCTTCCTTGGGCCACGTATAGGGCGGGAAATCAAGTTGGACGAACACATCGTAATCGGCGAGGAACGCAGTCGTTATGCCATCAGGGCGGTTGATGGTGGTTAGTTTCAAGTCCTGAACCAGCGCAAGGCTATCCAGCCACCGGAGGGCAGCGATGACGAACCCTTCATGCTGTCCGCCACGCTCGGTCAATAGGAGTATTTTCCTTTGTTGCTTGGCCTGGGCATGGATCTGTTCCGGATGGATTACGCTCCCGATTATAATAAAAAGCCCAAGGAAAACCTTGATGGCTGTTTTTAGGCATTCCGTCTGTGTGAAACAAACCGTCATTTTATAGCAATTATAATTGGGCTCACGTGGTAATCTTAACAAAGATACGCGATACATGCCAGCATAACGAGTAATAATCGCTTAACATAGGGGTACGTATCGTTCAGGCAACCACTGAATGGCCTCTTCCTTTATCGAAAGGTAATCCCGGAGCAGCATTGTATATCCGCCACGCCCGGGATTACCTTAATGAAAGAACATGAATCCGTTATTACTCAGCTCCGGCCCACAAGGGGTTCTGCACCAGCAGGTGCGCACGGCTTTTGTTGATTTCGTTCTGTGGAACGGGGTACCAGTAATATTGCTTCACCCAACGGCGGTTTTCCAGCGCTACACGCTGGTAGAATGAATCGGGATCGCCCAACGCGCGGGTGCTGGTTTCCGTAGCGCCAATGGTCATCGGCACATTGTCAAACCCGTTCATATTCATGCCGCTCATGCGTGTCATGTCGCCGTCTACACCACCCTTGTCCGGCTGGTTATCCGCTGCGGGGTCGGCAATCATCCACCGCCGCATGTCAAACCAGCGCTGCCCCTCGCCTACCAGTTCCGCACGCCGTTCCTGAACGATGGCCTTGAACTGCGCTTCCTTATTTCCGATCACACCGGTCTTCATACCGTCGGTGTCCAGTTCGGCGTAGCCCGCTATACCCGCGCGTTCCCTTACTTTGTCGATGTATTCAATGATCCTCGAATCGTTGGGGTTGAGTTCATTCAACACTTCGGCATAATATAGATAAAAGTCCGCCAGCCGGAAGAGGATGGATGGCCGTGCCCAGGAGGTATATACCGTATAGGCCGTTCCGCCTACCGTGATTGACGTACGCCCCTGCGCAATACGGCGGTGCTTGAACTTATAGAACAGGTAGCCTGCCCGCGGCCAGTTTTCGCCGCCAGCGATGCCCGACGGTTTGCCGCGTCCGAACCATTGGCGATAAACACCATTCGGGTTGTTGTGCTCATTGGCATGGATGTGCCAGCTCTTGCCATTGTAGCCTACGGCGGCATAGAACCGGGGTTCCCGGTGGGCATACATATTGAAAACATCGGCATCCGCGTGATTGGCAACGTGGGTCGGGTTGTTTACGCTAGAAAAACCGCCTTCGTTGTAACCGGCACCATGATCGTAGATCGTGAGTCCGTTGTCCATAAAGAAGGCGTCGACTGCCCCCTGTGATATGCCGATATTGGCGAAGTTGGTTGGACTCGGATATAGGTCGACCGGGTTTGAGCGGCGCTCCTGCGCATTCGGGTTGCTGTAATCATTGTAGGCCGTGGCCCAGATAATTTCATCGTTGTATTTCTGGAACACCTGGTAAACAGACTCGTGCGGGTCGACGATTTGCATGCCGGGATTTTCCGTGTCTGCCGTGTATTCTATGTGCAATTTATGGCCAAGGCCATGGGCGTAGCCGATGAACTCTTCCAGTCGTGTTTTGGCAGTTTCCCATTTTGCAGGATTGTAGTCTGGAAACAGGCGTGTCCCATCGTTATTGGTAACGGAGAGGCTTTCGGCAAACCCGCCGTTGAACAGTTTGGACGCAGCATACACCCAAAGCTTTGCCCGGAGCGCGTAAGCCGCCACCAAGGTGGGCCGCACCATTTCGCCGGTGTTATATGCCCCATTCGCACTTCTGATCGTATTCGGCAGGTTTTTGGCCGAAATGACCTCGCCCAGCAAGCCGTCGATATAATTGATTACCTCGTCCATGGGCGCACGGGCATAGTCCATGGCTTGATCCTCGGGATCAGCAAGCTCGGCTACCAGCGGTACGGGACCGTAGAGTTCGAGCAGGGTGAAATATGAGTAGGCAATGAGAAACCGGGCTTCATCCTTCATTCGGTTTATTTCATCCTCGGGAATGGCATTGTTGCCAGAACCGCTAATGGCATGGGCCCGTTGCAGGAAAATTAAGGCCTGCCGGATATACTGGTACTGCGTGGCCCAACGGTGGTAACCCGCATTGCCCGGTGTATAGCCGGACACCATGATGTTCCGGGCAAAATTACAGACCAATTCGCCCGAAATGGCAGACCAAGGATTGCTCATCGCATTGGCTGTGGATGCATTTTCGGAATATTCGATGATGCAATTGAAAATGTTGCCATGCCAGCGTTTGGTATATTGTGCATTTTCAAAGACCTCGTCGATGGTGAGGTTGTCTGCCAATTCGGAAGAGACATCCAGGTACTTTTCACAGGACGTGGCCAGCGTTGCCGCCACGGCGAGTGTACACACTAGTATTTTATTGCGTATGTTCATGGTAATCGTTCGTTAAAAAGTTACATTCAAACCAACTGTCCAAGTGGAGCTGATGGGATACCGGGCACCGGACCGTGATGTTACTTCCGGATCCCAGAATTTAACCGAATCCCACGTATACAGGTTTTCACCTTGCACGTACAACCGGATACCGTCTAGCCGGATGCGTTCAACCCAATCTGAACGGAGCGTATAGCCTAACTCCACATTTTTAAGGCGCAGGTACGATGCATCGCGGTACCACCACGTGCTCCCGCGTGTATTGTTCCCGTTGTTTGCCGTCCCCGGCCGCGGGAACAGCACATCCTGGTTATAAGGGTCTTCATAAGTCCACCGGTCCATCGCCTCTTCACGCAGGGCGGCGTCGCTGATAGACCGCTGGAAGGGGAAGAAGTTCTCCACCTTGTTCAGCAAATTGGTAGAAAACCGGCCGGCCCCTTGGAAGAAGACACCCGCGCTGAGCCCCTTCCACTCCGCAGCCAGCCCGAAACCGTACACAATGCCGGGTGTGATGCTTGAAAAGAAACCGTTGGCATAGGTTTGGTCGTAGGAGTCGATGACACCATCGCCGTTAAGGTCCTGATAACGGATATCTCCCGGCGATACGGCATAGCCCGGATCGGGGAATCCCGTTTTCAGGGCGTACGTTTGTGCACCGTTTGCCGGGTTGGTGGTAATATCAAAATCAGCTGGCGTGTACAGTCCCTCGGCAATATACATCAACGGCTGTCCGATGGATTGACCCGTATAGGCCTGATAGTCGAACAATTGCGGTATTTCATCATACTCGATGATCTTGTTTTGTGTATAGGTGTAATTTAGCCGCGCGCTGAGAGATACTTCGTTGATGCGCTGCAAGGCCGTTACATTCAGGTCTATACCCCTGTTTTGCGTACGCCCGAAATTCTGCATAGGGCTCACACGCAAGCCCCCCGCCGTCGGCAGTGTGTTGCGCCGCATCAGGATATCGTGTCGTTCGTTATAGAAGATGTCGACGGTAGCATCTATGCGGTTGTCGAAGAGGCCCACGTCTATACCGGCGTTGAATTTGTTTTCTTCTTCCCATTTCAACAGCGGGGTAGCATAATCGCTCTCGATAATCCCGGCCCCCGGACTGCCCGAGCCCTGCCCATTGTTGGATACGCCAGAGCCGCCGGTCCAACTGAAGTTGTATCCCGGTCCACCTTCATTCAGCTGCTCGCGGTACGGGAAACGGGAGAGGTCGTTGGCCAGCACATCGTTGCCTGCCTTGCCGTAGGAAAGGCGGAATTTCAGCTTATTCACGACCTGCTCCATTGGCTCCCAGAAGCCCTCATGGCTGAGCCACCAAGCAACACCCACCGACGGGAAGAACCCCCAGCGGTAGCCCGGCGCGAAATTTTCACTACCCGTCATCCCCATACTAGCCTCCAGCAGGTAACGCCCGTCATAACCATAGGTTCCGCGGGCAACAAAGCTCTGTTTCCGGTAGGGCAGCATTTCGATCCCGTTTCCCCTATTTTGGTATTGCTTTTCTTTCTGGTTATATAGCACCAGCCCGGTCACATCGTGCTTGTCGAACGTCCGTTTATAGTCCAACGCGGTTTCGAGATAAATATTCCGTTCGCCAGAACTACCCGCAGCACTGGGGTTGGATAGCGCTGCGCCACCCCGTATCTGACTAAAAATCAGATTACCGTCGGCATCCCGCGAGTTGGCATAGTACGATATTGCTTCTTTTGTCCTATTGGTCCGTCCCTGCGACAAGTTGTCGAAGCCGACAATGCCCCGCCAGGAAAGCCCTTTTGTAATAACTTCCAACTGCTGTGTGAGATGCACCTTGGATTGCAACGTGACTTCCTGATTTCTGCTATAGCCCATGTTGTTGAGCAGGTTGTAGGGGTTTGCGCGTTCCGCTGTGCCCACCGAACCGGCGGAGTATACCGGATGCTCGGCAAACGTTCCATCCGAATAAATCATGGGGAACATATACCTTGGCGACAGGGAGATGATGCTCCATAGTTGGTCGGCGGTTTGTATGGGCGCATTCTGCCTGACAAAATAGCCAGAAAGATCTACCGATAGCTTGGTGGTGGTGCTCAGGTCCATGTCGATGTTGGAACGTAAGTTGAACCGTTCGTAGTTCAGGTTCGCATTGTAGTTTTCAACGGTGTTGCTATTGTAAAGCCCATCTTCCGTGTAGTAGGCCCCTGAAGCAAAAAACCGGACGCGGTCTCCGCCACCGCGGAAATTGATCGTATAGCGCGACGTATTGGTGCGCGGTTTCAGCAGGTCGAGCCAGTTGGTATTTGGATACAGGTCGGGGTCGGCACCGGTGAGGTACTTTTCGAGTGTCGCATCATCGTATGTTGGAAGCCAACCGGTGAGCGGATTTCCGGCTTCGTTCCAGCTTGCCTCGTTATAAAGGTTCAGCGTACGGTAGGAATCCAACGAGTGGGGCAAACGGATCGGTGTCCGTACGGAATGCCGCAGGTCTGTCGAAACGTTGGTTTTTTGTGGTGTCCCGCGTTTGGTGGTCACCAATATAACACCGTTGGCCCCTTCAGCTCCGTAGACGGCGGTAGCCGACGCATCTTTCAATACGGAGAAGCTTTCGATGTCCTCCACCGGGATGTTACTCATATCCGCTTTACTGCGTGGTATACCGTCGATGATAATCAGGGGATTCGTACCCCCGGCAAAAGAACTGACACCGCGAATCCAGAAGTTGGAGTCATCGTATCCAGGCTCACCGGAAGGCTGTATGGCGATGATACCGGGCAGCTGCCCGGCGATGGAGTTAGACAGTCCCCTTCCGGTAACGGCGAGCTCCTTGGCGGTTACCGTGCTGATGGAAGCCACAACACTCTCTTTCTTCTGTTGGCCATAGCCGACCACCACCACTTCGTCTAGATCCTCAGCGCTCGCTATAAGCCGCATGTTGACAACCTGTTCATCGGGCTGGAGTACGTGCTGTTCCGTGACATAACCCACTGACGTAAAAACCAACGTATTTCCGGGTATGGCCTGCAGGGTATACCGCCCCCCGTTGTCCGTGTTGGTTTTTATTGCCGTACCGGCCACTGAAACCGTAACACCAGCGACAGGGTTTCCGCTCCCATCGGTTACCAAACCCGACACAGCTGCTTGCTGCGCAAGCAATCCGAACGGGAGGCAGCAGCAAAGTACCAACAGGAGTACTTTCCCGTTCCATGCGGAAACACGTACCGTTTCCACTATTTTTTGTATTTTTTTCATCGTTTTCTTAATTTATTCTGCTACACTGATGGATACGGCGGCTGGCGAGACATTGACATCTAGCGTAAAGACAAACGTCCGTTCCCCAAGGTTCCTGTTGCTCCCGCTGGCTATCATCTGGCCGTTACTTTGCCCGTTGGCCTGCTGGAGCTCAAACCGCGGCGTACCACCGTCGGGTGAGGTAGACATCCCCCCTCCATAGAGGGTCTGTACAAGGTCCAGCCCCAAAGCATTATCGAACGAACGGCTGTTCTGGTAAAAACTGATACCGACATTGCTACCCGATACGTTACTTTGGAACATGGTTTCGTTGGTTTTGAGCCTGAGCTGATAGATACCATCTCCCAGGGGCGCCATGGCAACGTTCTTTTCCGGATTCCATAAGGAAGGGTTGCTGGTCATGGACGGAATGCCCAATCGTTCCACAGGTGCCGACCCTTCCAGATTACCCACACCGCCATTTACCCAGATACCGCCGGTTTTCGTTGCCGGGTCGAAATCTGCCAGCTGGTCTCCGTCCATCGGTTCGATCCGGAAGTACTTCAAGCCCCGGTCGGCCGTAACCCGGTACTTCCCATCCATCGCCCGGAAAGTCAGCGTTCCATCGCCCTGTCGATCTAGGAAAGTCGGGTCAATCCACCAGTCGGCGATATCCAGGATGCCCCGAATTTGGATGGATTGGCTGTTCGCAAATGACTGTTCGATAACGGCGATATTGCCGGTATAATCAGGGAATGGGGTACCGGCAAACGAAGGGACCAAGAACGGTGCTGCCTGGTAGCTGCGGACATCAAACGATACCGTATAAGCCATTCCCGGTTCAACAAGATCCGTCTGGAAAGCAATGGAATCTTGATCGGAGGCGTTGGCCTTGATCACCCCACCACCAAAATAGAACGCATTTCCGTTTTCTCCGTACGCCGGCGCTTCAACCAGGGCGTTGAGTTGGGTAGACGGAAAATTTTCGGTAGCGGCATATGTATAGGGCTTGTCCGGTACAGGCTCCATACGGTAATCGCCATACGCTGTTTTCAGCGTCAGGTAGGGAAATTCCGGACGGGAAACTTGTATCGGGATGACGGTTGTCGCGTAGTTGAAGTTCCGGTTCTTGACCATTAAGTGTATTTCTGCCTCACCGCCTGCCACATCCTTGATAAAAGGCACCAGCAACTTTCCTTCATAGGTGCCGCTTTTGCTGGCAGGGATCAGCTTTTCCGAGATCAGGTCGCCATCCTGAAAAAACGACACCTTGACACTGCTTAATGGATAACTACCGTCTACGGTAACGACAACGGGGATGCTATCGCCCATATAGGCTACCTCGGCGGTTTGGTACGACAGGATGCTGGGGCTGTCTATCTGTATGTTATCCTTGCACGAATAGGCTACGATAAACACCCCAAGCATCACAAAGAGATTTCTTTTTCCTCTCATGACTTTTTATTAATCGGTTAATACTAAAAACCACACCCAGGTAAGGCCACTCGGGAAAACCCTCCTTGCGTCAACTCGGGTATGGAGTGTTAGGTCTAATAGTTTTATTCTATAGAAAATAAAGGTTCTTCATTCAATAACTCGGTTATTTAATCAACCATTTAAGCACACAAAACAGGCTTTAATTGATTTTGGACCGCATGTGGTCAAGTAGGGCATTTCTGTTTCATAATTTAATTACGGTTTAAAAGTTATCGGGTTATAATATGGATACGGTTATTGTATCCGTATTTGCAATAGTACGCCCTAATCCATTCAGGAAAGTGTAGTTATCGCTTGTTTTGGGGGTGAAAATCGTTCAGCGGATAAGCAACCATGCTGTAAATACATTACCACCTACAGGTGAGGCCAACCCCCAGCGCCATTGAATTGCCACGTACGCCGTTCAACTGTGTAAACCGGCGCCCGCCATCCGCCAGGTACAATTCGTCGATTCCCGTACCCGTCCGCATCATCCCGTACTGGACGAAAGCCAGGGGCGAAACCTTTGCATGAGGGAATAATAGCAAGGAACCGGTAAACCTGACGGCAAAGCCTTTTGCCTTATGCGTAAAACTTACCGGATGTGCAAAGGTATCGACCAGGTTCCAATCCGCTATGGCGCCGTAACGGAGCTGCGCGTACGAAATCGTGCACCCATACAGTATCGTTGGGTATCTGTAGGAGGCCGATAGGCGTATCTCCGGGCCCTCCCACTTTGTATGGTATGTGCTTTCCAAAGCCCCCCCATCCAGCAACAGGAGGTGCTGCGTATGCCGCCTGTACCCAACATACGGGACCCATGAGAACCGATGCCAGTGCAGGCGATAACCTACCAAGCCGCCATAGGACAGGGTATGCCCCCGGTTACTACTAAAGCGCATATCGAAGAGCGTTGCGGTCCGGTTATCCCCACCATAGTCAGTGTCGCGTGCTTGGCCGTTGAAAATGGCCATGTGCGAAAAGTTGGCTGCACAAACCCACCCATCCCCTATATGGCATTCGACATCCATCCATGTCTTTGCGCCGTATAGACCTTCCCAAGCCAATTCGGAGAGCACAGGAGGGTTTTGCCCCTGGGCATCGCCGGCGATGGACCAGTGCAGTTGCTCACGTGCAAGCCCTATCCCAGCCCCTACCACCAGGTTGGCCTGCTTTTCCTGTGCTTCCTGGCCATACAACTGACCTACGAGCGCGCATGCCGCCAGCACGGCGCAAACAAATCTATACATCATGTTGATACTCAATTAAGGCCGCCTCGGGCGGCCTTCCAATCGTCACGAGTTTACAGCGAACGCGTCGGTACCGTTCTGTTTCCGCCGCTCACAAATTGGTTGTTAACTATCCCTTAGCGAAATGGTTTACCAGGTGGGCAATGAAATACACCCACAACCTATCGCTTCCAGCTCACATTGTCGTAATAGATATAGCCAACGCTGCCCGAACCCCAGTAAGATTGGCTACCGCCCCTGAAGGAGTGGAAGGAGAGGGCATTGATTAGCCGCTTCGACGTATTGGTTGTCCATCGCAGGCTTTGGTTCAATACGGTTGTGCCATTGACGATATACTGTACGGATCCGTTGGCACTGGAGCCGGTATTGCTACGCACGCGGATCGTCACGTTATACCAAGTGCCTTTTGAGAGGCTACCGGACGACGGATAGGACTTACCGAAGGAATCGCCGCACTGCGAAGGCTGGTCACGGTAGTAGACGTACGGTCGGAAATATACCCTCCCGCTATCATTTTGGTACCACATAAGCCGAGCGCTACCTCCGTTTCCATCCGTTGGCCGGTCGCATCCGGTATTTCCATCCCCAATCAGGAAGCCGAATCCCAGCTTACCGCCCCGGCTCCAGTCAAACGCACTGTGAAACCGCAGTTGGTACGAAACTTCGTAACTGTCTGCCGGGGGAAGCGATACGTTGGCGGTCATCCCCGAGCCGCCGCCAATGGAATTGGCAACGAGCGTTATCCGCAGGGTCTGGTTGGAAATATACGTCCTCGATGCATTCCAGCCCCAGCCATCGCCAAAATCCTGCTGCGCCCAAGAGCTGCTGTAGGTACTCCCGTGGGGGCGGTTATTGAAATTGACCGACCTGGACGAGTAGACCGCACGGGCAACGGTCTTTGCATCCTCATCAACGAGGTAGTCGGGAACGGGCACATTGTTCTCACAGGAACTGGCCACCATGCCGAGCATAAGGAAACCTAGCCCCATGCTACGTAATACAACTTGATTTTTCATCATACTAGTTATTGGTTATTGTTAGAATTTGTTGTCGATAAACCGGTAACGGCATCCGTAAGCATGGCCATACGGGTCGATATCCCCTCCCCTTTTGTCGCCGCGCCTGCGGTGAGCAATACGCGGGCCCGCTCAAGCGCTTCTTGGCATTGCGGTATCCGGTGGTTCGCGAAGTAAGCCTCGGCCAAGTCCAGTTGTGCCGCGGCCTCCCGCGGAAATCGCGCTGTGCATGCTTCGAAAAAAGCGATTGCCGACTCGATGTCTTCTACCCGGTAAAGCAGGTTTATCCCTAGCTGGCTGAGTGATTCTAGTGAATAATCATAGGTAAGTGGTGAATCTGTTACCAACGAATCATAGTAGCTGAATACGCTATCCACGTTACGTGTAACAGCAAACCGTTCGCCCAACGCCTTAGCTAATAGCGGCCGTTCTGCTTTCAGCGAATCCCGGTGGGAAAGCCAGCGGATCAGTGTTGACGATATCGGGCGGACGTCGAAATCACCCGATATGTTGGCCACGAGGGCAACGGCCAGTTGCTTTTCCGGCACGAGCGCTATGTGCGCGGAGAATCCGCCGATATCGTGGAATTGTTCGTATACCCGGCCAGCGGTGTTCGACGCGATTTCCCATCCAAAGCCGACCGCGGCTGCCGGGCTAACCGGAAAGGACGAGAGGGTACGATCGGCCAATCGTTTAGGCAGGAACGAGGTACCATCTGCTGCCACTCCATGGTGTACTACCATATATAACCACTTCGCCAAGTCGGCTGCCGATGCATGTAAACCCATGCTGCCTGAATGCTCGCGGTTGGCCGGATACGGGCCAATGGTATCCATCGCGTAAGTCAGCCAATCGGCGATAACGTGTGGTCGTGGTACGGTATCTATAAATCCATTATTCTTAGGGAAAAACGAGTGTTCCATTCCGAGCGGCTCCAGTACATTCGTCTGCATGTAGTCTTCAAAAGGTACCCCGCTTACCTTGGCAATGATGTCTGCCAGTATATCATAGTTGTACGGTGAGCGCTTGACCCGGGTTCCCGGCACCGCAAATTCCGCGGGCTGTAGCCGGATACTGCGGGTGGTGTTTGCCAACGCCCCCTCACTGAAGTCGGGATAATCCCAAAGGTTGGCATGGGGTGGCACTCCACCTGTTTGGTTCATCAAGTGCTCGATGGTGATGCCGGCAACATCGCTATCACCCAACCGGAAGTAAGGTAAATGATTGATAACAGGGTCATCTGTGTTTAACAGCCCTTCCGCTACAAGCCGCATGACCGCCGTCACCACCATCAATTGTGAAACACCGCCGGTAAAAATGGGGGTGAACTCGGCAAGAACGGTGTCGGTGGTCGATCTCACCGATTTTTCGCCGTGGGCTTGGTAGTAAACGGAATCGCCTTTTATGGCCACTACGTATAAAGCAGGGATTGGCAGTTGACGGTGGAGACTGGCCATATAAGTCGCCAGATCGTTTACACGTTCGCTATCAAAAGGCACAGCGGTACGATCGGGGTGGCAACCCCAACCAAGACACGCCAAAATCGCATAGATACCGATTGTTCTTCTCATAACCACAGATTTATACGTATGGCAAAGTGGATTGGCCACCTTGCTTCCCGCCAGTTAGTAAAGCAAAAGTAGGTGCCCATACTTAGGGGAGGAGGGTATATATTGCTGCTTTTATGGGTAATTATCGTTCGGCAAGAAGATATGATACAAGCCTAACAAAAGCCCTTTGTCAAGTTCCAAGATTAATCCCTAACTTTGTACCTATGATTGAACTTCCCGTGATCCCGGCGAACCAATTGCAGCGCAAGCCCGATTGGTTGCGTGTGAAGCTACCGGTAGGTAAAGAGTACCGGCACGTGCGCAGTTTGGTAGACGAGCACAAGCTGCATACCATCTGCGAGAGCGGCAATTGCCCGAACATGGGCGAGTGTTGGGGGGCCGGAACGGCCACATTCATGATCCTGGGAAATATCTGTACGCGCTCCTGCTCGTTCTGTGCCGTAGCGACCGGGCGGCCGTTGGCGGTTGATTGGGATGAACCCAACCGGGTGGCCAGCTCGGTGAAGCTGATGGAAGTGAAGCATTGTGTTATCACCTCGGTAGACCGTGATGACCTCAAAGACGGTGGTTCCACGGTATGGGCAGAAACGGTGAATGCCATCCGCCGCGAAAGCCCCGATACAACATTGGAAACGCTCATCCCCGACTTCAAGGGGAATTGGGAAAACCTCGAGCGTGTGTTGGCCGTAAGGCCGGAAGTCGTTTCGCATAACCTGGAAACCGTGCGACGGCTTACGCGCGAAGTGCGCATACAAGCGAAATACGATCGTAGCCTCGAGTGCCTGCGCCGTATCTCCGCTGCCGGATTGCGCACGAAATCGGGCATCATGCTTGGCTTCGGCGAGACCGAGGCCGATGTAATCGAGGCGATGACCGATTTGTACGAAGCCGGCGTACATATACTCACCCTCGGGCAATACCTGCAGCCCACCAAAACACACCACCCCGTGGTAGAATGGATTACGCCCGATCAATTCAAGTACTACCAAGAAGTAGGGTTGCGCATGGGCTTCAAGTATGTGGAAAGCGGCCCCTTGGTGCGGTCGTCTTACCACGCCGAGAAGCATTTGTTTGATATGCAGTGAACGCTGCCCTCCGAACGCCTTATCGAGCATGGAAGAAGTATTTATGCAGACCCCGCTTGGGATGACCGCAATCAAAGGTGATGAAGACGGGATTGTCGCGGTTTCTGTATCGAAGGAGGATGCCGTCAAACCATCCCAGCATATTCCCGCTTCGTTAGTCGATGCCGTTAAACAGCTTGAAGCATATTTCGCCGGAACCCGACAGACCTTCCAACTTCGGCTGAACCCGAAAGGTACAGACTTCCAAAAAAGCGTATGGCAGGAACTCCTCAACATCCCCTACGGGAAAACGATTTCCTACCTGGAACTCTCCCGGCGTCTCGGTGATGTGAAGGCTATCCGTGCCGTGGCCGCCGCCAACGGGCAGAACCCCTTCTGGATTGTGGTGCCGTGCCACCGTGTCATCGGAAGCGATGGATCGCTCACCGGGTATGCAGGGGGGCTGTGGCGCAAAAAATGGTTGCTAGACCATGAAAATCCCTATAAACAACAGACTTTATTTTAACGACCTCCCGTTTCTCCGGGCATGAGGGCACCGCAGTATACACTATCCGAAATCCTGCCGGAAAAGGCATTCCGGAATGCTGCGTACACATGCACCGGTTGTTCTATACGACGCAGGGCGTCTATCACCAAGATTTCCGTTCCTTCTTGACGCTCAGCACCGCTTTCCCTAAAATAGCGGAATAGGTAGCCGTCGTAAAGCAGTACCACGAGCCTGTCCTCGCCCCACGCATTTCCAGATTGCTCCCAGTGGATGGTCAACCGGTTATCTTCATATGTCGCCGTGCCGTTCAGTGGGGGTGGCAGCGTACCTCGCGAAATCAGTACTTTCGCCGGATTGACGAATGGCGCATCTTCCTCATCCAGATCGATCGCATTTTTTCTGACGTACGATTGTGCCAATTGAAATGCCCCTACCCGGCTTCCGGAAGGTGCCTCCTGCTGATAACCGAATTTGACGATGTTCTGGATCGGCGAGAGAAATTTAGACACCGCTTTCATCTTTGCTTGGTTTAAAAGCTCCAATGGCGTAAAAGGCTTGATGCGACGACCTACGGAACGCATCACTTGCTGTCCGTTGAGGTTGTACCCCACAACCGTCCCTACCTTTCCCCTAAAGGGGCCATTGATACCTTGGTGCCCTATGGCCATAATATCTGCTTCTTAGTTTTTCCTAATGTTATACTATTCAAAGATAGAATAAAAAAACTAAAAATAATGTATTAATACAGCTTTGATAGAGTTATACCTTTGTTAACCCTATGTGATAGCACTATTATACCTTTGTTTAAACACTATAAATATTGAGTTAATAACGGACAAATTTCGGCTAGGATAGAAAGTTCGATGATGAAATGTCATTTGGTGCACACTAAACCAATTATATTTGCGGAATGATCCATTCGTTTATTGCCAAACTGGTCCCGGTCACCGCAATGTTGTCCTGCATTGCACAGTTGGTAATTGGGCAATATAGTATAGACAGCGCGCGTAAGCTCCGGCAACTGAAACTGGAACGGTTGGCGAACGATCCTGGTGCTCCGTTGACAGTTGAAGATATACAGCATATCCACCATTACGATCCCGACAGTACATATGTGGCTCACGGCCATGTTGAAATCCTCCTTCGAGAGCAACCCTTCCGCATGCCCACGTCCGACGGTACCAGCAAAAGCTATGTCCGCTATGCCAAAGTGCGGTTTCAATTGCAAGGCCATGAAGAAGAACTGACATTATATCGGAGCCCGGATCTATTTGCCAACCCTTTATACCGCGACCACCTGTTCCTGCCATTCACGGACGAGACCAATGGTGGGGAAACCTATGGCGGAGGTCGCTATATTGACCTGTCTTTAAACGACATCCGCAACGGCAGCATCACCATCGATTTCAATACGGCTTACAATCCCTACTGCGCATACAGCAGCGGTTACCGGTGCCCGATACCGCCGGCGGAAAATTTTCTGCCGATTGCCGTAAAGGCGGGCGAAAAGAACTACACCGGCCCGGTCCGGGAGCGCCCCCAACCGCTGATCGCACCAAAACCGCTTACCACGGCAGAACGCGAGCTGGTCCTATCGGGCGATACGGCGCGACTGATGCGTGTCATCCAGGATACGGTAGCCGCAGAAGAAGCGGTATTGAGAAAGCCTTCGGTGGATATAAGTCCCAACGAACCATTGCTCCCGCTCTTGGCCAAGCGTATGTACCTGTCCGTAACGGATTCGCTGCACCCCGGTGTGGGTATTGCCGCGCCCCAAGTAGGCATAAACCGCAACCTCATTTGGGTACAGCGCTTCGACAAACCGGGTGAACCGATGGAATTGTATCTCAACCCCAAAATCACGTGGCGCTCTAAACTGCTACGCAAAGGGCTGGAGGGCTGCCTCTCCATCCCCGACACCATGGGACAGGTACTGCGCAATTATACCATCCGACTCACCTACCAGGATAGGGAGGGCGTAGCGCATGAGGAAATGATCGAAGGCTTCACGGCGGTGATTTTCCAGCATGAGACGGACCACCTCTATGGTATCCTTTTCACCGACCGGCAGGCCGAGCAGCAGCAAGAGACTTACTACCTTATCAACGATGAAACAAGTCTTTATTTGAAGACACGGCTCCGGCGGCAGTAATTTCAGGCAGCATTTATACCTAAAGCACGCATGATTTAGGGGTTTTAAAGTCTACTAACTTAGTATACTTTTGTGCGGTTGCAATTAATGAATGATTGCATCCACAATGAAATCGTATTTTTTTTTAAAAGTTAACATCATGTATTACGGAGTCACTACAAATTCGAACCCCCCTACATTTATCCTTGCCAATATGCCTCGCCGCTATCACATGTACATGTGCATGTAATGTTACCTACCCCTACCACCTACTGACTTACGGTTAATAGACACGTTGCGTATTGACGCAAGTGATAAGCGGTTACGGAAACCCTATGGCCGTTTAGTGTCTACCCGTAAAGGGCTATAGATTGATTTATAAGACATTACAAATAATCGTAATTAAAAAATTGAAATGACCAGAATTAGACATAAAATTTGCCTCTTCGTGTTGTTGCTGTCGCAGGCGATTGCCAGCGCGCAGCAGACCACCCCTTTGATAAATTCCACGTTAGATGGGGTTGTGGTCGATGCAATAACGAAAGAGCCATTAGCTGAAGCCACCATACAGATTGAAGGAGTGACACATAGTACCAAAACCGATGACCATGGGAAGTTTCAATTCGTGACAGGACAAAGATTTCCATACACGTCGATTGTATCCTATATCGGTTATAAGACAAAGACCGTTGTTGCTACAGGTAGCCCAATTATCATCGAACTGGAACGCAATCACAGTGCAATCGATGAGATTGAGGTTGTGGGATACACCAAGACCAAGCGAAGCGCTTTGACCAGTGCCATTCAAGTGGTGAAAGGGGAAGACTTATCCCAAGCACCTTACACCAGCATCGTTGAGAAGCTGCAGGGACAGGTACCCGGCTTATTGATAACGAATGATTCAGGTACTCCGGGCACGTCGGTGTTGGTACGTCTCCGGGGCACAAATTCGATAACAGGTGGCAGTGATCCCCTCTACATAGTGGACGATGTCATCATCAACAGCGACAACCTTCAGGGGACGAATCTCGGTGGACAACTAGTCAATCCCTTGTCAGATATCAGCCCAACGGATATAGAATCAATAACAGTGCTCAAGGATGCGAATGCTACTGCAATCTATGGCTCTCGTGGTGCGAACGGCGTCATTCTGATTAAAACCAACCGGGGGCGAGCACAGGCCAGGCCACGTGTAAACTTCGGCTTGCAAACAGGTACATCCACCACACGCAACCTATGGGAACTCGTCACGGGCGAAGAGCACGCAACAATCGTCAACGAAGCGTTTGTTAACAGCGGCGGCCTCTATGAGAATCGGCCGTTCCGGCCAGTGGAAGAAGCGACGGCGGCGTTTCCAGCATGGGGTTTGCCCGAGGAACAGCAAACATACGACCGATTGGGGAGCATCTGGCGTACTGCCATATCACAACGCTACAATCTGTCGATCGCAGGTGGAGGGGCCAGTTCCAATTTCTACATCGGTGGCGAATACCTGGATCAGCCATCCACGGTGAAAGCACAAGACTTTTCTCGCTACACGTTTCGAGTGAACCTTGATTACAAAATCAATGACCGATTTAAAATTGGAACGAGCAACAACCTATCCGCCACACCCCGGAAGCTTATCCGCGTGGGCGACGGTGGCACTGGCCTTTTCCAAGCCGCATTGCACACGCCGACGTTTTTTCCCATCATTGACAGTGACGGACAATACACTACCCATTTCACGTTTGACAACGTCTTGGCGATGCTGGAAAATACGGACACCAGATCCAACAGCTTGCGGACCGTCAATAACGTGTTTGGCGAGTTGAAGGTGTTCCCGTCCTTGACTTTCAAGTCCAGCTGGAGTGTAGATTACAATATCTATAAGGAAGACACCTACTTCAACACCAAATTACGTACCGGTTTACCCGCAGGTGCTGCGGAGTACCGCAATACAGAGCGGGCTACTTTCACGGCAGACCAGTTGTTGAATTACAACAAGTCTTTTGCAAGCAACGACCTAGCGGTATTTCTGGGTACCAGTTACCAGTATACGGACAAAGCAGGACAGGTCATTACCGGAAGCCAGTTCCCGAGCGACCAACACCGGACCATCGCCTCGGCAGGCGTTCGAAACGGCACCACAACAGCCTCGTCCAACGCATTGCTTTCTTATTTCGGCGGGGTGAATTTTTCGTATAAAGAACGTTATGTCATTGACGGTACTTTCCGGGCGGATGGCTCCTCCCGTATAGGCAAAGACCATCGTTGGGGCTATTTCCCCGCGGCAGGAGTAAACTGGCGAATTAGCAATGAACCATTCTTCCCGAAATCAGATATTATCAATGAACTCCGCCTGAAAGCGAGTTGGGGCTTGACGGGAAATGCGTCGGTTGGCGACTTCCAATCGCTTGGCCTATGGGAAGGCAACCAAAACTATGGAGACTTAGCCGGGATTGCACCATCGCAAATGGCCAATGCCGACTTACGGTGGGAAACCACGGCGCAATGGAACGTCGGGTTGTCCGGTATTTTGTTTAAACAACGCTTGGATTTTGAGATCAGCTACTATGATAAATACACGAAAGATTTGTTGCTAAACAGTTTTCCTGTGCAGGATATCACTGGATTTTCTGCTATTACCTATAATGCAGGAGAAATCAGCAACCAAGGTGTCGAATTGATCGTCAACTCAGAGAATCTCAATAACAAAGACTTGTCATGGCGCACCACCTACACCATTTCGCGTAATACCAACAAGGTTGAAAAATTGCTACAACCCATCACAGGGGGCTATCGGCAGTTCCGACTGGAAGAGGGACACCCGATTTCGTCGATCTGGGTACACAAGCAGTTGGGTGTGGATCCTCAGACCGGCAATGTTATTTACGAGGACGTGGACGGCGATGGCCAAATCACGCAAGCGGATCGGCAATTGCTGGGAAGCGTTTGGCCAGATTTCGAAGGAGGGCTGCGAAACTCACTTTCCTACAAGCGCTTCGACTTGAACGTGAACATTACCTACCGCTGGGGTAATAGACTCTATAACTATACCAAGTATTTCTTGGAGTCGGGTGGTGTGCGGTCAACCGAACGCGCCATGCAAAAAAGTCAGCTCAATTACTGGAAGAAACCGGGAGATACCAACGTTTTACCCAGGCTTTCATCGGCGACGAATCCGGATGGAAGTCGTAATTATGAACCCGCGAGTGCCAACAGCTACAGTAGCCGATTTTTGGAAGATGCTTCGTTCTTAAGGGTGAAAGATATAACCCTAGGATATTCACTTCCTTCACAATGGGTGCGATCCGTCGGCTTCGCGGGTGCGAAGGCAACATTCACCGCGGCAAACCTCATCACGCTGACAAAGTATTCCGGCCCTGACCCGGAAGCCAACTCGCAAACGAATCGGGATTTCGTCTTAGGCATGGATTTTAACACGGTACCCCAACCCGTCAGTTTTCTATTTGGTATAAATGCAAATCTATAATCACTTCAAAACAACCATGAAACAGTATAAAAGAATCCTATTCTCGTTCATTCCCCTTGTCCTTTTCTCCTCGTGCTCCGGACTACTCGACCTAGAGCCTGAGACGCAAGTATCTGACCAAGGGGTAATCTCCGATAAACGTACCTCGCTGGCGGCATTGTATGGCATCTACAACAACTTACAGAGTAGTTATCCAACTACTGTGACCGCTTTCAACCTGGCTGGCGATAACGTGATTACCTATGCCAATCCAACCATTATCGTGCCGGACCGGAATGTGGAAGACAACGGCGGAGCACCATTTTCGGCGCTTTACGTAACCATCAACCGAGCCAACTTCATCATCCATCGTGTGCCTGGCGTGGTCGATAACCAATTCACCTCGGCCGAACGTAACCAAATTATCGGTGAGGCGTACTTCTTGCGTGCTCTGACCTACTTTGACCTAGCGCGCTTTTATGGCGGCGTGCAGCTCATTACAAAACCTACCGAACGTATCGATACCCACAAAGGCCTAAAACGGAGTTCACTGCCAGCCACGTATGAACAGGTATTGGCAGACCTCAACGAAGCGGAGAGGCTGATTACCAACACCACCGACCGAAGCAGGGCTACCGTCTATGCTGTTTACGCCCTTAAAGCGCGCCTGTTTCTCTACACGGAACAATGGGATCAAGCCGAAGAATACGCGTCCAAAACTATTGCGACAAGTGGCCTGGCGTTGGTTAAGCCTTATACGGCGTTCTATACGACGAAGCTCAGCAACGAGTCTATCTTCGAAATCGTATTTACGGCCGCAGATGCCAACACCTATTGGCGGAGCTACCTCTCTCGCGATGATGGCGGCAATCAGACGTATGTGCCCGAAGCATCGCTGATCGCTGCATTGCGCGACTCGGAACGGGGCGGCACACGCCAACAGGTGCTTCGCGAATCCTCGCAGGAACCAGGTTTATTCGCTATTCAACTTTATAACAAAAAGGACGGAACCGGATCGCTGTTCGTATTGCGGCTTGCCGAACAGTACCTCATACGCGCGGAAGCACGCGCGCGTAAAACCAACGCCGATATCGCCGCGGCAATCGAAGATATCCGGGCGGTACAAGCCCGCGCGGAGGTGACCAGCGTGCTAGAATTGACCGCAACGTCTGCCGCTGAGGACGTATTGGCGGCAATTGAGCACGAGCGGCGGTTAGAACTTGCCTTCGAAGGCCATCGATTCAGCGATCTCGTCCGCACCGGCCGTGCAGGCGAAGTACTTGGGGAATATAACGCGCTATTGAAAGAATCTTACCAATGGGTATTCCCAATACCGGCAAGCTCGGTCGAAAAGGATCCCGCATTGGAGCAAAATCCGGGATTCGAATAAAGTAAACACTATAAATAATGAAAAAAATAGTATTAATTAGCTGCTTGGCGCTGTCAGCAAGCTTGGCAACGGCACAATCACCTATCAAAACGAGTTCCGGGGACACCCGTCACGGTCCGACACGAGGTTCTCTCCTCATCATTGGGGGTAGTGTGGGGACAACGGCATCCATTTGGGAAAAATTCGTTGAGTTGGCCGGTGGGAAAGCCCACGCGAACATCGTCGTCATAACTGCGGCTGCAGGGGATTCATCGGCTTGGGACGAGCGGCATGTTACAACTATCAAGGAAATAACTGGGGTGTCGCGCATTCGCTTATTGCATACTACCTCGATTCAAGAGGCCAATACCGAGGCATTTGTCGAACCAATTCGCCAGGCTACCGGCATCTACTTTATCGGCGGTAGGCAATGGCGTATCGCAGATTACTACCTCAACACCTTGGCCCATCAAGCCTTTTTGGAAGTGTTGGATCGCGGTGGTGTCTTGGCAGGCAGCTCTGCGGGAGCCAGCATCCAGGGGTCGCTGCTTTGGCGCGGAGACACCAGTGGATCCGATGTATTGCTCGGCGATCACACACAGGGATTGGCCTTCTTGAAAAACTCGGTGATAGACCAACATCTTCTGAAAAGGAATCGTCAATTCGACCTCATTGATGTAGTGAGAAGCACGCCCAAACTGATCGGGATCGGGCTAGACGAGGCAACAGCTGTATGGGTACAACGCGATACGCTGGAGGTGATTGGCAATTCATACGTTGCGATATATAATCACAAAACCATCGTCAATGGTGGACATCCTTTCCTATTCTTGAGCCATGGCCAGAAATACGACCTAAATAAGCGCGAAACCATCCAGGAGCGGCGAAGCCGGCGCGAACCACCACCTGCGGAAGAGCGATAACATACCCGATATCACTTAAAAGAAGATCATGGCAACTTTATTCAACAGAAACAACGGGCAGGCATGGCGGTCCTATGAAAAGGCAATTTTTCGCTTTGTATTTATCTATTTCATCCTCCAATCGGTACCTTTGGATTGGAAGTATTTCGCCAACCTACTCTCCATCAATTGGCTGCAGCTCGGTCTTAATGATTTTTTCAACATCAGCCGGTATACCCCGCAGTTACTTGGACAGGAAACCACGCCCGATTTCTGGGGGCTCAATACGCTGGGCGACTGGGCCATCATTGCCTTGCTTTCCGTGGTGATAGCCGCGTTGTGGCATTGGTGGGAAAAGCGGAAACCACTACGTTTCAGTTACGACGATTTGTATTATGCGCTCCGGGTGATTCTCCGTTACCGGCTAGCGCTAGGCGTGATTGCCTACGGCCTCATTAAAGTATTCCCGCTACAGGCTCCTTATCCCTCGATCAGCAATTTGAATACCGATTACGGTGATCTTGCGGCCTGGAAAATATTTGTGCTTTCATTGGGCGTAGCACCAACCTTCGAAACGTTCCTGGGCAGCCTGGAGCTATTGGGTGGGTTGCTGTTGTTGTGGCGTCGCACTACGGCGCTTGGGGCGTTCCTGATTGTGATTTTCTATGGTAACGTGGTTTTGTCCAACCTAGCGTACGAAGGAAACGAAACAATTTATGCGCTCTATTTGCTACATATCGCGGGTTTCCTGCTTTTGTATGACGCCCAACGCATCATCAACGTATTTTCGCTGAACAGGCCGGGACAGCCCGATACCTACCGCCCTAATTTCGCGCATGCCTGGCAACGGAACCTACGCATCGGGCTGAAGGCTTTTTTTGTGTTCCTTTTCATTGGCGTATTTGGGATTCAAACTTATCGCGCGTACGGCGAAAGACCTTATCATTATCCTCAAGCAAACGGGCTACCCGATGCCTCGGGCATTTACAACGTACAGGAGTTTGTCTGGAATGGGCAAGCACGACCCTATGCTAAAGATGATTCTGTGCGTTGGAAGGATGTGGTATTCGAGACTTGGTCTACGCTGAGCGTCAAAACAGCGGCACCCGTTATCCCTTGGCTCGGGGGTATCGAAACCATCCACTCGCACGACGCGGATCGCCTGTTTGAGCTCGATGGCACACAAGGTAGGCACTATTACCACTATACAATTGACGGCGATAATCAGGTACTCCACCTGCAGAACAAAAATCCGCATTATCCGGATGATCGGTTTGACGTCCGCTACGAACGACCTGACGTGGATACAATCATATTGTCGGGCGTGACTTCGAGTGGAGACTCTCTTTCAGTGTTGTTGGGTCGCCTGGACAAAAAGTATCTTCTAGAGGAAGTCCGCAAATCTGGGCGCCGCGGAGGTTTAGTATTGTAGAAAATTAGCAACAAATCACATGGCTCAGCAACACGCAACACAGGCGGAAAACGGGACACGCCCTTGGAACCAGTTCCAGAAAATAGCCTTCCGTATCAGTTTCATCTATATCATCCTCTTGGTCGTTCCTTCGGGGATTTTCTCCTGGCCGCCCAATTTCGGATGGTTTCAGCAATGGTTTAACCTCGATTGGACCAACCTGCATTACCGAGACCTGTACAGCATTGCACGTTATCAACCTTCATTTCCGCAGGTAAGCCAATGGTTCGGTATTCCCCGCCTCGAAGGCCACGGCATCTGGGTTACCTTGCTCGTAATTTCAACAATCGGTGGGCTGGTGTGGACGTTGATCGACCGCAAACGGCAATCATACAATACCTTGTACTACTGGTCTTTGGTGATTGCACGATTCCGTGCCGGGATTGGCATCATCGGTTTCGGATTTACCAAGGTGCTACCGGTCCAGATGCCCTATCCGTCTGAAGGGCTGCTCAATACCCATTTCGGTGATTTTACCGGACAGAAAATATATTGGCTTTCCATTGGTATCGTGCCTTGGTACCAAGTATTTACCGGTATCGTAGAACTAACGGCGGGAACATTGCTGTTCTTTCGCCAGACCACGGTGTACGGTGCGGCACTGCTGTTCGGTGCATTGGGCAGCATTACGCTGGTAAACCATGTTTATGATGGTGGCGTGCAGACGTACGCGGCCTACTTCGTCGTGTTGGGCGTGTACATATTCGCCTACTACGTGCCCCGGATCTACCGCTTGTTCATCAAACAGGAATATACGTTTCCTGTAGACCTTTGGCCTACGTTCCCGGAAAAGTGGCAGCGTGCTGTGCGCTTGGGACTGAAAGTAGCTGTAATCGGGCTGTTCCTGGGCGTATTCTATTTTCTGCAACTCAACAACTACTGGTATGATCCGTACAAGCAACCTTCCACGGCAGGCGTGAAGCCGCTAAGGGGGTATTATCATGTTGCCGAGTTCAAGATCAATGGCACAGAAATACCCTACTCGCCATTGGACACGATCCGATGGCAGGAAGCTACCTTTGAACGATGGAGCACCTTGACCTTCCGCGTCAATAGACCGACACGGCTGGATTTGTCAAACGGGGGTGGAAGTCCTATCCGGGATCTAGATCGAACATTCGAAATCGCCGGAACCGGTGGTGGGCAACGTGTATTTCATTACTACGCAGACACGGCCGAACGCACACTGTATTTACAAGATAAGATCCGTAAAAGCGGTGGCTTTGGTGTTGTTGAGGGCGGAGAAATTGCCCCTAGACGAGTTCCGGACTCGCGACAGATGCCGGCGGCTGATGGCCCTCAACAGAGTACTCGAAGCCAAGCGTCGAGACGTAATACAAATCGGGAAGCACAGACCGTAAATCGCCGGGGTGGTCTTCAACTCGACTCGATAGCTGACCCGTTGGGTACGGAATGGATCAGTGAAGCGGCTTGGCAACGCATCGGCGACGAGAACTCTTTTATCGACCCGCGAGGCGCCACCTCCCGGAGATCACGGGAATTGTCTCGCCCGCAACGCCCATCAAACCGCAACAAAATGATCCTGAACTACCAGACCGACGATGGAAGCCGTGTCGTGCTGACCGGCATCAATGAAAACCGCGATTCGATTTACGTAGTGCTTCAACGCAAAGATCGGAACTACCTATTGTCACGAAGCACGTTGGATGCGGGTAAATATGACTAAAACTAATTCGATACCATTATTATAAAAAATGGATTCTTTATTTGTAGTTTTGGATAAGTACGAAAACACGCTGTGCTCAAGGAAAAAACAATCAATTGGTAGTAGTATTGCAAGTAAATGTCCAGTAAAATCATTATTGCCGGCGGAGCAGGTGTATTAGGGATGTTACTGTCAGATGTATATACTGAGCAGGGTTGGGAAGTTGTAGTGTTGAGCCGTACTGGATTTCGGGTTTCGGGAAATATAAGATATACCTACTGGAATGGTTATACTTTAGGGGATTGGACCCGCGAACTCGAGGGTGCAACAGCAGTAATCAATTTGGCGGGCCAATCCATCAATACACGCTTTACAGCGAAGAAGAAACAGGAAATACTGGATTCTAGAGTGCTGACAACGACGTTGATCGGAGATGCCATTGCCGGCTGCAAACACCCCCCGGCCGTTTGGATAAATGCCGGTGGAATTTCGATTTTCGAGCCCTCATCGACGTTGTTTACCGAGCAGGATCCGCCCAACGGTACTGGTTTTCTGGCGCAGGTTTCAAAGCAGTGGGAGGCCGCCTTCGCTGACGCGAACGTTCCGGCCACGAGGAAGGTGCAACTTCGGATAAGTTCCGTATTGCTCTCCAAAGGTGGGATGCTCGACCCCTTGGTTAAATTGGTGCGACTGGGTTTGGGTGGCACCGTCGGTCCGGGCAATCAATATGTTTCTTGGATACACGAACGCGACTTCGCGAAGTTGGTCGGCTGGATAATCACGAATGACTCCGTGGAGGGAATCGTCCATGCGTGCAGCCCGAATCCGGTAACGAATAAAGCATTTATGGAAGCCTTGCGCAGGAGATTACGCGTGTCAATCGGTATCCCCGCGCCGGCCTGGGCGGTACGATTGGGGGCACGCGTCATCGGAACGGAACCCCAATTGGCGTTGGATGGACATCGTGTGGTGTCGAAGATACTGCGCGATGAGGATTTTCGGTTTGATTATCCTGACGTAGCCCATGCCCTTGATAACCTACTGTTGTAATTGTCATGATGAACGATGATTGAAAACACAATGCCGTCTTCATGAGTTCCGCATCCTGAAATCGGCCTTCCCGAAATCTCCCATATAGTTAAAAGACAACGTAAACGGCACGCCTAATTATACCTATACCAGATGGGCTCGCTTTATTGACGCAATAAATGGATTCATGCACGGTTGTGTGGCCCGAAAACCCGACATGGAGCTATTCCGACGGAAATGCGAACAATATATACCTAAATAGCGCATAATTTATACGTTTTAAAGTCTACTAACTTAGTATACTTTTGCTTCATGAAAATTAATAATGACTGTATGGACAAACCGTGTGTATTGACTCAATACCTTGAGAATCGCCGTTGCTATACGGGGACACCCGATCCCTGTCGAATGTGGCGCTGCATGTACTAGACCAATCTGTTTTTTTGCCGCTTAGCGGAGTTTTGTTCCCTTTAATTTGAAATTTTATGACTAAAACATTACGACGTTGTGACGCAACGACACGCTATTTCCATCAAATATTTTACTATTCGACTCTAGCGTTAGTTTTTGCGTTGATGCCTATCCTGCTGCAAGCGCAGGAAACCAAGCCCTTGATTAACTCCACGTTGGATGGCGTGGTGGTCGATGCAGTCACCAAGCGACCTCTTGAAGGTGCTTCTTTGCAGTTGTTAGGCGTTACGCATAGCACTAAGACCGACAGCCGTGGCCAATTCCGTTTCGTAACTGGCCAAAAGTTCCCCTACACAATTACCGTATCCTTTGTCGGCTATAAGACAAAGGAGGTCGTTGCCGATGGCAGCCCCCTCACAATTGAGCTGGAGCAGGATGCCACAGGCTTGGATGAGGTTGTGGTTGTTGGTTATGCTACCCAGAAACGGAGTGACCTGGTTGGATCGGTAACGAAAGTGAATCCCGAAAACCTGAAGAACATCCCGGTTGCCAGTGTGGATGCGCAACTCCAGGGCGCTGCCGCGGGCGTCCAAATCAATTCCAACACCGGTGTTCCGGGTGATGGGATACACATACGCGTCAGGGGGGCAACCTCTATTAACGCGACGAATAATCCGCTTTTTATCATAGACGGAACCTATGTAAACAATACATCGCTGCAAACATTCGATACCGGCGGGCGTGCAACCTCGCCGCTGGCCGATATTTCGCCTGCTGATATAGAGAGTATCGAGGTGTTGAAAGATGCAACGGCGACTTCCATTTACGGTGCTCGGGGCGCCAATGGGGTGGTCATCATCACGACTAAGCGGGGCGCGTATCAATCGCGCCCTAAGTTGCAGGTGAATTATTCGCAGGGCACGGCAAAAGCCGTAAAATTGTGGGAACTGACCACCGGCCCCGAACACGCTACCCTGGTGAACGAGTGGAACCGAAACAATGGCCTGCCCGAACCGTACCGCCCGGTTTCGGAAGGCGGGCGTGGATTGCCTGAAGAGCAACAAACCTACGATCGACAAAGCTTGGTGTTCCGGACAGCGAAACTATTGAATGCGGATGCTTCGATTACGGGTGGAACGGATAAAACGACCTATTATTTGGGTGGAAGTTATACCAGTCAGGAATCAATATTGAAGCCAATTCACCTGAAACGCACAAGCGTAAAATTGAACTTGGATCAAAAATTGACGAACTGGGCTACCTTCGGTGCGAGCAACAGCTTCAATATAACCGATCGAAATCAGGCGCGGGCGGGTGATGGCCCGCAGGGAGGAATGCTGCAAGCTGCCATCAACTCACCTACTATAACTCCGATATTCTATCCGGACGGAACCCCGGGTTTTTCAGCGGGATTTGACAATCCGCAATTGTTGATAGACAATTATGATATCGGCTCAAAAAGCCTACGGTACCTGGGCAACGTCTTTGCCGAATTAAAATTCCTGGAAAAGCTTACGTTCAAATCCAGCTTTGGCGTGGATTACAACAATTACAACGAACACGAATACTGGAATTCGAAATTGCTGCTGGGAAGGGCTCCCACGAATGGTCTGGCCACTTCGGCGCTTTCGCAGTATACTACTTGGGTCAACGAGCAGACGATTGCCTATAATGATGTGTTCGAAGATAGGCATACATTGGGCATCCTCTTCGGAAACACCTTGCAAGGTGAGGTATTGGAACTGACACAAGCGGAGGGCCGGGGTTTTCCCAATGATAATTTCAAGATTATTTCAGCGGCGGCAAACCGAACAGGATCGCAATCGTGGAGTAAAGCTACCTTGGCGTCGTTTTTCGGGCGGGTTGATTACAATTTTAGCAATAAATACTACCTGGATTTTACCTTCCGTGCTGATGGGTCGTCGCGGTTTGGCGAGAACAATCGGTGGGGTTATTTCCCCGCTGTCGGCGGTGCCTGGCGGGTGAACGAAGAAGACTTCCTGAGAGGGGTGCAGGCAATCAGCAACCTCAAACTAAGGGCAAGCTACGGGGTGTTGGGAAATCAAGGAGGAATTGCCGATTTTGCTTCAAAGGTGCTCTGGAATGGGGTGGCACCTTACACATTGGACGGGGCAGGAGACTATGCCGGGATTTCGCCGGAACAGTTGGGTAACCCAGACCTTAAATGGGAAGAAACAAGCCAGTTCAACGTGGGGGTCGATCTAGGCTTGCTGGCCAACCGGATAAACCTCGAATTCAATTATTATTCGAAATACACGAAAGATGCCTTGTTGCAGATTCCGGTTCCTGCGCTCTTGGGTTACGAAAGCTATTTCGCCAATGCAGGCGAAATCAGCAATCGGGGCTTCGAATTTTCCATCAATTCGGTCAACGTCCGGGCCAAGGATTTTCAATGGAGTACGAACTTCAATATCTCCCATAATGATAACAAGGTGGAAAAGCTGGAGACACCGTTGAGTTACTACAGCCGTGGTTGGGTACGCGTCGAAGAGGGATATCCACTGCAATCCTGGTACCTGTGGGAGCAGCTTTATGTGGATCCAAACACCGGAGACGCTGTATTCCGGGATGTCGATGACAATGGGGTGATCAACGACGCCGACCGACAAATACTGGGAACGGCCCAACCAAAATACTTCGGGGGGCTTTCCAATACATTTAACTACAAACAGTTCGATCTGAATTTTCTCTTTACGTTTCAGCAAGGGAATAAAGTGCTGAACCTGATGCGGTTCTTCGGTGAGCGCGGAGGACAACTGGATGTCAACCGGATTTTGTTCAAAAGCCAACTGGACCGCTGGCAACAACCGGGCGATGACACCACCGTACCGCGTTTGGTGGCTGGGGATAATTACGGCCGGCAACAGAGTTCACGTTACCTTGAAGACGGCTCATTCGTCCGTTTAAAAAACCTGGTGCTAGGTTACACTCTGCCTCGACAAGCAACAAAATATGCAGATATACGCTTTTATGTGCTGGCCAGCAACATACTGACATTCACCAAGTACACAGGTCCCGACCCGGAATCCAATGTGTCGTCAGAGCAGAACATCCAGGGTTTGGATCAGGGTACGCCGCCTCAGCCACGTTCCTTCCAGTTCGGAGTTAACCTCACATTTTAGAACTAAGTATTGAAAAAAAATGAAGACAATCTTATATAGTTTGAGCAGTGCCTTGCTATTGCTTACATCATGCGAATCGTTTCTCACGGTTGAGCCAAAGGAAGAGCTCTCCGGAACGAATGCTATTACCGATGGGGCATCGGCTTTAACAGCCATCAACGGTGTGTACAACGGGCTTGGAGCCGATGCATACTACGGATGGACCTATCCCGCTTTCGGCTACCTATCCGGAGACAACGTACAGTGGACCGGTTCCCAGAATTTCGTACAGCAGTTTATCGATCATGATATTAGCACTGATAATACCTACATTGCACAAGGGTGGGCCGGCATTTACGAGGTGATTGATCGAGCAAACCACGTGATAGCCGCCGTCCCTGGCTTGCCATTGCAAAACGATTTTGATCAGGCAACAAAAGACCAATACACAGGGGAGGCCCACTTTATCCGGGGGTTGGCCTATTTTGATTTGGCCCGTGCATGGGGCGGCGTACAGATCGTTACGGAACCCACGTTGTCCAGTTCGGATAAACGGGGGATTCCGCGGAGCAGCTTGGATCAGACATATGCCCAAGTACTCGCAGACTTGGATCAGGCCTTTGCGCTGCTTCCCGAAACCGTCAACCGTTTCCGGGCGACGAAGAACACGGTACGTGCTTTGAAAGCTCGCTTTCATTTATATCAAGGAGACTGGGCGCTGGCCGAACAATTTGCCACGGAAATCATCAATCAAACGAACAACTACGAGCTAATCGGACCGTACGGTTCATTTTTTACCGACAATGTCCGGGGGACAAAGGAATCCATTTTCGAACTATTCTACAGTGCAAACAATACAAACGGACATCGTACGTTCTGGCAGTCAAGTATCAATGGCGGACAGCGGCAATGGGCGCCGAATGATGCGTTGGTGGCCCTGTTGAATACGCCAACTACGGGTGGGAACCGAAATGTCCTGATTGCACAAGACAATCAAGGGAAATGGTATGGAAATCTCTACTACCGAAGCCCGTTTACGGATCCAGCTTACATCCTTCGTATCGCGGAACAATACCTAATCCGAGCAGAGGCCAAAGCGCGCATTGGCGAGGACCTTACCGGTGCCCTTGCAGATTTGAATGCCGTACGGTTGCGTGCGGGGCTGGAAGCGTTGGAAGGGCTTAACGCCGATGGAATTTTGCTGGCTATCGAGAATGAACGCCGGTTGGAGTTTGCGTTGGAAGGTGACCGGTGGTTCGATTTGGTACGGACAGAGCGGGCAACGGAAGTATTGGATGTGACAGATCCCAATAAGCTGCTTTTCCCAATTCCATACAACCAAACAGTGGTCGACGACCTTGATCCGAACCCCGGGTATTGATGCAGGTGTAGCGAGTATAAAAGAAGTTCAAACAATAATATAACATGGCAACTCAACATCACACCGTACAGGGATCGCAAAAACATCGCACGCAGGATTGGTTGATTCGCTTTGCGCTGATTTATTTCCTGTTGCAGACCATTCCGTTCCAATGGAGTTTTTATGCTCAGCTCTTCGCATTGCGCTGGGATACCTTCGTGATCGATGTGTTGAACCTGGTACTTTTCACGCCTCATTTTTTCGGGCCGGAGAGTACGTTTCTGGATTGGATCGTGTTAGCAGTAATCGCGGCTGTAGCGGTCATTTTATGGCAACGCAGTGAACGGATAAAGCCCGTGCGCCTCAATCACGACGACCTGTACTATTACCTGCGGGTGCTCGTGCGTTACCGGCTAGCCGCAGCATTATTTGTGTTCGGATTCGTCAAGCTGTTTCCCTCGTTTGCGCCCGAGCCATCCATCAGCCACCTCAACACGGGATACGGTTATTTCGGCCACTGGAAACACTTCATTCTGAGCCTGGGCGTGGCACCAGCCTACCTATCCTTCCTGGGTTTGGTCGAAGTGGCGTCTGCCCTCCTGTTGCTCTTCAGACGTACGGCTTTCCTTGCCGTAATTTTTATCCTTCCGTTCTATGGTAATGTATTCCTTTCGGACCTTGCATATGAAGGGACC
The DNA here is from genome assembly GCF_041925275.1 of Parapedobacter sp. 2B3. NCBI lineage: Bacteria > Pseudomonadati > Bacteroidota > Sphingobacteriia > Sphingobacteriales > Sphingobacteriaceae > Parapedobacter > Parapedobacter sp. 2B3. The sequence goes on along the minus strand of NZ_JBHEUZ010000002.1, from coordinate 146,441 downwards.
GGGTATGTGTATTCGCTATTCTTGCTGTCATTAACGTTCGTGTTGTTTCTTTATGATGCTCAGCGGTTTGCGCAACTGACGATACACCTCCAGCCCACCCGGCCATCGTCATTCCGGTTCAGCTGGGCCGATAGTCCGATACGCCTGTGGCGCATCGGACTTAAAGGTGCTTTTGCCCTACTGTTTGTCGTGGTATTCGGTGCGAAGAGCTATGCGATTTACAAACATGGCACACTGCACTATCCCGAGACGCCCGGGTTGGAAGGCGCAGCGGGAATCTATAACGTCGGCCTGTTCGTGGTCAACGGCGACACCATCGCTTATTCACCGGATCATCCTACACGTTGGAGGGACGTCGTCTTTGAGAAATGGAATACGGTGAGTATCCGTTCGAACAGCACGGTTACGGAAAATCGATACAACGGTATCAAGCTGGAGCGGGTAGATAGCCTGCGCAGCTACGAGTATGCACTAGCGGGCGACCGTCAGTATTACTCGTATAATGGGCAAGGCGATCAGGGGCAATTGGTACTCCAAAACCGAAACCCGAACTATCCCGATGACCGCTTGTCGCTCGACATCGTACGGCTCAACAGCAAAACCATCGTCTTGGAAGGATTGAACGCAAACGGCGACTCCTTGCTGGCACGCTTGGATCGCCTTGACAAAAAATACCTCATCGAAGAGGTCAAGAAAGTCGGGCGCTTTACACTGGGCTTTAAATTATAACCAACTTGACCACGAAACGCCATGGCTGAATCAACAAACATTGGACAGGGATCCGCAGCAGGAACGCTTACCCAGACAGGAGGTACCGACAAGCAAAACACCGCACACCTAGACGTGCAAATAACGCCGCGTTGGCAGGGGTACCAGAAAGTCCTCTTCAGAATCGCCTTTATCTTCTTTATCGCATTATCCGTGCCGAATAACCCGTTGTGGTATAGTCACGTATTCCGGATTGATTGGACCAATCTAGATTATCGGGACCTATATGATATTTGCCGATTTGGATCGGGCATCAACCTTTTCGGTAATAGCTTTTTCGGCTATCGGCTATTGGGATTCGCCAATTGGCTGACGACGTTGCTTATCGCAACAGCAGGAGGATTAATCTGGACGTGGCTGGCCAAAGCGGCACGTCGTATCCCTCGAAACTTTGAACGGTGGTATTACTGGCTGAATCTGGTGGTAAGATACCGCGCTGGCTTGGGCATCATTGGCTTTGGTTTTACCAAGTTGCTACCGGTGCAAATGCCCTATCCATCGCTAGGGATACTGGATACGAATTATGGAGACCTCACGTCGCAAAAGATTTTCTGGATGTCTTTTGGCATTGTGCCGTGGTATCAGATTTTCGCGGGCGTGCTGGAAGTCGCAGCTGGTGCGCTCTTACTTTTCCGGAAAACCGTAGGTATCGGCGCGGCTTTGCTGGTCGGCACGTTGGGTGCGATTGCCGTGGTCAACTTCGCTTATGACGGCGGTGTACATGTTTACAGTTCGTATTTTGTATTGCTGGGGTTATTTCTTTTGGTGCCATACTACCATCCGTTCGCACGTGTATTCATCCATCAACTGCCTGCGCAGGTAAACCTCACTTTCCCTAGGTTCAACGGATTGGTACAGTATGCGCGAGTCACGATCAAATCCTTGATCCTATTCGTATTTATCGGCGTATTCTTCTACCTGCAATTGATCGACTTCCTGTACGACCCCTACAAACAACCGTCTACTGCTGGCGTGAAGGAATTGCGCGGAAATTACCAAGTGACGGAATTCAGGTTAAACGGTCGGGAAATCGCGTTCAATCCATTGGATTCCATCCGTTGGCAGTCAGCCACATTTGAAAACTGGTCTACCCTATCCTTTCGGGTAAACCGCCCCTTGGCGCTCGATCTGTCAAACGGTGGCGGAGACCCCAAACGGGATGTCAACCGTACGTTTGAGCTGTCCGGAGTAGCCGGTGGCCAACGCGCCTTCCATTACTACGTCGATACGGTTTCCAACACCCTGTACCTGGAGGATAAGTTTAAATTGATACCCGATGCCCGGAACGTAACGGCGGGCGCGGGTGGAGACGGCGGCGCACGTAGCCGCACGATCCGCACACTCTCGTCGGTAGATGAACCTGCCATCAGCAGGGAAGAGTGGATACCTGCAGACGTAAAGGCCCGTTTGGGCAACGAGGCTGAGTATGTGCATCCCCGGGCACGCACGACAAGGCGCTTACGCGAATTCGCACGGGCGGATGAACTCGCCGCCAGGGAAACCCGGGAGCGATTCATCGTCCAGTATCAAGCCCTCAACGGCGGAGACCGCGTAATCTTGAATGGCATCGATGAGAACCGGGACTCGCTTTACGTCGTTTTGGATCGGGTCGAAAAGGATTACAAGCTATCTAAAGGCAAATTGGAGGCAGGTAATTACCGTTAAATGGCTGCGCAACAAAACATGCAGAACCTGTCTGCAACAGCGTTGGATGTGCTGTAGGTGAATAATGACGAGTAAGTTATCATTGGGGTATTTTCGAGCGCACTTCAGGTATCTTGACAAGAAAATGGTAAACACTTCGCTTTTCGTCGACGGGCCGATAACCAAGGTACAGCTCGGTAGATTCTTGCACCAAGATTGGCCCGATGTAGAATCGGGCTCAATCGTTGTTTTTCAGGGATGGGTACAGACAGACGTGCTGGATGGCAAAGCGGTGGCTGCTATAAACTATACGGCACATCGAGATATGGGCGAACAGCGGTTGGCTGTTATCAAGAGGGAGTTGTTGAGTATGCACCCCAACAGTACGATGGTCGTTAAACATAGCTTGGGGCGCGTACATACGGGGGAATGCTTTTTTTTTGTGAAGGTGGTAGCTCCCCGGCGGGCCACCGCATCTAGCCTTTGTAAGCAGTTGGTAAATAGGATAAAGGCGGAGTTACCAATTTTGGGCGAACCGGCTTTCGAAGGAGGCTCTTACCAGGTGAAAGGAGCCGTTTAAAATACGGACACATTATCCCTAGATTTGTTTGATATATAAAAAAATCACGATGAAAACCGAGGAACAAGTTGACGAACCCGTATTACTAATCCGCGTAATTGGAAGATTGATGGGGCCGCTAGCAGCTCCTATTGGTAGATCTTTTAGGTCACGATTTCAGCGCGATAGTACTTGACTAGCCCCTCACAGTTTCCGCTTCGCACCAAGGGATAATGTAAATAGCATTACTACTATGAGGTACTTTGTCGTTATGTGTATGCTTATGCTGTTTGCCTGTTCAGATGCACACCGAACGGGCGATATCCGGCAAGACGGCGATGGGGACCCGTCAGTGGCAGGAAAAGCTGTGGGTTCCGTTGCTTCAGCGTCAACCGAAGAAGCAACATGGCCGAAACGTTTCGGCTTTGGCAAACATGCCACCGAATCGGACATCGCACGCTGGGATATCGATATCCGGCCGGATGGTAAGGGCTTGCCGAACGGGACAGGAAGCGCTAAAGCGGGAAGAACGATTTACCTGGCCAAGTGTGCCGCGTGCCATGGACTGAACGGCGATGAGGGGCCATATGACGTGCTCATCAGCAGCGAGCAGAAGTCGATTGGCACGTACTGGCCGTATGCAACCACGTTATTCGACTACATCCGGCGGACGATGCCCTTCAACATGCCTGGAACACTCACCGATGAAGAAGTCTATCAGCTGACCGCCTATCTGTTGTCAGCGAACGGCATCATCGATTCGAACGAAGTCATGGATGCGAAGCGGCTTCCCCAAGTGGAAATGCCAGCAAGGGCTTCGTTTATACCAGACGACCGAAAAGGTGGTCCGGAAATCAAGTAGCTTCGGCATGAATCAACAAATCCAATGATGAAAGAAGATAATCATCTTGAAAAAATCAATCGGCGCCAATTGATCGGGCGCGTGGCAGCGATGGGATTGGTCCTTACCCAAGGGCCGTTCGAGCGGGTGATCCAAACGGCCGGACTGCCAATGAGCGCATCTGACGACCCCACCAAGAAGCTGGGGCCGTTTCCAGGGAAATTGGGCACGCGCTCACCGGCCGAACAATTGGAAAAATTGACGTCCTTCACGTCATCCCGCAGTCCGCTGCAGGATTTCTATGGCATCATCACGCCTTCCGACCTCCATTTCGAGCGCCATCATGGGGGCGTTCCTGCCATTGACCCTGAAAAATACGAGTTGCTGATCCATGGCATGGTCGAGCGCCCCTTGAAGTTTACGCTCCGCGATCTGAAGCGGTTCCCGTCGGTATCGCAAATCCGGTTTCTCGAATGTTCGGGCAACTACCGCGGGGGTAATGAAGAGCTGACACCGCAACATATCTGCGGCCTGACCAGCCAATCCGAATGGACGGGGGTCATGCTTTCGACGTTGTTCCGCGAAGTTGGCCTCAAGCCCAAAGCGAGCTGGTTCCTCGCCGAAGGGGGCGATGCCGCCGTGATGACACGGAGCATCCCCATCAGCAAGGGACTGGACGACGCCATGATCGTATACGCCCAAAACGGCGAGGCGGTAAGGCCCGAACAAGGTTACCCGGCGCGTCTGTTCCTACCGGGGTGGGAAGGAAACACGTCTATCAAATGGCTCAGGCGCATCGAATTGTCAGACTCGCCATTCATGACCCGGGAAGAAACTTCTAAATATACCGAACGCATCAAAGACGGCAAAATCAGGCAATTCAGCGTTGTGATGGACGCACGCTCCATCATCACGTTTCCGACCTTTCCGGTCAGCGTGGAAAAAGGGTGGATGGAGATCCGCGGAATCGCGTGGTCAGGAAGAGGTAAAATTACCACCGTGGAGGTGAGCGTAGACAACGGCAAGAACTGGTATCCGGCGCGCCTGCAGCATCCGGTCTTGGATAAAGCGCATACCGCATTTCGTTTCCTTTGGCAATGGGATGGGCGCGAAACGGTGATCATGAGCAGGGCGTACGACGAAACCGGCTACCGCCAACCTTTCTTGCAAGAGTTGGTCGAAGCACGCGGCTCCAGTGGCGGCTATCATTTCAACCCCGTCGTCCCCTGGCGGCTGAAACCGGATGGGCAAGTGGTACTGGCCAGTGAAACACAAGGAAGAGGCCGGGGCAGAAGACCGACACCATGAATCCAAATCTCATCCTCGCCGGAGGCAGTACTGCCGACGGTTTCGCACATATTGCGGCGGAAGGATTCCGGTTCAATTTTCCGGAATTAAATAGTGTACTCGATAATTTAGTGTTATAATTGTAAGGTAATGGATAATCATCAGCAATTCGACGCCGTTGTGGTTGGCAGTGGCCCCAATGGGCTGGCGGCTGCAATCACGTTACAACAACGTGGGCTACAGGTATTGCTATTGGAAGCGAAGGATACCGTTGGCGGTGGAATGCGTACGGCTGAACTCACACTGCCAGGCTTCCACCACGACGTTTGTTCGGCCGTACACCCGATGGGGATGGCGTCGCCGTTCCTGCGCACGCTACCGTTGCATGACTTCGGTCTCGAATATATCCATCCTCCCGTGCTGGCCGCCCATCCGTTTGATGACGGTACGGCAGCGGCCCTGTACCAACCGCTTAACGAAACGGCAGAAGGATTGGGAGTGGACGGTGGTGCCTACCGGAATCTCTTTGCCCCATTGGTTCAAAGTTGGCCCCGGATCGATACCCACATCCTGGGTCCGATGCTGAAAATACCGAAAGATCCGCTCGCTTTAGCGTCTTTTGGGTTGAAATCACTCCAATCGGGAAAGCAGATTGCTGCACGTTTCCGTACCCGCGAAGCGAAAGGCCTGTGGGCGGGTATCGTAGCCCATAGCATGATTCCACTGGATGCCTTGACCTCTTCCGCCATTGCCTTTGTGCTTACCATCGCCGGGCACCGTGGCGGTTGGCCTATACCAAGGGGTGGGTCGCAATCCATTGCCGATGCCATGGCGGGTTACTTCCGGTCGCTTGGAGGTACAATCCAAACCGGTATGGAGGTCAAAACCCTGGCCGATTTACCCGAGGCCAAAGCCATCCTGTTCGACACGTCGCCCAAGCAGCTTTTGGAAATCTGCGGCCATAAACTATCCCCATTTTACCGTTGGCAGTTAAATCGCCATCGGTATGGTATGGGCGTATTTAAAGTAGATTGGGCATTGACTGAGCCCGTACCCTTCCGAGCGGAAGCAGCCAGGAAAGCGGGAACGGTGCATTTGGGAGGCACGTTCGATGAAATAGCCGGGGGCGAGCGCCGCGTGTGGAAAGGAATACACCCGGAGAAACCTTTTGTGCTATTTGCACAGCAAAGTGTATTCGACGGGTCGCGGGCACCTACGGGCCAACAGACCGGGTGGGCCTACTGCCACGTGCCGAACGGTTCGACCAAAGACATGACCGAAGCGATAACCAATCAGGTAGAACGGTTTGCACCGGGATTCCGGGATACCATCCGTGCCACGCACACGTTCCATACCGAAGCTATGGAACGGTACAATGCCAATTACATTGGAGGCGACATCAACGGTGGCGTGGTCAACATCGCGCAGCTGTTCAATCGGCCGGCGCTCCGGCTCTCTCCCTACCGTACTTCGGCCAAAGGTGTTTATATTTGCTCGGCGTCTACGCCGCCTGGCGGCGGCGTGCATGGCATGTGTGGTTATTATGCAGCTAAGCAGGTGCTAAAGGATATTTTTTAAATCTAACTATTTTTCTTTTTATTATGTCATCATCACGTATAAAGCTCACCGAAGATTGGGCAGTTGTTTTTTTGGGGTTCCTCATCATTTTACTGGCCGTATGGGGCCTATCTATTCCCATCCCCGCGTATGAATGGAATGACGGTGCCGCACTGACGGCATTATTTACCGCATCCAATGGGGTAAGCGTCTTTTTCCAATTCCTGTTTGCTTATGCCATCGTTATCATCGGAGCTTTCGTTACCGGAAAGCCTGTCAAGTCCCAGCTTTTGGGGTTCCCCCTCGTGTTTCTATTGACGCTCGGTTCGTTATTGTTGTCTGGAAATGCGTTTATGAACGAACTTGGGTTGGAAACGGTGATTTTTAGTTTGGTGATCGGTCTGTTGATAGGAAATTCGTTTCAGCTGCCCCGGTGGTTCAGGGATTCGTTAAACGCGGAACTATTGGTGAAGATCGGTCTGGTGCTGTTGGGTACACGTGTCATTTTCTCGGACATCCTGAAAGCGGGGTCGCTTGGCTTGGTGCAATCGCTCATCGTTGTACTGTCTGTATGGTATTTTGCATTTTGGTTGTGCCGCAAGTTGAAGGTAGATGACGAACTGACCATGATGATATCCAGTGCCGTGTCTATATGCGGCGTTTCGGCGGCCATTGCGACTTCCGGAGCGATTAAAGGCGATTCAAAGAAGCTATCATACGTGGTATCGATGGTATTGATTACGGCGATACCCATGATGATCGCCATGCCTTACCTCGCCAAGGTTTTCGGGCTTTCGCAGGAGGTGACCGGAGCTTGGTTAGGGGGTAGTATCGACACCACGGGTGCCGTGGTAGCTTCTGGCAGTTTAGTGGGCGAGCGTGCATTGGAAATAAGCACCATTGTGAAATTTTCACAGAATGTGTTGCTGGGTATTGCTGCCCTTGCCATTTCGGTTTATTGGACGTACAGGGGCACTCCGGATGGTGAACACGTCGAAAAACCCGGACTGGGTGTCATTTGGGAGCGCTTCCCCAAATTCGTCCTCGGATTTATCGGCGCATCGCTGTTGTTTTCATTCGTACTAGACGCCGCTACCGTTGGCCAGGTGAAGGGAGGGCTCAAAGATATCCAAGGGTTATGGTTTGCTTTGGCGTTTACGAGCATTGGCCTGGAAACGAATTTTAAGGACCTATTGGCCCATAACAGCATCAAACCTTTTTGGGCTTTCTTGATCGCACAATCGTTCAACATCCTGATTACACTGGCTGTTGCTTGGTGGCTATTTGGCTAAAGAGACCGGCTTTACGTCTATTTTCTTCCTATAATAGGCAGTTTTTATGCCTTTTAATGTCTACTAGATAGGTATACTTTTGTTGCGGTTAGCAATTAAAAGTAATTCAAATGATATTGAAACCTATACGTACTCATTTAAGGGCAATCAAGCGATTTGCCTTGGCAGGCTTCGGGATAGCCGTATGCGCGCTTCTTCACGCCCAAGAATCCCAACCGCTCATTAACGCGACTTTCGAGGGCGTGGTAAAAGATGCCGCATCCCACGAGCCGCTCGTGGGAGCGACGCTCCAGCTGGCAGGTGTTACCCACAGTACCAAGACAGACAGGCAAGGGCATTTCCGGTTTGTAACTGGGCAGAAATTGCCGATCACGGTCATCGTATCGTACATAGGTTACGAGACCAAAGAAGTGGTGGTAAACGAGCCGAATGTGACGATCGTGCTTGACCGCAGCGCAACCGGTCTGGGCGAGGTGGTGGTCACCTCACGCCGCCGTAGGGAATTGCTGCTACACGTGCCCATACCCGTATCGGTAGTGGGCGGTGCGCTTGCCGAAGAAAGCGGCGCTTTCAACGTAAACCGGCTGAAGGAAATGGTGCCGACCGTACAGCTATATTCGTCCAATCCCCGCAACACGGGGTTGAGTATCCGCGGTTTGGGTACCACGTTCGGGCTGACCAATGACGGCATCGATCCTGGCGTTGGCTTTTACGTGGATGGCGTTTACTATGCACGAACGGCGGCCACGACCCTCGACTTCATCGACGTGGAGCAAATCGAGGTACTGCGCGGCCCGCAGGGTACCTTGTTTGGCAATAACACAGTAGCGGGGGCATTCAACGTAACCACCCGTAAACCGACATTTATACCGGAAGGCCGGGCAGAACTCAGTTACGGAAATTATGGGTACATCCAGGCAAAGGCTTCGGTGAGCGGTCCGCTGTCTGACCACCTGGCAGCTCGCCTGTCATTCAGCGGCACGCAACGGGATGGGGTGCTCTACAATGTGGCCACCCAGCAGCGGTTGAACGACCTGAACAACCTCGGGGTACGCGGCCAGCTCCTCTATGCGCCATCTGCAAACTGGCAAGTATTGCTAGCCGGCGATGCCACCCGCCAACGGCCCAACGGCTATGCGCAGGTGATTGCGGGCGTAGCACCGACCCAACGGGCTGCCTATCGGCAGTTTGACCAGATCATCGCCGACTTGGGGTACGAGTTGCCAAGCCGCAATCCCTTTGAACGGTTGATTGACCACGACACCCCGTGGCGGTCCGGTCAAGATTTGGGCGGTGTTTCGGCCGACGTGGATGTAAAGGTAGGACCCGGAACGTTGACAGCCACAACCGCATGGCGTTACTGGAACTGGATGCCTTCCAATGACCGTGATTTTACCGGGCTGCAGGGGTTAGCCCTTTCACAGGCCCCCTCGCGCCACGAGCAATGGTCGCAAGAAGTACGTTGGGCGGGCGATGTTTCACCGACGGTAAGCGCAGTGGTTGGGATCTTTGCATTCGGACAGTCGCTCCATGCCGACTCGGCACACACGGAGGAATCAGGACGGGACCAATGGCGTTTTTCGCAAAATTCGGAGAGCGCCCTGTGGCAAACGCCGGGATTATTGGAGGGATATGGCATAAAAACATACCCTAGCCTGGAAACGTTTAGTGGGGCGGTGTTTGCACAGGTCGACTGGAAAATTACGCCAAAGCTCCGCCTGTTGCCCGGCATCCGCCTGAATTACGACAAAAAAGAGGTTGATTTCCGCCGTGAAACCTATGGAGGGCTGCAAACGGACGATCCGGATCTGCTTGCCATCAAGAATGCGGTCTACTCGGCGCAAGCGTTCCAGGCCGATATCGATGACACCAATGTGTCGGGGCAGGTTACCGTTGCTTACGAACCGTCCGATAAGGTAAACACATTCGCCACGTTTTCCACCGGATTCCGGCCCGTGGGTTTGAACCTTGGCGGACTGCCAAACGCAGGTGGGCAGCCGATGCTCGAGTTGGCGGTGATTAAGCCAGAAAGCGTCAGGCACTATGAAGTGGGCGTGAAAGCACAGCCTACAAGGAATATTTCTTTAGGGCTAACCGTTTATAACACCGAGGTAAAAGACTACCAAGCACAGGTGCAGTCGGCAGATTTATCTGTGAACCGGGGATACTTGGCCAATGCCGAACACATCCGGGTGAATGGGCTGGAAGCGGACGCAAACGCACGGTTAGGGTCCTATTTTTCATTGTATGCCTCCTTGGCATACACGAACGGCTCTTATGTGAAATTCACGAATGCGCCTCCACCGCTGGAAGAGACCGGTGGCCCGACGTTTAAGGACATTTCGGGTGGAGCATTGCCCGGAATTTCGAAATGGGCCTCGTCTTTCGGTGGGGAGGCGCTGACCAAACCGACCAGTTTATTTGGACAAGAGGGTGAATTTGTTTTTGCAGTGGATGGTTTTTATCGCTCCTCATTTTCTTCAAGCTCATCACCATCCAACTATCTTATCGTAGATGGCTACACGCTGATTAACGCACGGGTTGGCTTCCGCGCAGCAAAAGGCGTATCACTTTTCGTCTGGGGTCGCAATGTCTTTGATGCAGAATATTTTGAGCAATTGCTGCCCGCCGGGGGCAATGCCGGCCATTATGCCGGTGTTTTGGGTGATCCACGGACATACGGGGCGACATTGCGGTACGCCTTTTAATATTTCCGTATTCCCCTGCATAGGTTAAGCAAACAGGTGAAAAAGCAGCGGCAATCGCAAGAAAAAAATAATCCACTAAATTAGTAGTCTTTTTCAAAAAAATAATACCTTTACCTCCGAAACGGAACTAAGTACGGGACGATGGAACAAGCGGCTATTCTGGTAAAAATAAAACGGTTGCGAAAAGAGCGGGGCTTCTCCCAAGCGGAGATGGCCGAAGCACTGCATATCGCATTGAAGACCTACCAGAATATCGAAGGCGGGATTACGCGGATTGATATCGACCGGCTTAGCCAGATTGCGAACGTATTGGATGCGACACTGCATGAATTGGTGGGCAGCGAAAAGCCCCCCCATGGTGATATTGAACGGTTTATCACGGAAGAAAAGGCACTCTACAACAAAATAATACACGATAAAGAAATATACATTGCGCAATTGGAAGACAGTATTCGCTTTTACCGCGAAATGCTTAAAGAAGGAAGGGTTTTTTGAGTTAAATACGTAACCTTGTGGTGTCGTTTAACACATAGCCATGACTCCACCAACATCCAAGTTGCCGCATGTCGGTACTTCTATCTTTACCCAAATGTCTCAGCTGGCAGCGCAGCACGGGGCAATTAACCTCTCACAGGGCTTCCCAGATTTTGACTGCTCGCCCCGGCTCATTGAATTGGTGGCCCACCATATGCGGGCTGGCCATAACCAATACGCGCCCATGGCGGGTGTCGCTGTACTCCGTGAGCGTATCGGAGCGAAAGTGGCGGCCACTACGGGTGCGGACTATGATCCGGAGTCTGAAATCACGGTAACCGCTGGTGCTACCCAAGCGCTGTTTACTGCGATGGCATCGCTTATCCGGCCAGGCGATGAGGTTATTCTCTTCGACCCTGCCTACGATGCATACGCTCCCACCATACAGCTATTTGGCGGTATCCCGAAGCCAGTAGCCGTATTGGCACCCGATTTTACCATCAACTGGCAATTGGTTGGGCAATTGATGACCAGCAAGACGCGGTTGATCATTATCAATTCGCCCAACAACCCGACGGCAAGGGTATTGGATGACGCCGATTACCGCGAGCTATCGCGCCTTACGGCCGGTGGCGATTGCTACGTATTGAGCGACGAGGTTTATGAGCACGTGGTATTCGATGGCAAGACACATCGTAGCGCTGCGCAATATCCCGGGCTACGCGAGCGTGCTTTCGTGGTTGCCTCTTTCGGGAAGCTCTATCACATCACCGGATGGAAGGTGGGGTATTGCCTGGCACCCCGCGAGCTGATGGCGGAATTCCGCAAGGCACACCAATTCAATGTATTCAGCGTCAATACCCCTATCCAATACGCATTGGCCGATTTTCTGGATACGCCAGCGGAATACTTGGGGCTCCATGCATTTTTCCAAGCGAAGCGTGACCTGATGCTGCGCGGATTGGCAAGCACACGGTTTGTGCCCTTGCCGTGCGAAGGCACCTATTTCCTGTTGGCAGACTATTCGGCCATCAGCGACCAACCTGAGCATGCCTTCTGCCGATGGCTTACCCAACAGCACGGTGTAGCGGCCATACCCGTGGCTGCATTCTATACAAACCGGGTTAACCAAGGGTTGATCCGGATTTGCTTCGCCAAGCGCCAAGAAACATTGGAAAGGGCAATAGAACGCCTCATAGCCATCAAAATGGTATGAGGCGCCCTTTTGTTGGTAAGGTTATCCTATCTTGCGTACGCCCGTAGTGGCACCGCCTTCGAGGGTGAGGTTTACCGGTTTGTTCTGTTTCCAGGCACCTCGGGTGAAATCGGGTATGTCCAGTGAGCGCGAGCGGCGAGCCACCGATTGTTCGCTCAACGGGAATATACAGCTCCATGCTACGCCGTCATAGACATCCTGGTCTAGTGGCAACCCGTTGCGTAGGCAATCGATCAACCGCCAGTCCATGATAAAGTCCATACCGCCATGGCCGCCTACTTGCTTGGCTGCTTCGCCCACATGCTTAATGAGTGCCGGGGTGTACTTATCATAAAGTTCTTTCAGTTCCTCGTCTTTCACCCAATTGTGACCAAAAGCGATGCGTTCGGGCGACGGCCATTTGGAAGCTACGCCTTTGGTGCCACTGACCAAGTGTATGCGCGAATACGGGCGTGGTGAAGTGACGTCGTGTTGTACCATCATGGTCTTGCCTTTTGCCGTATGTATGAGCGTAGTATTCATGTTGCCGCGATAGGTGCGTCCAGCAAACGATTCGAAAAAAGAATCATCCGCGGCCTTGGCTGTCGCGGTTTCACCCATCATGAAATCACTAGTAGACATCGACACGAGGTAGTCCATCTTATCGCCGCGGTTGATGTCCAAACATTGGGCGATGGGTCCCAGACCGTGTGTGGGGTAAAGGTTCCCATTGTGGGTCGCATTCATCCGTAACCGCCACATGTCCGCGTAGCCGTTCTTATCGAAATTGAGGTCGAGCAGATCGTGGATATATGCCCCTTCAGCGTGTACGATTTCACCGAACAGGCCGTTGCGCGCCATGTTGAGCGTGAGCATCTCAAAAAAGTCGTAACAGCAGTTCTCGAGCATCATGCAATGCTTCTTCGTGCGCTCGGACGTTTCCACCAGCTGCCAGCATTCATCCAGCGTAATCGCAATGGGCACTTCACTTGCCGCATGCTTGCCATGCTCCATCGCGTACACGGCCATCGGCGTGTGGAGGTCCCACGGTGTACAGATGTATACAAGGTCCAAATCCGCATTGGCTACCATATCTTTCCAGCCATCTTCGCCCGAATATTCCTTTGCTTTGGGCAGACCGGCTTTCTCGAGGATGCTTTGGGCTTTGGTAGCTCTTGCCGGATCCTTGTCGCACAGGGCTTTTATCTCTACGCCTTCAATGCGCGACATGCGGTTTACCGCACCGGGGCCGCGTTGGCCCAAGCCGATAAACCCGATGCGGACTTTATCGATTTTGGGTGCGGCGTAGCCACTCATGTTAAAACGCTGCGGGAGCGCAGGTTGAGCATTGAGCAGCCAGTCATTACCGGCATCGCGTGCCACGGCCGGCAGCGTAGCCACAGCTCCCGAAAGAAGGGTGGCATTTCTTAAGAAATTTCTTCGATTGTACTTCATATTTAGCATTTTAGAGTGGTTAGCAACCACATATCACACCTTGTTGGGTTAACAAGTATAGGATAGTTTGCTGAGTTATCAAAATGTGAACGTTACGCAACCGTTTGCTTGAATTTTATTGTGTTCAGTCGCTAAGGCCGCTGATTCCTATCTTCGGCCTGGGCAGGCCCATCGCCTTTATCTCAGCTTTACACTGATCGACCATTTCCTGGGTCATGCTGTAATGGTAGTTCCCGTAGTCCTCGTAGTCGAAATCGCCAACATAGAAAAAGCCGTATTGGTCAAAAAAGTCGGTCAGATCCACCTTTCCCACTTTACAGGCTGTTTTGATAAAGTTGAGCTGGTAGGGAGCTGGATTGTCTCCGCGATCACCCCATCCACCCCTTCGCCTTGGGCGCCTATCCTCGGCCGCCTGCATCCGGAATGCCTCGAATAAATCGGGATAAAAGTCTGGATTTTCGCCTACGCCCGAAAAATACAGTTGCAATTGCCAGAACGGAACCAGTCGGTTGAACACGTCTGCATCTTGCAGGTAGCTGATCTTCCCTTCGATGATGCTTTCGCGTGCTTTTTGGTAATTTCCCTGTTCGGAAATCCGGCTTTTATTGCCGAAGGATGTCGTTACATACAATGAAAACACATTGTTGCTTACTTCTCCCAAGCCGCCCCAATTGAACGCCGGCCGCAGTTGGTGCACATGGCCCACCTCGTGGCTGAACCCCCAGCAGGGGTCGCCCGATATCACCCGGTTGGGGTCCACCACCAAGGGCATTGCATTGCCGGGATCCGTACCCATGTAGGCCACACCATCGCCATCCCGGAACATGTAATAATTGTAGTTTACCCTTGCCAGTATGCGGTTGCTGGGCATTCTGTCATATTTCACCAATCCCATCAGCCGATGCTGGCGATATACCAGCGAGTCGTAGTTGCTGATTAGCTCGACACCTCTTCCATAAGCATATTTTTTGCAATCGGCTGCCGGGTAAGCGATTTGGATATGCTTTCCGCGGGCATCAATGATGGGATAGACAGCATGGTCAATAAGCCTATTCCAGTCGCTATCGTCGTTTTCTGCCACATCAAAGTACCCGTTTACCGTTGCAGCGGGGAAATGCACCTGTATGGGGGTTTCGTTTTCGGGCGTGTCAGAGAAATAATCGATATAGGCCAACCCATCAAAATCGGTTACTTCGATGATATTCACACCGTTATGCAATGGAATTTCTTGGCGCACGATGCCCCAACCCGCAGGGTCTTTGGTGGGTTCAATGCCTTCAGGCGCACGCCGGTTCCAATTGGGAATGAGCAGATTCACCGTTTGGCCTTGGGCAATGCCGTCAACCAGCACCACGTGTTTGCCGACGGGTAAGTAGACGCCTGTCATGTTTTCGTATTTGCTATATCCGTCGCCAATCATTAATTGGTGGCCCAACGTGGTTGGCGCTAAGTACGCTTCGTAATTGGCGTAGCGAAATTTCGCATCATACTGGCCAGTAAGGAGCTGACGGGCTGTTTCCTTTAATTGGGCGTTCTGCACGCGCTCAACATCTTTCTTCTTGACTCCTTTTTTCAACGAGCTTGCCATCGGGCTTTCGAAAATCGATAGGTCGTCGTAGATGGCTGCCAGTTCATCGGCAGACTGTGCTTGGGCCTGAAGTAACGCCAGGACCAGAAGCGGCAGTACAAATAATCTTCTCGTTTTCACTTATGTATATGTTTATGGTTACCTTTTTGTAATTCCTTCAACGATGACGGTTATTTCGTATGTACCCGGCAAAAACGCTCGGAACGAAAATCGGGCGTTGCAGGAGTAGGTATCATCCGGCAATCCCAGGCTTTCGTCAAAATGGACATACTCTGTTGGGATGCGGTAATAATAGTTAAACCCGTTCCCGAGCGAGTTGAGTGGGAAGGGCACGACGCCATAAATGAATTCCATGCGATCATCAAACAGTTCGTAGCTGAGCGAATAATCTTGCATGGTTTGGAGCCAGCCACCGCTTGTACCGGAAGCCGGGCGCCGCGCTATTTCTCCAGCCTTCGGGTTGAATGATATCCCGTTTTCATCAACAATCCTTACGATGATTTTGTCTTCGTCATCACCTATGCGGTTTACCTCAATGCCGCCCGCCGGAAGCAATTGGGTAGTCGACTCCGCTCCGACTTTCATAGCTACCGTGCTGCGTACGGCAGGAATTTCAAAAAAAGGCGCTTCGTTGAGATTAAACTCGCCTATACGTGGATATTGCTTTGTGCCTGCCGAATTGGTAACTTCCAAATCAAATTCATACGAACCTAGTGGTAAGTTTACTGTAGCCCGGTTGGCTTCCAATTGGCCACTAGAAGTATTGATGCTGATGGGATACACCAGCGAGTCTTTCCTTTTGGCATCAATAAGCTCCAATGTCGTGTCAACCTTCGGATCGTAATATCCTGTCCACACCGGGAGCTCGTATTTTTGCATAAAGAGATCCGTTACATCGTTACCCGTGGCCTTATCATATACGTTCAGCAATTTAATCGTCGCCGGCTTGTTTGAGCCATCCGGATTGAGTGCATAGCTCACATATGCCCTACCTTGGGGTACGTTTATGGGGAGCTCTTCGTAGCGGATGTAATCGCTAAGAAAACCGTCGGGAACTTTTTTGCACGCCACTGCAGCCATAGCAAGGGATGCTGCTGCCAGAATACTTAATTTTATATTGCGTTTCATTGCTTTACAAATTTGTGATATACATAAATCAATCATAAGTTTTGTCGAAAGAAAAATAGCCGATGGCCATTTTCTAATACATTGACCCGGCCTGTCGTACTGATTACACCGGATGTCTGCACGCGGGTGCGGATGAAAGACAGGGAAGCGTCCGAGTCTGGTTCGGTTCCGCTGGGGATTTTCACATAGTTGTAATACATAATCCGTGGAAAGTGGGAGCTGTTGGGATTGTATCCTAAAGCGGGATCATCGGTCTCCTCGTATGTTACTGCGACATAATCATCATTTAACGTTTGGTAGAGCACGCCATCACCATTTAAATTCAAATCGTCATAGCTGATGGTTTCGGGTACGATGTACATCCGCAAAGAGTCGGCGAATTGGGATAACTCATACTTCATAATGGAATCAACGGTCCACATTCGGAAGGGGTCTATGTTTTGTTCAATTGCCGTACGCGCCGCGACATAGTTCTTGATGGAGTAATCCGTTGGTGCAAAAAATGTGATGCCCGATTGGTTTATCTCTTCCTGCATCCCCGCAGCATCTACCAACATCAATAATGTGTCAAACAATCCACGGTCATTATTTCTAAGGAAGTCATAGGTGGTATAAGGTACATTGGGGTTGTGCAGGTCTCCCCCCACAAAGTAGTCGTCCTGTTTGCAGGATGCTATAGCGAGCGTAACTACTGCTGCGAAAATCAAGTTATTTATCGATAGTTTCATTTTCAATCAATTTGAATGTTTGACACTAGTTTGAACTCCACCATTCATTTTGGGTGAGTTCCGGGTTTTGCGGAAGCAGGGTGCGCATATTCAATGGCCAATAATACCCTTGTTTTGCGATCCGCTCGTCGGTATATTGCGAGGGGTACAACCGTTGCAGTTGCTCCATCCGGATCATGTCAAACTGCGTATGGCCTTCGCCTATCAGTTCGCGACGCCGCTCGTCAAAGATTTCGTTGAAGAGCGCATCGCCGGAACCAGCGAAATCCGCTAGCTTAGCGCGTTGACGAATAACATTGAGGTCTCCTAGCGCCCCGGTTTCGTTGCCGTTCTTGAAGCGCGCTTCCGCACGCAGCAAGTAGATATCGGCCAGCCGGTACAACACCAGGTTGTTGCTGACTACATAGGTGTTGGGATTGTTGGCATCGTAGTAGTCGACACCTCGGTATTTATTCAACAGCAGTGTCGAACTTGCCCCCGGGGTCGTTATCGTGTCAAACCGAGCCTCGTCCTCGTCAAAAAGTAATTGAGAAACTTCTTGCCCTATGGTCCAAGACGATGCAGCCGACTTGTTGCGGATAAAGGGGTCTGTTAAAAAGATATTGAAGAATCCTGAAGTCGCTTCGTTGCTTACGGCATCAAACAGCATGTTCAGTTCAAAGATGCTTTCTTGCGAATTGCCTTTCCAGATATCGACATAGTTTTCGATATCCTCCAAAGCGTAGGGGCCATTGATGACGTCGTTGGCATACGATTCGGCCTGCTGGTAATCATGCTTCCAGGCATAGATATGTGCAAGCAGTGCTTGTGCAGCCCCTTTACCGGCCAGTGCTTTATCACTGGCGTTGTCCAGAAGCGCGATGCTTTTCTCCAAGTCTTCAATGCAGAACGCTAATGTTTCTTCTTCCGGGATACGTGGGATGATTGGGATATTCTGCGGATCGCGGAATGATTCTTTGGTAAGTACGACGTCTCCCCAAACGCGCTGCATATAAAAATAGGTAAATGCGCGCAGAAAGCGGGCTTCGCCTTCGAGCTGCCGTTGCTGGGCTTCGCCGCCGCTAAATTTCGATACATCAATGGCAGCGGTGTTTTCTACGATGAGGTGACATTGGTTGATGATGCCGTAAAACCGGCTCCAATTCCATACAGAGCCTTCTAGATAAGGCGCATAGCCAAATCGAAAATTGCCGCTTTCAACGAACGTATTATAGTTCCAGAAATCACCGCCCAACACGAAATTATTGGCCGCAACGTCTCCAAAGATAAAATAACTTCGGTCTTGGCGAAAAGCGTTACGAAGCATCGAGTATGCGCCCGATAGCGCTTTTTGCACGTTAGCTCCATTCACCCAGAATACACCGTCGTAAGTTGAGTTTTTCGGTTCCAGATTGATGTACTTTTGGCATCCGATAAGTGCACTACCTGTAATAGCTACGGCCATCAGGTATGTAAATATTCTATTAAGTCGTGTTTTCATGATTATCCTCATTTCAACGTTATCCAATTAAGAATTAAAAGGTGATTTCCACGCCGAACGTAAATTTGCGCGGCAATGGATATGCCCCGCCATCGTATTCACCTTGCGGGGTGATCAGCTCGGCATCGGGGACGGAAGCTGATTGAAAAGTTAAGATATTATCCATGATAGCGTACAAGCGTGCGCCCTGTAACCCAATGCCGGCGCGTTGCAACAGTTGGGAGGAAAAGGAATAACCCAACGTAACGGTTTTTATTTTAAAATAATTACCGTTTTCATTCCACAAGGTACTGAAAGGGAGAAACTGATAATAGTTGGGGCCATAAGGGCTCAACGAGGGAAAGTCCGCTTGGTAATTAGGGTCCTCCGCCTTGCTTGGCGTCCAATAGTTTTCTTTGCTGTAATCGGGAAGCCGTTGGTTAGCAAAATTGTTGATGCCACCGAAGTTCCATACGCCATTGTACTGATCGGCCATAAAAGTATTGATGATGTCTCGTTTGAAAGTGAACACACCGAGGATTCCAACGGAAATACCCTTCCAGTTAAATTCGTTATATAACCCGCCCGTAAATCTCGGATTTGGGTCGCCCGTTGGGGTTAGATCACCATCTGCTGCTCCACGGTCTTCGTCGCTCCAAACATCCCAATCGCCATTGATATCCTGCCAATCGGGAAACCCGGGCTGGACTGCATAGTTGCCCTTAAAATAAGTAAGTCTACTGCCTGTTACCGGATTAACAGGAATTTCATTGGCATGGGTATACACGCCTTGATAAATCATCTGTGCCCACTGGTAGATAGGAGAGCCCACAGAGAACAAGAGTTGCTGTCCACCTCTGGCACCCTGGTAAAATGAACGGTCCCCGTTTGGCAGGGAGCCCAACCTATTCTTGTTATAGCTAAGATTGAGCGTGGTAGACCATTGCAGTGCACTGGACGCTTTGAGGTTATTTGAAGTAAGCTGTACATCAACACCTTCGTTGAGGATGGTCATCGGAACATTATATGACAAACTGGTATATCCGGTATAGAAAGGGAAGTCAAAAGACATGATCGGATCTTTGGTTTCCTTACGGTATACGTCGATCATACCATTAAATCTACCTCCGAAAAGGGAGAAATCCGTTCCAATGTTTGTTTGGGCCGACTTGTTCCACGTGAGGTTGGTGAGTGTTAATGGCTGATAGAATGATGGGACAGCGATGGTATTGCCACGGTAGGTGGTGGAAGGAAGATCCCACACATTAAACGGTGCATAGAAATCGCGCGGAAGCGTTCCTGACTCACCCCAGCTTGCACGGAATTTGAGCAAACTCACCCAGGGTACGGACTGTAGAAAGGCTTCGTCGGAGATATTCCAAGCAAATGATACCGCGGGGAAATAACCCCATTTGGTGTTGGTGCCGAATCTAGACGACGCATCGGCGCGCCAGGAGGCATTGATGATATATTTCGATTTGTAATCGTAAGCAAATTGGCCCATAAAAGACAACAGGCCCGCTTCACGAATATCAGAATATCCCGAGAGGTCCCGTTGTGCAATTCCGGTTACTACCTCTATATCGTCTGTAGGCACATTATATCCAATAAGATAGGACTTTTTATGCTGCGTGTAATCAAGAGACTGCATGCCCGTGAGGATGAACGTATGTTCATTGGCCACGGTTTGCGTATAGTTGATGATATTGGCAATGTTGTAAACGTAATTGTCGTTTTTCTCGGATGCGGCAAAGGATTGACCACCGCTTGCTATCGTCGTGGGCATGAACCTGTCTCGCCGGTCTAAGGTACCCTGCATAGAGCCCTGAAAACTATACGTCAAGTTTTTTAGGATGTCGATATCGGTTTGTGAAAACACGCTTAAGGCGTCGGTGATGTTGTCGTCTTTCAATTGGTCATATTGCCCATAGTAAAATTCGTAATCGGCATCCTCCAACCGGATGAAAGACGCAGGTAGTGTAGCGGCATTGATAGGTGTGATATTATCTATAGGGGTTCGGCCTAAGCCGCGCTTCCGATTCATGCGGGAAGCGGCGACGATAAGGTTGGTACGTGCGATGGGGAAAAGGTTGAAATTAAAGTTTCCTCGGAGGGAATAACGGGTGAATCCGGTGTTCCTGACAATACCGTCTTCATCGTAGTAATTTAATCCAAGCCGATAGTTCAATTGCTCAGTGCCCCCTGAAAAGTTAACATCCATGTTTTGGAGCATTCCTGTATTATAGAATAACTCTTGCCAATCGGTAGCATTGTTGAAACTCGGGTTGAGGCTGTCTGTAAGCACCTGCGGGATATTTGCAAGTTGGTCATGCGTACCGTATTCTTTCATTAAGCCCATTTTTTGCCGACGTTCCTGCGCCCCTGCGATGGTACGTTGTAGTTCGGGGGTTTGTGTCATGCCCGCGTAGTAACCGATACGGACGCTAGGCTTCCCGAGCCGTCCTTTTTTTGTATTGATCACAATGACGCCATTTGCCCCCCGCGACCCCCATACCGCGGTGGCCGCGGCATCCTTTTGCACAACAATAGTGGCGATATCATTTACATTGATTCCCGCAATGTAATTGGTACCGGTAGCCATGGAGCCGGCAAGGTCATTGGTCGATACCGGCATTCCGTCGATGATGAAAAGCGGTGAACTCAATGTGTTAGCCAAGTCGATTTCGGAGCCCAAATCCTGCGAGATGGTCGTATTACCACGAACGGTAAAGGTATTACGTGCACCCGGGGCGCCGGTGAAATTTTGGATGTTTACCCCAGATACGCGCCCTTGAAGTAAGGATTCGAAACTCGGAGCGGGTAGGTTTTCAATTTCTTCGCCGCCGATAACCTGTATAGCACTCGTCGATTTTTTTCGCGACTGGCGTTGGTAGCCCACAATGACTACCTCGTCTAGCGAAGATACGTCTTCTGATAGCGACACATCGACACGAGTGCGGGTACCGACCGCGTGTTCAGCGGGTTCAAAGCCTACATAGCTGAACACTAAAATGCTTTTTTGGCCATCTACAGTGATACTATACTGGCCATCCTCCTTGGTTTGGACTTGATTGGCAGCTACGGCCTTCTCGAAGACCGTTACTCCGGCCAGCGGTACGCCATCTTTGTCCTTAACGGTACCAGTTACCGTTAGCTGTTGTGCCTGTGCCCATACGACACAAAATAGCAGCGTTAACGTTGTAAAACAGTGTTTCATCATGGTGCATTTGTTGTTTGATGTATAAACTTTTAGTAAAAAGCGTCAAGCCCGATGTACGATTCCGTACGCCTCACTTGTGTAGCCTCCCTCAGTTTAAACTAGTTATATAATCAGTATGAATTGTGCAGCCAGTAGGGTTAAACCCGAAATGACAAAACAAGATTAACGTAGATTTTTGACAAAAAGAAACGCTGGAGCAACGCAACCGTTTGTTCATTTTACGCAATCGATTGTGTATAACAGTGTAATTACATGACGTACTTACTCACTCGAATCGTAAGGTTGGGCGGTAGAAAACAAAATACCCGTAAGGTCCCCGAAAAAAAACCTTTCGTGCATACGATTGCGTAGCGTAATCCACATGGATCAACAAATATTTCACCAAAAACTTGCTGTATATATGTCATTTATAACTATTTTTGCTTCTCACCTTTTACGTAATTCCTTACAATGGCAAGATTAAATTTACTGGAAGAAACACGCTTCGAGAAAGTACCCGTAAGTGTTTACTCCGACCCCACCGCGGCTTCCTTGGCGGTGGCCAAACGTATCGCCGACCTTATCCGCGGCAAGAAAGAAAGAGGTGAGCAGGCCATCCTTGGCCTCGCTACAGGTGCAACTCCTGTAAAGGTATACGCGGAGTTGGTCCGCTTACACCGGGAGGAAGGGCTCAGTTTCCAAAATGTGGTTACCTTTAACCTCGACGAGTATTATCCGATGCAACCCGATTCGGAACAGAGCTATGTGACTTTCATGAATGCGCATCTCTTTGACCACGTAGACATCGAGCGCACCAACGTGCATGTTCCCGATGGCACATTGCCCATGGAAGCCATCCATGATTACTGCTTAGCCTACGAACAAAAAATCACCGCACTGGGTGGGTTGGATCTGCAGATTTTAGGTATCGGCCGTACCGGCCACATCGGATTCAACGAGCCGGGGTCGGCCCCTAATTCCGGTACGCGGCTGGTTACACTCGATGATCTTACCCGCCGGGATGCCTCACGTGACTTCGGTGGCAAAGAGAATGTACCTACCAAGGCTATTACGATGGGTATCGGCACGATTTTCAAGGCCCGCGAGATCATCCTCATGGCGTGGAACCAGAAAAAGGCCGAAATCGTGAAGAAAGCCGTTGAGGGCGAGCTTTCTGCCGAGGTGCCAGCCACCTACTTGCAGCTGTCAGACAGCGTGGAGTTCGTACTCGACGAAGACGCTGCATCCCTGCTGACGCGTTTCGACACGCCGTGGTTGGTAAAAGATTGCGTATGGGATCGCAAAACCATCAAGAAAGCGGTGGTGTGGCTTTCGCAAGCACTCAATAAGCCCGTCCTCAAACTTACCGAAGACGATTACAATACCAACGGCATGGCACAGCTGGCCACCGAAAAGGGGCCTGTATACCATATCAACATCGATATTTTCAACCAACTGCAGCACACCATCACCGGCTGGCCGGGCGGTAAGGCCAATGCAGACGATAGCCAGCGTCCCGAGCGCCGCGACCCGGCAACGAAACGGTCGATTATTTTCTCGCCGCATCCCGACGATGACGTGATTTCCATGGGCGGCACGTTTATCCGGTTGGCCGACCAAGGGCACGACGTGCATGTGGCGTACCAAACGTCGGGCAATACCGCCGTTTGGGACGATGACGCGCTCCGTTTCATTGAGTTTGCCACCGATTTCGCTAAGTCGCAGGGCATCGATACACAGAAACTGGAAGTGCTCTACCGCGATGCACGCCAGTTTATTGCGGGCAAGAAGCCCAACCAAATGGATACCACCGAACTGCTCACCGTGAAGGGGCTCATCCGCAAAGGGGAGGCCATCGCCGGTGCACGCTTTGCCGGGCTGCCCGATGAAAACATCCATTTCCAGAACCTGCCGTTCTACGACCGGGGCAAGTACAGCAAAACGCTCGATTTCGAAGACGACATTACGGCCACCATGGAGCTGCTGCAGCAGATCAAACCCCATCAGATCTTTGCCGCAGGAGACTTTGCCGATCCGCACGGTACGCATAAAGTGTGTTTCGATATCATCCACCAAGCGATGACCCGGCTCCGGAAAACCGAAGCGTGGACGAGAGACTGCTGGCTGTGGCTTTACCGCGGCGCTTGGCACGAATTCGAAATCCACGAAATCGAAATGGCGGTGCCGCTCTCGCCAAATGAGGTGTTGCGCAAGCGGCATGCGATATTCAAGCACCAATCGCAGAAGGACCTGCCCGTATTTCCCGGCGACGACGCGCGCGAATTCTGGGTGCGTGCGGAAGAGCGCACGCGCGAAACAGCAAAACTATACGACCGGTTGGGCATGGCCGAGTACGAGGCGATCGAGGCTTTCGTTCGGTGGAAGTTCGAGGAAGACGAAGCATAGATTCCCGTCGCCAATGGCATTTTGCTGTTGGCGACATCTCTATTTACAGGCTCCGCTTGGTTACTGCATAAATGAAGGCTTCTTTCTTTTTTGGTGAAATCATCACTGGGTAATCGTCGGTCATCACCGCATATCCACCGTCTGATTTTATCATTTTTTTGATCTGGTTGAGGTTGATAATGTGTGAGTTATGCACCCGCATAAATGCGTGTCCCGAAAGTAACAATTCATATTCCCTGAGGTTCTTACTTACCATAATTTGGCGGCCATCGGTCAGGTAAAAGGTGGAGTACGCACCAGCGGCTTCAATCCGGATGATTTCCTCCAGATGAACAAATATAAACTCATTAGCTAAGGACAGGGTAAGCCTGGGCGGGTGGTGATGTTTCAACTGGTGTAGGTTTTCTATCAACGACACCATCAACTTGTGTTGGCTCTCCACTGTTCTACCGGCCACTTTGTTAACCGCATCTTTCAATTCTTCCACGTCGATGGGTTTGAGCAAATAGTCGGCGGCGCTAAACTTGATGGCCCTTATCGCATAGTGGTCGTATGCCGTCGTGAATATAACCGCAGGGCTGAGGTCGGCAACCTGTTGGAGCACTTCGAAGCCTGTTCCGGTTTGAAGCTCAATATCCAAAAAAAGTAAATGAGGGTTGTGCGCCCTGATAAGCGAAACGGCTTCGTCAATTGTGCCCGTTTGGGCCACAACCTCCACTTGCGGGCAATTGGAGGTTACGAGGTCGCACAGCAGCTCTCTACTGCGGGCCTCGTCTTCAATAATAATTGCTTTTTGCATGTGCCTTGTCAGTAATCAAACACAATTTCCTCTCGCGTCCGTGAATTGACCAGGAGCCGTAACTCCACCTGCGTGCCTGCCGGGGTCCCGTTTGGCGACACCAGATCTTTTACATTCACCAACACGCGATCCGGCACTTCCTCATTCAAGACGCGTATGCGGTCGCGGAGAAGACCCTTATAGGGGGTTGTGTCGTTTGCGTCGCGCTTCTGGTTTCGTGCCTTAACCGCTTCACGGCCACAACCGTTGTCTGTAATCGTACAGATCAAATAAGGCTCGTGGTAGCTGAAAGCTATGGTAACTTCTCCTTTTCCTTCTATGTTGAGGATACCGTGGTACAGTGCATTTTCCACGTAATGGTAGATGATTAATGGGGGTATTCCTGTAATATCGCGCGGAGTGCCATCCGCCATGGCAATGGCGTAGTCGAACTTGCCCCCATAACGCATCTTTTCAAGTTCGAGGTAAAGGCTCAAAAAGCGCTCCTCCTGAGCCAGGGTAATTTCCGGTTCATTGGCCTGCGTGATAAGCTCTCGGATAAATCGGGAAAAACGCGATACGTAGCTCAACGAGGTGCTGGTATCGCCCTTGTTGATGTAATACTGCAGGTCGTTGAGGGAGTTGAATAAAAAGTGGGGGTTTATCTGGGCTTGCAGCACCCGCATGTGCAACCGTCTGTTAATCCGCTCAATATCCCGGTTTTGCCTTTCGATTACGGTGTTGCGTTGGGTCAATAGCTTAGTCAAGCGTGTTTTCATCCGGTATCGGTTATAGATCAGAATAACGATGATGATCGCTATAGCAATCATTAGGATGCTCACGTTCCGGAGTATTTTATCACGCTGGGATGCCAGCAGTGTACTAGCCAATCGTTGCGATACGATTTCACGCTCCTTGGTTACCAATTCAAGTTCGGCGTCGCGCTGCCTGTCGGGGCTGGCACCGGGTCCTTCCAAGATGATACCACCGATTTCGCTGCCCAGGTATTTGGCGAGCAGCGTGTTGACCAACCGTTTACACTCAAAACTCTGGAAATACTCGTTGGCCACAGGTTGCCAATCGCTGGCTTTAGGGAAGATACCGGCCAATCCCGGTCTTTCGGTGGCAAATAGATGCTGTCTTTTTACTTTGATTCCTTTCTGCAAGCTTACCACATACACAGTAAGCGGTACGTAACCGAAGGCATTCCCATCGCTCGCGATTTTTTCCAGTATCTCATAGTCGTCATATTGCCGGGAAATGGGTATGTCGAATCCGCGGATAAGCTTTTCCATATCCTTCTCCATGGCGGTATACTGCATCGTGTAACCGCGCAGGTGCGCAATCGTGTCTAGGAACGCCGACTCATTCGTAAACGTGGGCATGAGTTCATTGGTCACCAATACGTTGATATCGGGCATATACGGCGGGGTAAATCCAACCTCTTGGCGCCGGTCAGGCGTGATCGAAAAGAAAGACCACCCGAATAAGCCTTGGTTGCTGGCCTGATGGACACGGTCATAGATGGCATTGAAACTTCCCGCATCCGACCATTTGACCCGCACCTCATATCCGTACCTTTTCTTGATCCAAGTTACAAAGGACTCCATCAGTTCAAACTCAACGCCTTGCAGTTCACCATTTTGGTCTTCAAAAATGAAGGGATCAATGTCATACCACAATGCCGTGATGGTGCCCCCGCCGTTTTTCTGGACGGTTGCCCAGCTATCCATTTCCTGTGCTGACGCCGCAATCATCCCGACACCCAATACCAGGGATAGGGAAATAAGTCGGGCAAGGTATTGTTTCGTGCGGCGCATTCTACAGTGAGTTCCTTATGGCGAAGGTAATAAAATGGGATTAAAAAGCCTTCGGTTTTCCTGCAAGCATTTTTTTGTAGTCTTTTGGGTTAATGGGTTTAAAAAACTCACGGATGAAGTTTCGGGAAGCCTGTGTACGGAGGCCCAAGTCCGTCATCAGCTCGTCGAGGTGCTGGTAATTGAAGGGCGCTACACATAGACCGCTGAATTCGGCCGCTATGGGCCGCGCTTCACACCGCCATCTTTCCATCGCCCTCATTTCCTCGAGCATGTCTTCGGCAGGAGGCAGTATCAGGTCGCCCGAAACCACCGCAGCGAGCCAGTGGGCAGCCACCTCTGAGGTCAATGTGGTAAATAAACTCGAGTTAAAGCCCACGAAGCCCATTTGTGGTAAGTCCGGATGTACGATGTTTCGATATAGCGTGTACATGCCATTCGCATTGGTAATCATTTCCTGGTATTGCACACCAAGAAACGGTAGGCGTTGCCTGAAGCCCGTCCCGAATATCACCACGTCGGGCTGCAGAACCTCGCCGTTGGTTAACACCATGGTTCGACCTTCAAAGCGTTTCACCTCTGCGCAGAACCCGACAATCTGCTTTTCGGCGACCATTTTATAGAACCCCACGGGTTCAACCCCCAAACTGCAGCTGATCTGGTCTTCGATGCGATGAGCCGGCAACATGCCACAAGTTTTTAACCGAAATTGTTTTTTCAGCAGCATCTCAAGGGCACGCCACTGCGCCCAAACCAACGGCCTGCCTATCGAATGCAAGGTACGCTGAAAAATCGGCTTTTTGCGCGCATTGAAAAACGCTTCCGAAAAGCGAGAAAACAACAAATATTTCATATTGATGATATTGCCGAAATAGCGCGGCACCTTCCACTGGGCACGGCGATAAACCAGCGTGCAGCTTTTCCCGACCTCTGCCGCTACGGTCGCCATATCAGTGGCTGATTTGGCAAATCCTACTACCGCCACGTCCTTGTCCGTTAGCTGGTCGGCATCCAGCACTTCGGAAGAGTGTCGTATCGCACCGCCGGCATTAAGGTAAGTATCCATGCCGGGGATTTTAGGTACATGCGGTTCGTGGAACGTGCCGGTACAAACCACCACATAGGCGAACGTTACTGTCTCGTCATCTTGTAGCCGTACCACCCAATTGAACCCGTCATAGTACATGCTTTTCACCGTCGTACCGAAGCGGATGCAGGGCATGATCCCGAAATGTGTGGCGTAGTCATGCAGGTACTGCCGAACCTGCTCACCCGTGGGCCACATCGGATAATGTGCAGGCATTGGAAAATCCGAGAACGCATATTCATCGCGGGTGGTCTGGGTGGTTACCCCGACGTATGAGCACCGTTTGTGCCATACGCCACCAATGGCATCTGCCTTCTCCAGTACCGTTACCAGGTAGCCCTTTTGCATAAAGGTTTTTGCTGTGGTGAGGCCGCTGATGCCGGCCCCGATGATTCCTATATGTTTCATTTGGATATTTAATTGAAATTTTCTTTTTCTTTTTTCGCGATAGTTGCTTGAAATTCACTTACTTTACGCGGTCCAATTATGTATAAACATGATTACCTATTTTTTCATTGCGGGAGGCGCTGCTCTGCTGACAGTAGGCTGTTGCTGGTGGTATTTCCGAAAACAAACCACTCATATCAGCCTCATGCATCAGCAGCGCGTGAGTGAGCTGGAAGACATGGCTTGGCGTGCGCAGATGAACCCCCATTTCCTTAACAATTGCCTCAACAGCATCAACGCCATCATCAGTCAACACGACAAACCGCTGGCAACTCATTACCTGACGAGCCTTTCCCGGCTCACACGCAATGTATTAGAGTACTCGCAAGAGGCCACCATCACACTTGCCGATGAGCTTGATTTGGTAACGCAGTATCTCACGCTGGAACGGCTCCGTTTTGGCGAGGACCTATTGATCAACATCTCGTTGGCGAGTGACATCGATACCGAAAAGATATGGATACCGCCCTTGGTTCTCCAACCGTTTGTGGAAAATGCCATCATCCATGGATTGCTCCCCCGCCAAGCTAAGGGTACCATCGACCTCGGGATCACCGCGCAGGATGCCGTGCTCTGCTGCACCATTGCAGACGATGGGGTGGGGCGTAAAATCGCTAGCGATACCGCGGATAGGACGGGCGCTGCCAAGCGGTCATTGGGCATTGCCATTACCCAGAAGCGAATCGCCCTGTTCAATACGTCGCATAGGCTCACACTTCCTTTTGCCATCAGGGACCTTACGGATCCCAATGGCACAGTTAAAGGGACGGCCGTAGACCTCCAATTTGCGCTGGTAAAAGATGCGGGGTAACCGTAGGGGAGCGTCATTTTCTGATACGTTTATTTGACGTTTACCAATACTTTTATCTTGCTTACTCCGGCGCCGTTATACGCTTGTAGGGCTTTGCCGATCACTTGGCCGGCCTCGATCTTGCTTTTGTCGGCTTTCATGGCCACGCCACTAATAGAAGAGGTCACTAAGAGGTCGCCCCGTTTGATGGCTCCGCCTTCGAGGCACACCTTGGTGGGGATAACTCCCACCACCCCCATCGGCACCATGTGGGTGATGTCGTCATCGATACCTTCCTCGGTGAGGAGCACGCCCGGCTTGGTGGCATATACGCCTACTACGATATCGGAGTAGGCTACCATGGATTTTTCCACGGTGCGGTCTTCATCCATGGAGATCACCAGCACATCACCCGGCTCGTATTGGTCTATCGACCCCGTTACATCGAATGCTTCGGCGATGTCGGCGCCACCAGCAACGGTGCCACCATTAAAAAAACCCACGCCGGCCGCATTGATCCGGGCCCGGTTTGCGCCGCCACTGCGGAAGACGGCGAGGTTGGCGGAGCCGGCAGACTCCACAACGAATACGTCACTAGTACTTGCGGCGTTTGTGCGGGTTAAGGTCAGCAGATTTCCTGTGCCTTGGTGTGCCACGCGTAGCGCCGTGGCGGTATTTCCCGCGCTATTGATCATAAAGGCGCCGGCACCACCCGCAGTGCTATTTGCACGGCCCATCACGGCGGCATTGTTGTTCGGGATCGTGACGGCAGTTTCTCCAATCACTGCCGAACCAATGCCGTTTGTCACGCTAAAACGCGCGGCGGGGGCCAAGGTGCTGCTTGTTTCAACTAGCAGGGCTTCGCTGGGATTATTAGCCTGGGAGTTACGAGCATGGATAACGTGCCCGGTCGAAGAAGCCCCCGATGTAAAGAAATAGGCCACCGGCTCTGGACCGCTGCTCTGACCTTCTATAGCTCTTCCCTTGGCGGAGTAGGAAAGTATCGCATGCCCATTTCCCATATTTCTTGCCCGCAGGCTTACGCTGGAATTGGCCTGGTTATTGACCTGAAAGTCCCCCGCGATACCATTTGTTCCGCTTGATATGCCCGAAATTGCGGAACTGTTTGAATTGGTCGAGCTTAGCGTGCTTCGTAGTCCGGTCCGGCCAGCTGAGGTGATATCCACGGTGTATCCGGAGTTACTGTTTCCTTCCACAAACAACGTGGGTTGCGTATTCGCTGCATTCACACTCCGAAAGGAAGCGACCATGCCGCTACCCTGACTGATTCCTTCGAAAACGGTACCCGAACTATTGTTGAAACCCGAGATTGTGCTGCCGGAAACCGACCGCGCCGCTATGGCAGCCCCGCCCCCCATCGTTTCCACACGCAGGGTATTCGAATTGTTGTTGGTGGTATTGGTATGGAAGAAACCAGCGTGTCCGCCGGTTCCGCTCGCCCGGCTCAGTATACTGGTGCCGGTTCCATTACCTGCTACCCGCAGCACAGTACCGCTGCCATTGGGGTTGCTGTTGGCGAACGATCCAGCAATCGCCGCATTGCTGTTGGTCTGAACCTCGAGGGCAGCATTTACATTTCCGGGGTTTGAACTGACAAGGTGTGCGGCGCTACCAGAGCCGGAGATCTCGGCAGAAATGGCGGCGAGACCAGAGCCGGATAATTCGGCAGAAATTGCCGTAAAACCGTTGCTTTCCGCTTTCAGCGCACTGCCATCGCCATCAAGGTTATTATGTGCGAAATAGCCACCAAGCCCATTCTCGCTATTGGTTTGTACGGTGAGCGCCGGTACTGTTGCGGCACTGTTGTTTATCTCAAAATGGCCCGCGGTGCCATCCCCTTCATTGGTGATGGAGAATAGCGTGCTGGCTAAGTTTTCCGTGGCGGCAAAGGGCAGCTCAAACCCAACGCCCGCCAAAGCGCCCGGCACCCACTGTGTACCGTCGAATTTGAGCACGTCGTCATTGGCGGGTGCCGCGTCGGATACGGGTACCGTCTGCAGCTTGGCCACCACGGGATCGGGGTAGGTGCCCGATAGGTCGCCCCCGGCGGGGCCGGTGAGTTCGCCATCGGCTCCGGCTGGCCCGGTTTCGCCCTGGTCGCCTTTCTCGCCCTGCTCACCCTGGGGTCCTTCGGGGCCCTGTGGCCCTGCTGGTCCGGCTTCGCCCTGCGGTCCCTGCTCACCGGTTTCGCCCTGCTCGCCCTGCGGGCCTTCAGGCCCCTGCGGTCCGGCAACACCCTGCGGTCCGGCAATCCCCTGGATGCCCTGTTCGCCCGTATCGCCTTTTTCGCCTTGCGGTCCCTGCGGTCCCGCTGGCCCATTGGGATCGCCCTTTTCACCCTTCTCGCCCTGTGGTCCCTGCGCACCGGTATCGCCCTTCTCGCCCTGGGGCCCTTCGGGTCCCTGCGGTCCTACCGGTCCCTGCGGCCCGGCAATACCCTGCGGTCCGGCTGCGCCGGGTTCGCCCTGGTCGCCTTTTTCGCCCTGCTCACCCTGCGGCCCCGCGGGGCCATTGGGATCACCTTTTTCCCCTTTTTCGCCCTGCGGACCTGCCGGCCCTGCCGGGCCCTGTGGTCCTGCCGGCCCCTGCGGCCCGGTTTCTCCGGGTGCCCCGCCCGATGCCGCATACAGCGCAAACGGTACGCTCATCAGCTGGGTGGTGCCCAGGTCGGCAAACATTCCGCCATCGACAGCCACCTCCACCTTGAGGTACTGGTTGGCATCCTGCCACGGGATGGTGGCAAATGTCCCCTGGTCAGCCTGTCCACGGCCGATCTGCAGCGTGAACAGCCCCAGTTTATTGGTGGCGAGCTGATGCTCCTCGCGGTACTGCACCTCGCCGGCAGCCGACTCACCGATGACGGATAACCGCACGCGGATGTTTTTTTCGGCCAGTACGGTGCCATCGGTATTACGGGCTACGGCCTGGTAGTTGATGCCATCGAGGCCTGATTGTGCCGTTGCACCCAGCCACACGAACAGCAGTCCAAATGCAATGGTCAGTAATTTTGCTTTCATAATCATGATACAGCTATTTTTAATGTGATGTTAATTAGTTATTGAGATTGAAACTCAGTGTTGCTTTAAATTCGTTGCGCACGGTATACCGCCGTGCCATCGGCATGGTGTAGCTCATGTCCAGCTGGAAGTCGCTCACGCGGAGGCCCAGCCCGGTAGAGAGGTGCTGCCTGTTGCCCTTATCGGGTGCTTCGTGGAAATAACCCGCACGGAGGAAAAACTGCCGGTAGTAGCTGAACTCGAACCCCCCGGAAACCGTAAATTCGGAAAGCTCCTCACCGAATCCGCCCGGCGCGTCAAACAGCGACGTGAACAGCGCATCGGGCACACTTCTGTTGGGGTCTTTGCCTCGTGCTATTTCGGTGGTGGGCTGTCCATTTTCATCCAATCTGTATGTCGGCGATGTAGGGACCATGAGTTTGTTGACGTCCAGCAGCAGGGTGAGCCGGTTATTCGGGTCGTTGTAGAGGGCATAGCCCGTTCCCAGACGCAAATTCATCGGCAGGAAACTCTCTTTGGAATTGGTGTAGCTGATCTTGGTGCCCACATTGCTCAGGTTGATTCCCCAGGCAAAGCGCTTTCCGAATTGGCTGGACTGGAACAGCTCCCGTTCGGAATAGACGCTGATGTCTACCGCAAAGGCATTGGCCGGATCCATTTCCAGGCCGTTGTACACACCGGCACCCAGCGCACTGTGGATGTACCGAGCGGTAAGGGCCATGGCGAAATGCTCGCCCAATTTGCGGGCATAACTGATATCGAGCGCAAACTCCGCGGGGCTGTACGTCTGCAGCAGGTTGCCCGCTTCGTCCCGGAAGGAGGCATCACCCAGGTCGAGGTATTTGACCGACATGCCCAGCGACTCCCGGTCGCTCAGGCGGCGGTAAGCCGCGAGGTAGCTCAGGTGCTCATCGTCTACCAGCTGGCGCATCCACGGAGTATAAGAGAGGCTGATGCCCATCCGGTCGGCGAAGACTATTTTTGCCGCGTTGGCATAGAGGGCATTGGCATCGGACTCCAGGCCTGTTCCGGCCTCACCCACGCCGGCATTGCGGGCATCGGGGCTCAGCAGGAGGAAGGATGCACCGGTAGTGACGGTCCGATTGTTTTGGGCCACTACCCGCGTCACTGCGGGGATCAGCCCGACGAGTAGGATCAGGAAAGCGCCGGTGATTGTTTTGGTGTTCATTGCGTTGGTCTATTACTGAATGATTAATTTCTCGGTATATTTCCTCGATGAGTCTACCGACAGCACGAGGTAGTACAGGCCGGATGCGTAGCGTTCAAGCGGTATGCGGTATTCCAGCTGGCCGGCGGCGACATCGCGGTCTTCACTGTACACGATCTGGCCGGCGTTGTTGACCAGCATGAGCCGCACATTGCCGGGGGCAAACAGGTTGAACCGGATGGTGGTGTAGGTGGATGCCGGATTCGGGAATACGATGAAGTCGGTGAGGTAAGGTAGCTGGGGCATGTCGTGGAGTACCGTTACTTCCGGTTGCTGGAAACCCTGGGTGAGGAGTAGGGGCGACTGCATGAGCGTTGCCACCACGGCCTCACCGACGGTGTACTGAAAAATGGTACTGCCCACCTGCATGCTGTAGCCGGTGCTGCCCACCACCTGCCTTTCCAAAACGAGGTCCTGCGCACGTAGGGGTGCGATAGATAGGCCAAGTAGGATTGCACAAAGGAGGCCGGTGATGCGTCGTTCGTGGTAGTACTGTATGTTTACGGGAGTTCTCATAGCCATCATTTTTACACTTCGAGGATCAAAACTAAGCGCTTGCCCCTATTGGTGAATACCGCAATTGGTCAATGGAGTGCTGGAATTTACAGAAGCTAGGTTTCAATTGACGACGGCAGCACAGTGGTTGATAGCAACAGCCCTGTTACAAACAGCAAAATCAGTCCACCGATTGAAAAGGGTTGAAAACACAGTTTTGTAGGTGTCTTATCAGTTCAACTACCCACCGTATGCATAGCCACCGTTTACTATAACTATATTTGGGCATACACGTGGTTGCATTACAAACAAAATGTATAACAACCTTACGTTGGCGAGGGAACCAATTAAAAATTATTCCACAAAAGGAGGGCTTTTATGAAACAACTTTACGAGTTACTAAATCCGATTATCATTGGCGAGGTGGATTGGTGCCCCACGTAGCGGAATCAACGATTTTAGGCACAGCAAGGGGAGTTAAAACCGAATCTACCATCATTTGTTTTTGTTTAACCAAAAAGTAAACCAATGAGCAAACAGTTTCCAAAATTGTCTTTATTGATATTGGCGCTTTGTTGCGTACAATACATTCAATCCAAACCTGCCATTATCTACAGCAGTGTATTTCAGCGCATCGTCACGGGGACGGTCACCGGCGATGCCGGCTTTCCTTTGGCTGGTGTCACAGTGACGGTAAAAGGGACCGGGACCGGGACCCAAACCAACGCACAAGGCCACTATAGCCTTTCATTGCCGGAAGATGGTGCGATACTCGTCTTTTCGTCGACTGGGTACAGTACGCAAGAGATTCAAACAGACCAACGTACGACATTTGACGTTATACTAAAGGCCGACATTCAGGACCTCGATGAGGTTGTTGTTATCGGCTACGGAACGGCAAAACGTAAGGATTTGACGGGTGCTGTTGCTTCTGTTCAGGCGGAAAAACTCGAGACCCAAGCACCTCGGTCCGTACAGGATTTATTACGGGCAAATGCAGCGGGTATGATTATCGGCCAAGGCAATACGGCCAAAGGAGATGCTTCGCTACTTATCCGCGGAAAAGGGACATTGAAAGCCGGCAGCAGCCCGCTGCATGTGGTGGATGGCGTGATATTCGACGGGGCGTTATCCGATATCAACCCGAATGACATCCAGTCCATCGACATTTTAAAAGACGCCAGTGCATCGGCGGTTTATGGGGCCAAGGCCGCCAACGGCGTTGTATTGATTACCACGAAAAAGGGGCAAGTGGGAAAGCCGAAGATTTCGTTTAACGGTAATCTCGGATTTGTGGAAAATGCCGGTATGCCGCGCGTAATGACCGGCGAAGAGTTTATCGCTTACCGATATGATTACGAGATGGGTAGGCGTACGGATGCCTATCATCAGGATTATCCAGAAATGTTCGTGGATCCGCGCCAGCTGTCGAGTGTTAGCCAGTTGGATTGGTATAATTATGACCAGAATACACCCGTTTCTTCCGTTACCGAAGAACAGGCGGTACGCTTATGGCTATCGCGGCTTGAATTTAAGACTCCAGAGATTGATAATTATATGACCAACACACTTACCGATTGGCAAGACCTCGTTTTCCAACAAGGGGTTCAACAAGACTATTCGGTCAGTATATCGAATCGGACGGACAATGTCAACTATTACTGGTCATTAAACCATGTAGACCGTGAAGGTATCATTGTAGGGAATCGATTTAAAAACCTACGATCCAGACTGAATCTCGAATCTACGATTACCTCATTCCTTCGTGTGGGCGCCAATGCCAATTTTGCCACTCGAAACGAGGGTTTCTTGCAAGCAAATTGGGGCCAGTCAGCCGTTATCTCGCCTTATGGATCGAATAATATCGGCGATCCCGAAAGCCCTTATCAACGGTTGCCAACGGGTGATCCCACCCCGCAGAATCCATTTTTTGATAATCTGTACCGGGACCGTATCGATCGGTACAATACCTTAAACGCGACCTTATATAGCGTGGTGAAGTTGCCTTTTGAGATCGAGTTTCAAACCAACTTCACACCTTCTTATGTGTGGCGCGAGTATTATAATCATGATTCCTCACAAAATCCGGAATGGGCCAATCGGGGTGGGAGTTCGGAACGCACGTTCGAGAAAACCTATAATTGGCAAATTGACAATGTCTTGAGGTGGAACAAACGGTTCGACATCCATAATTTTGAAGTGACGTTGCTGCAGAATGCGGAAAAAGGCCAGTACTGGCGGACCAAAGCGACGGCATCCAACTATAGCCCCAGCGATATCCTCGGGTGGCACCGCTTGCAAGCAGGGGCCGTACCATTAAATGAGAGTAACGATACTTACCGTACCGGCGATGCACTGATGGCTCGGTTGTTTTATTCGTTGCGTGACCGTTATATGCTGACTGCTTCCGTACGCCGTGATGGATATTCGGCGTTCGGTGCACAGAATCCCCGTGCCACATTCCCGGCATTGGCTTTTGCATGGAACTTCTCTGACGAAAAATTCATGGCAAATACATCAAGCTGGCTCGATTACGGTAAACTGCGGTTGTCATGGGGCCGTAATGGTAATCGGGACATCGGTCAATATGAAGCCTTGTCAGACATGACCTCCGGCCTGCATCCCTATATCGATCAAAATGGTAATATTTACCTCTACTCCCAGTTGTATGTCAACCGCATGGCCAATTTAGGGCTACGGTGGGAAAATAAGTCTTCCTACAACGTTGGATTGGATTTCTCGTTATTCAACAATAAGTTGGGAGCGGCATTGGATTTCTATACATCTACAACACTAGACTTGCTGGTCGATCGGGCACTTCCTGAAATCATCGGGTTCAATAGCGTAGCTGCCAACCTCGGTGAATTGGAAAATAAAGGGTTTGAAGTGGCATTAAACAGTAGAATCATTGAGCGCGAGAAGTTCAATTGGAATGCTTCAGCAATCTTTATGCTCAATCGCCGGGAAATCAAGCGGCTTTATGGAGATATGGTAGATGTATTGGATGCCAATGGAAATGTCATCGGGCAAAGAGAAGCTGACGACATTAAAAATCGGTGGTTCATCGGCCAAGATCCGGATAGGATATGGTCTTATGAGCGAATCGGCGTATGGCAGCTTGGCGAGGAAGAGGAGGCAAAGCCGTATGGGTTGCAACCCGGAGACTTTAAATACAGAGACCAGAATGGCGATGGCGTAATGACGGATGATGACCGGATTTTCCAGCAATGGACCACGCCACGGTTCCGATGGTCGCTCCGGAATGATTTCCGCTATGGCAATTTTGACTTTTCCTTTTTTGTCTATTCCAACTGGGGGCACTATGACACCTATAACCGGGCAGCAAACAACGCTAACTTTGCGGACCGGGCCACCGATTATGAACAACCTCGGTGGACACCCGATAATCCGATCAACGATTACGGTCGCATCGGTTCAAAGAATATTGGCTCAAACTATGTCTCACGTTCGTTCATCCGACTAGACAATGTATCGCTCTCCTATGCCGTACCAGCATCGTTCATCCAACGGCTTAATATCCAAAATTTAAGGATATCGGCTACTGTACGGAATGTGGCTTTTTGGGCTCCTGATTGGACATTTGGCGATCCTGAGTCGTATGACAACGCCGACCTTGGGGGTATGCCTACACCCCGGACATACAACATGAGTATCAATTTTTCGCTTTAACTTCAAAATACAAGAAGATGAATAATAAAAAGATATATAGCAAAGCAGCCTTGGCATTGGCAACCATGGCCTTCACGGTAGTGGGCTGTAGTGAAGATTGGCTCCAGCCCAAGCCGCTGTCATTCTACGAACCCGGTGTAGCCCTATCCAATGCCGAAGGGATGTATTCTGCACTTACTACGTTAGAGCGTAATATGCGGCATGAGTACTTCGGTGACGCAGCGCCGATATTGACGGAGATTATCCAGTCAGAAGTGGCGGTTGAGGGTACCACGGACAAAGCAGGTCCACAAATGGATATGGATGTCGCTCTTTTGCCAGATGCACAATTGAATCATACCGATTTCACCAAGGTTGGGTGGTACTGGTATGAAGGATACAAAGGCGTCAAATACGCAAATACAGTGATTTCACGTATTGACAACGCCGAATTTGGAAGTGAAGAAGAACGTAATGCGGTGCTTGGGTCAGCCTATTTCCACCGGGCGTACCGATACTACAAACTGACCCACCAATTCGGCGATGTACCATACCTGGATTGGGAAATCGAAGCCCCCAAGTATGACTTCTATTCGTACGATCGGTGGGGTATCCTAGAACGGATGAAGAAGGATTTGGAGTTTGCTTACCAATGGGTCCCCGAAGTTGTGGATCGTGGCCGTACTTCGAAGGCAGCCTGCGGTGTGTTGCTTATGAAAGTTTGCATGGTACTCGGCGACTTTGACCGCGCCATACAGGTAGGGCAAGAAATCGTAGCCAAGCATCCGCTGATGAAAAACCGCTTTACGCCTAACCAGGGTAAGCCCAATACCAACCTGATGTTTGATTTGCACAGCATCGAAGCAAAATTGGACATGACCAATACCGAAGGGTTGATGTATGTGGTATCGTATCCCGAAGAAGAAGGTTCAGACCGCATCCAAACGATGCGTAATGCCGTGCCCTTTTGGAATAGCGGAAACATCAAAACACCCGATGGACAAGGGGGTACAAGCATCGCGCCAGCAGCCGGCGAAACCGATCCCGAAATGGACTTAAATAAGTCCTATGGCCGGGGTATCGGCCGGTTGCGTTCCACATCCTACTTTACAAGCTATATATGGCGAGCTGATAAGGAAGCTAACGATATGCGGGGGATATACAATCGCGATAGTTGGCGCCGCATGGAAGATTTGAGATACAATGCCCCCGGATTGAAATCCAGTGGAAATCCGTGGTATGGCGAACACTTCGTAAAGCCAGCCAACATGAGCGTGGAAGATACCATTAGAACGTGGTATCCGTGGCCACATTACAAGGTGTTCGTGCCAGATCCGCTACAAACCCAATGGGCCGGTGGTGAAACTCCCTGGTACATTTACCGGTCGGCCGAGGTTTACCTGTTGATTGCCGAATGTTATTATTGGAAAGACCAACCGGCGCTCGCGGCTGAGGCTCTGAATGAGGTACGAATCCGTGCGGGTGCCCAGCCCCTCAACGCAGGAGACATCAATATCGGAGAAATACTGGATGAGCGTGCTCGCGAGCTTTATTATGAGGAGAACCGACATGTCGAATTGGTGCGGATTTCGTATATCTATGCGAGAACGGGCAAACCCTGCGAGATTTTCGGTGGCCGTACGTATAGTCTGCAAAATCTAAGCGGACCAGGAGGAACAGGTTCAAACGTAAAACAAGAAGGCGTCAATTTTTGGTACGATCGTGTGGTGACTAGGAGCAACTTCTACAACAAAGGGGTGGTACACAAATGGGCGGAATATAAGATCAGTGTGCATCACATCTTATGGCCCGTCCCTGCCAATGCGATCAACACGAATATAAAAGGTGTCATTAATCAAAACATTGGCTATCCGGGCGCTGAACGGAATGTGGAACCGCTCCAAGTACCTCAAGAAGGAACCGTTTTGGGCCCGCAGGCTGGAAGCTGACAGTTCTTTATTGATTAATCCGATACGGGCGGCCCTTTACTTTAGGGTCGCCCGTTTATTATGGCAAGACTGTCCGCGAGGCCCATTTTACCAATTCGAAAAAATAATTGTATAATAAAAAACAAATGCTGATATTTGCAAACCCTTTGCAAAAAGGCGTTTAATAATATATAACAATACCATCATGTCAAGAGTTTGTGATTTAACAGGAAAAGGGGCGATGAATGGGTACAACGTTTCCAATTCAAATGCGAAGACGAAGCGTAAGTTTTACCCTAACCTGCAGACCAAGCGGTTCTTCATTCCTGAAGAAAACCGTTGGATTACCCTGAAAGTATCCACCTCGGCGATAAAAACCATCAACAAAAACGGCATCACCGCCGTGATCAACAAGTTTATCAAGAAGGGATACGTCTAAAGAATTATCCGGGTCGATTGGGCGGATTATAATACAACGAAGCAATGGCAAAAAAAGGAAATAGGGTTCAGGTCATTCTGGAATGCACCGAGCACAAAGAAAGCGGTCAACCGGGGATGTCTCGTTACATCACCACCAAAAACAAGAAAAACACCACCGAGCGGCTTGAGCTGAAAAAATTCAACCCGGTGTTGCGCCGCGTTACCGTTCACAAAGAGATTAAATAAATCCGCGGTTGCTTTCAGGTAGCAACCTGCATAATGAAAAAAAGAGATGGCAAAGAAAGCAGTAGCATCACTCAAAACGGGCAAAGGCAAGGATTACACCAAAGTTATCACCGCCGTTAGATCCCCGAAAACAGGTGCATATACCTTTAAGGAACTGATTGCGCACAACGACCACATCAAAGATGCCGTTGAGGCAGCAAAAGTAGCCGTTGAGGAATCGGCTGCAGAGTAACCGCTGTAGCCTATCAATATTGCGAAAAGCCGTTTCGGGAAACTACCGGAAGGGCTTTTTTGTTATGTTTGCAATTAGTGGGCCCGTTTAAACGGGCCCAACGACAACTAAGCGATGGGACTATTTGATTTTTTCAAGAAAAAGCAGGAAACACCGGAAGCCCAGGAGGCGCTCGATAAGGGTTTAGAGAAGACCAAAGAAGGGTTTTTATCCAAGATCACCAAGGCGGTGGTTGGCAAATCAACGGTGGATGACGACGTACTTGATGAGTTGGAAGAAGTGCTCGTTACGTCGGATGTGGGCGTAACCACCACGCTCAAGATCATCGAACGCATC
This sequence comes from Parapedobacter sp. 2B3, assembly GCF_041925275.1. Taxonomy (NCBI): domain Bacteria; kingdom Pseudomonadati; phylum Bacteroidota; class Sphingobacteriia; order Sphingobacteriales; family Sphingobacteriaceae; genus Parapedobacter; species Parapedobacter sp. 2B3. The sequence goes on along the minus strand of NZ_JBHEUZ010000002.1, from coordinate 105,642 downwards.
GAAGCCCGTGTGGCGCGCGACAAGTACATCAACACGTCGGAGCTGAACGCCCTCCTGCGCGATGAAATCCAAGCACTGCTCGCGGAAAACAACAGCGCCGATTTCGAACACTTCGAATACGGCGAACACAAGCCGTATGTGATCATGGTGGTGGGCGTAAATGGCGTGGGCAAAACAACTACCATCGGTAAGTTGGCCCATCAACTCAAACAAGCCGGGAACAAGGTGGTACTGGGTGCCGCCGACACGTTCCGGGCGGCAGCCGTAGACCAGATCAGGCTATGGGGAGAACGCGTGGGCGTGCGCGTGGTGGCACAGGCCATGGGTTCGGATCCTGCCTCCGTGGCGTTTGACACCGTCAAATCTGCCGTGGCCAATGGAGACGATGTGGCTATCATCGATACTGCTGGCAGGCTCCACAACAAGGTAGCTCTCATGAATGAGCTGACGAAGATCAAGCAGGTGATGCAGAAGATCGTGCCGGGTGCACCCCACGAAATCCTGTTGGTACTCGACGCCTCTACCGGTCAAAATGCCATTGAACAGTGCAAGCAGTTTACCCAAGCTACCGATGTGAATGCACTGGCGCTCACCAAACTCGACGGTACCGCCAAGGGAGGCGTGGTGATTGGCATATCCGACCAGTTCAAGATACCCGTGAAATACATCGGCGTGGGCGAGAAAATGGACGACCTCCAACTGTTCAACAAGAAGGAGTTTGTCGACTCCCTGTTCAAATGACCATAACCATTCATGAAGACGAAACAAGTAAAACCGGCAGACGTACCCCAGAAACCGCGCGTAAACGTGGTTACATTGGGCTGCTCCAAAAATATACACGACAGTGAGGTGCTGATGGGCCAACTGCGGGGCAACGATATGCCGGTAGTGCATGAGTCGGCTGATATACAGACCGACGATATCGTGGTCATCAATACCTGTGGGTTCATAGACAACGCAAAGCAGGAATCGATCGATACCATCCTGCAATACAGCGCGCTCAAAGATGCGGGCAAGGTTGGTAAGGTCATCGTTACTGGGTGCTTATCGGAACGTTACAAACCGGAACTGCAAAGCGAAATACCCAACGTAGACGCCTACTTCGGCACGCATGATTTGCAAGACCTCCTTGGTGCTGTCGGGGCGGATTACAAGCACGAGCTGATTGGCGAGCGCTTGCTGACCACGCCGTCACATTTTGCGTATTTCAAAATTGCGGAAGGCTGCAACCGGCCCTGTTCCTTCTGCGCCATCCCGCTGATGCGGGGGAAACATGCATCCACACCGATGGAATCACTTGTGAAAGAGGCCCAGTTGTTGGCCAAAAATGGCACCAAAGAACTTATCCTCATCGCTCAGGACCTAACCTACTATGGGCTCGACCTATACGGCAAGCGCAACCTTGCTGACTTACTGCGCCGGCTATCAGACGTGGAAGGTATCGAATGGATACGGCTGCAATATGCCTATCCGTCGGGCTTTCCGATGGACATCCTCGATGCGATGAACGAGCGTACCAATATCTGCAATTACCTCGACATGCCCCTGCAGCACGTCAGCGACCGCATGCTTACCTCCATGCGGCGGGGCATCACCAAGCAGAAGACAATCGACCTGGTTAATGCCATACGCGACCGCGTGCCGGACATTGCCCTGCGCACCACACTTATCTGCGGGTACCCCGGCGAAACCGAACGGGATTTTGAAGAGCTCCGGCAATGGGTGGCCGACACGCGTTTCGACCGCCTCGGCTGTTTTACCTACTCACACGAAGAAAAGACCCATGCCCACACCTTGGTAGACGATGTGCCCGAAGAAATAAAAGCCAACCGCGTGGAACAGATCATGGACATCCAACAAGGCATCTCCTTCGATATCAACCAGCAGAAAGTGGGGAATACCTACAAGGTGCTGGTGGATAAAGTAGAGGGTGACTATTTCATCGGCCGTACCGAATACGATTCGCCCGAGGTAGACAACGAAGTACTCATCCCTACCGCGCAAAACTACCTTACATTGGGGCGCTTCGCCCATGTGCGTATAGACAGGGCCGAAGATTTCGACCTGTATGGAACGATTGTCAAATAATCGTTATCCGTCCCGGTTTTCGCTCGCAACGCCTATCTTTGTTTATTGATGAAGGCCACCTACATAGATTACAAAGACACCAACAGCTTTTCAAAAACATTGCTGGCATATTTAAGTAACGACCCATCGCTGGCTAATTTCGCGGGGAATAAGCCAACGATTGAAGGGTTTGCCCGCCAATTGGAAACCAAGGCCGGCAAAACCGACCGGGCCACTTTGGTGCAGGTATTGCGCCACCAATACGGTGCTGCCCTGCAGCAGCACCCCACTGTTGCAACCAACATTGATGCCCTGGCAGACGAACGTACTTTTACCGTTACCACCGGCCACCAACTCAACATCTTCACAGGGCCGCTGTATTTCATTTTTAAAATAGCCACCACCATACGGCTTGCCCGCGATCTCAAAATAGCCTTCCCCGAGTACAACTTTGTACCTGTTTATTGGATGGCGACCGAAGACCACGATTTTGCCGAAATCAATCATACGAGGCTTCACGGCAAGAAGATCGTATGGGACATCCCCGCCGTGGGAGCGACGGGGCGTATGAAGACGGCCGGGTTGACGGATACCGTACGTGAATACCAACGTACACTTGGCCTTTCGGACAACTCATCCAAATTGGCCGCCTTGGTTGAGGCAGCCTACCTGAAACACGATAACCTGGCGGATGCCACGAGGCATTTGGTCAACGGACTGTTCGGTGCCCACGGTCTTGTAATCATCGATGCAGACGAGGCAACGCTCAAACAACGCTTCGCACCCTTCATCGAGCGGGATATCCTTGGATTATACAGCCACTCGGCTATTGAAAAAACGTCGGAAGCATTGCATGCGGCCGGATTTACCGCACAAGTGCATGCCCGCGAAATCAATTTCTTCTACCTCACCGATGGATTCCGCGAGCGTATTGTAAAGCGTGAAGACGCCCGGTTTGAGGTGCTTAACCAAGGGATTTATTTTTCGGAAGACGAACTCAAAGTGGAAATACAACAACACCCCGAGCGTTTCAGTCCGAATGTGGTGATGCGCCCCCTGTACCAAGAAGTGATATTGCCAAACCTTGCCTACATCGGCGGAGGCGCTGAGGTTGCCTATTGGTTACAACTGAAATCATGTTTTGAGCACTACGGCTTGGATTTCCCGATCCTCGTACCCCGCAACTCGGCGATGATCACCGACGACAACATGTCGGTGAAGGTGCTTCGGCTCAACTTGACCTTCCGAAGTATTTTCAAAGACACGGAAGAACTCAAGAAAGAATATGTCCGCCGCCACACCAAACACCGGCTTACACTCAACGACGAGTGGATGGAACTAAACGCCATCTTCAGCAAGCTGCGTCTGCGCGCCCATAAAATCGATCCGAGCTTGGGCCCTAGTACAGATGCGGTGAAAGCACGGCTGAAAAAAGCCATCCACAATTTGGAGAAGAAGTTGCTTAAAGCCGATAAGCGTAACCATGAAGATGCGCTGATCCAGATTGACCGTATCAAGGAAAAGCTTTTTCCAGGTGGGGTGTTGCAGGAACGGTCGGAAAATATGGGTCCGTTGTATGTGCGTTATGGCGACCGCCTCATCGACGAGCTCATCCATCACTTCAACCCGTTGGATTTCAAGTTTACCATCATTTATTGAACCGGCTTTATCTGTTCGCTTACGCGTGCATGGGTCGTAGTGTCTCGACCCGTCAATTCAAAGTATAGGATATTCGGACTGAGCACACTACCTCCATCGATACGTACAAAAATACGTTCTAAGACCGCTTCCCGATTTTTGATAGTGGTATACACCTTGTAGGATTTACTCTTTTCGCAATATGCCAACCGCAACGGGTGGTCCTTATAGGCGGCGAGTACTAATTCAAACTCCCCATTGCCAAGCGATCTATGACTAATGCCGTATGCCAGGGTACGTTGCAGATAATTCAACCCTTTACGTAGACCGCCCTCCGCATAGCGGATCCAATAGACATTTACCGGCTCATCGGGGTCAACAACCCCCTCTTCCATGTTGAGTTGGTAGATGACCGTGTTGGCATCCGGATCACGCTGCAAGTAGAATAGCTGGTTCGGTTCGTTTGGCACCGGAAGGCTGTCAACCACGACTTTTTTTGCTGATTGGCGCTCCTGCGCAGCCAAACTAAACCCCGAGAAAAAGAGCAAAACACATAGACTGCCTTTTGCACCCCGGCGTAGACGCAAATGGTGAAAAGCACACGGACGTAAGAGCGGGTATCTCAGCATAAGCAGCCTCCTTTTCCCCAAACTTAGCTAAAATCCGTATGATATGCAATATAATAGGCACTCCGCTGCCATGGCAAGGATAATGCTACCGCACAATGATCGTGAATCTTCGCCAACCAAACTTCCCTTGAACCGCTCCATCGGAAAATATTTCCGTACATTAGCTGTTGAATCATCATAGGATTCCTTATAAAGACAACGATTATGACCATACCGTCGACAGGCCCCCTGCTGTTATCCGCCATGTGCTTGGTATCCGCCGTCGCCGATGCGCAAGTAGCGCCTGCAAGGCAGAAACCGAACGTCGTCATCATCTTTACCGACGACCAAGGGTACCAGGATGTCGGTGTATTCGGTTCGCCCGATATCCAGACGCCCAATCTCGACCGAATGGCCGCAGAAGGGGTGCAATTCACAAACTTCCACGCGGCACAGGCTGTCTGCTCCGCATCCCGAGCTGCCTTGCTTACGGGATGTTATCCCAATAGGCTCGGTATCCATGGCGCGCTCGACCACACCGCCAAACACGGCCTCCATCCCGACGAGATGACCATCGCCGAAATGCTTAAACCGCTGGGTTACCACACCGCCGCTATCGGCAAATGGCACCTCGGCCACCACACGCCCTTCCTTCCCACACGGCAAGGGTTCGACGAGTTCTTCGGTCTTCCGTACTCCAACGACATGTGGCCGCACCATCCAGAGAATAAAAACTACTACCCACCCTTGCCTCTGTACGAAAACGAACGCGTTATCGATACGGTCAACAATCAAGACCTGCTTACCACGCAGTATACCGAGCGGGCTATTGATTTTATCGCACGGAATAAAGATGAACCCTTTTTTCTCTACCTCGCCCACAGCATGCCCCACGTGCCATTGGCCGTGTCCGACAAGTTTAAGGGCCAATCTGAAAGGGGATTATACGGCGACGTGATTATGGAAATCGACTGGTCCGTGGGGCAGGTGTTGCAAACGCTAAACCGATACGGCTTGGACGACCGCACCTTAGTGATCTTTGCCTCCGATAATGGGCCCTGGCTTTCCTATAGCGGGCACAGCGGCGAGGCTCTCCCATTGCGCGAGGGCAAAGGCACTTCGTGGGAAGGCGGTATCCGCGTGCCCTGCATCATGCGTTGGCCCGGCAATCTACCGGCCGGCAAAATACAGGCCGAGCCTGCCATGACTATCGACGTGTTACCTACCATCGCGTGGATAGCCGGGGCGGAACTTCCCCGCCGTCACATCGATGGGCTCGACATCGGGCAACTCATGCAAGTGGCAGATGGGGCAAAAACGCCCCATGAGGCCTACTATATCTATTACAACCGCAATGAGCTCCAGGCGGTCATCATGGGCGAATGGAAACTCTACCTGCCGCACGCCTACCGCACCCTCAAGTCTGATCAACCGCGCCGCGATGACGGCATCCCCATCAAGTACGAGATGACCAAAATGGAAACACCCGAGCTATACCACCTTGGCAAAGACATCAGCGAAGCTACGAATGTGGCTGCCGAACACCCCCGGATAGTCGAAGCGATGCTACGGCTGGCTGAAAGGGCCCGTGCCGATATGGGTGATGCGCTCACCGGCGTAGCTGGAAAAAACCTGCGGGAGCCCGGTAGGATCGATGAATTGAAATAACCCCATTGTTCACTTAACAAAACCAACCAATGAATGCGACAAATCCGAAAACGACAAAAATAGGGGTCTTGTTGGCCGCTGGCGGAATGGCTTGGTCATGCGGCTCATCCTTACCTGCCGAACAGGGAATGGAAACCCGCCATTTCATCGATGTCACCGCCACCCACGTGCCGGAAGATCCCGAAGCACATATCCTCGAAGTAGCCTTCGCCGATGTGGATGGCGATGGCGACTTGGATGTCATCGCCGCCCTCGAAGCGGACGAGAACCGGCTGTATATCAACGATGGCAAAGGTGTGCTCAGCTGGCAGCGTAGCGTGTTCAAGGCCGCCAAGCACGATACCGAACACGTGCGCGCAGTCGATTTCGATGGCGATGGCCATATCGATGTGGTGTTTGTAGCCGAAGATGACCAAACCCATGAGTATTACCTTGGCAATGGCGATGGCACTTTCCGCAATGTGAGCAACCGCCTGCTGGGTAAGAGTGAGGGTAACGGTCTCGATGTAGGCGACCTGGATGGCGATGGCCGCCCCGACATCGTGGTAGGCAATTCTGGGAAGGATGGTCAAAACTTCCTTTGGTTAAACGATCCGGGGCGCCCCGGGTATTTCATAGACCGCACAGCCGAAAACCTGCCACAGGTCAATGACGCCACGCAAAGCATCAAACTGGCCGATTTTAACGACGATGGCCACCTCGATATGGTGATAGGCAATGAGGTACCGCCAAACCGCTTGCTCCTCAACGACGGCACGGGTCGATTTACCGAGCATGCCGACCAACTCGATTTGCCCGAGCCGTTGGAAACACGTGAAGCATTGGTGTTCGATGTCGATGGCGACGGCGATTTGGACATCGTTTTTGCCAACATCACCAGCAATGGAGGCAAGTGGGACAAGAACCCGGTTGCCCGCATACTCATAAACGATGGTCAAGCGCGGTTTACCGACGAAACCACACAACGCATGCCCGCTTATAAATATTCCACCTATTCGGCACGCGAAATCGATTTCGACCACGACGGCCACATTGACTTGTTATTGAGCGCCATCGCTATTCCGGGCTTCTCTGAAGAACGATTACGCGCCTTCCGCAACGATGGAACAGGCCATTTCACGGACGTAACCGACGATGTCCTCCCTCCATCGGTGGTGGGCCGCAACTGGAACATCACCGTAGGCGATCTGAACGGTGATGGCATCGCCGACGCATTCATTGGGGGGTGGGGCTCGCAGGGGCGCCTGTTATTGGGAAAAGCGAACCCAGCACCAGGAACTGGAATAGAGTAAATGTTTTTAGATCAACAAACCCGGATAGACCTGCAATTGCTAGATGAGCTCAGCGACAGCGTATTTGGCTGTTTTAACCACACTGAGACACACGGTGGTGAAGATGCATTACGCGAACTGTTCGGCAAACCACTTGCCAACCACAACGAACTAGCGATCCGTAGGTCCAATATCCGGTTCTTTGTGGAAAAAGCTGTAGAGCTCACTTTCGATAAGACAGCGGTCGACTTTATGGACTACTACCTCAAGCGGCCCGACCGGCCGGCGTCATTTTCGGTATATGGTGGTATCCGTAATGCCATGGCCCACTTTTTCTCGCCCAACCAAACGTATTATACCAAGCGCCGTGGCATAGCTGAGGTCTTGGATATCCTGGCATTCGTCACCGTACACTGTAACGCCTACCCACCGGGCAATGATACCCCCCTTCTGGCTGATCTCCGTAACACCCTTGCTCGGTTAAGCGAGCACCCGCTGCTTGCTGCCTACATAACAGCACCAGAAAAGCGCATGGGGCGGTACCATGTGGAATACATCGACTACCTGCTCCGCAATAAGTTCCATCAGGAAACGCTGAATTTGCTCGACCAGGTCTATCTGCTCGATGCCTATCAAGCCATAGCCATCGCGACCCGCAGGTACGGATTCACCTTCCCTGAGTTTCACGATGAGGAGGCCCTGCAACTCGAAGGCGTTTTCCACCCGTTGCTCGATAACCCGACACCCAACAATGTCTCCTTGACATCCGATCGGCGGCTCAACTTCATCACGGGAGCAAATATGGCGGGTAAATCAACGCTTATGAAGGCGGTGGGTATTGCGGTTTACCTTGCCCACCTCGGTTTCCCGGTGCCGGCAGTACGAATGCAAACCTGCCTACTCAATGGGCTCATCACCACCATCAACCTCGCCGACAATATCGGCGCAGGCTATAGCCATTTCTACACGGAAGTGAAACGGGTGAAGCTGGTTGCCGAACGTATCCAACAAACCGATCGTCTACTGGTCATCTTCGATGAGTTGTTCCGTGGTACCAATGTAAAAGATGCCTACGAAGGCTCACTCCGTATCGTACAGGCATTTGCTGCTATCAACAAGGGCTTTTTTATCATTTCCACGCATATCGTAGAAGCTGCCCAAGCGTTGGCCGCGAACCAGCACATCAGCTTCTATTACCTACCTATCGATATGGTCGACGGAAAGCCTGTATTCGATTATCGCCTTCGGAAGGGCATTACCGATGACCGAATCGGCCTGTGGATATTGGAAAACGAAGGTGTATTTGCATTGTTAAACAATAAACAATAATACTAAATAAATTAGTATATTTGTTTGATGGATACCATTCAAAATCCCGAATATTTCAAAGGCCGGGGAGCGCAGGTAAATACGCACAATAAGTTTGCCGCACAGCGGTATGTCGCCGAGCACATCGAAGGGCTGGATGAAGAGTTTCTCGAAAACTCGGGCACTCAACTCATTGAAGAAAACCCCAAGAAAATCATCAGTGTCAACGATAGTCCCGATCTCCGCATGGGATACTCCCTCAACCCCTACCAAGGCTGTGAGCACGGTTGTATCTACTGTTACGCGCGCAATGCCCACGAATATTGGGGCTACAGTGCGGGGCTCGATTTCGAGCGCAAAATCATTGTCAAACGCAATGCCGCCGCTGTGCTTGAACGCCAGTTCAATGCGCGCGGCTACAAGCCGCAACCCATCATGCTCTCGGGCAATACCGACTGCTACCAACCTATAGAGCGTAAACTAGGTATCACCCGAGCTATCCTGCAGGTACTGGTAAGCTATCGGCATCCCGTCTCCATCATCAGCAAGAACAACCTCATCCTGCGCGACCTGGATATCCTCTCGCAATTGGCCGGCCTGGGTCTTGTCCACGTGGCCATTTCAATCAATTCATTGGATGAATCGCTGCGGCAGAAGATGGAGCCGCGTACGGTTACGGCCAAGGGTCGACTCCATGTCATCCAGCGGCTAAGCGACGCGGGCATCCCCGTGATGGTGATGTGCGCACCCATCATCCCCGGTCTCAATAGCAACGAAGTGCCACGGGTCATTGAAGCAGCGGCACACCATGGTGCGCGCGGTGCGGGGTATACCATTGTAAGGCTCAATGGGGCTATCGGAGAACTGTTTACCGATTGGGTACACAAGGCGTACCCCGACCGGGCCGAAAAAGTACTCCACGGCATTTCCGCCTGCCACGGCGGCAGACTCAACGATAGTCGGTGGGGCACCCGCATGCGGGGTGAAGGGCATGAGGCCGAAAGCATCAGGCAATTGTTCAAACTGAGCGTGAAGCAATACATGAACCACCGCACGCTGCCCGAGCTACGGCTGGATCTGTTTACACCCAAGGGTGGAAAGCAGCTGGATTTATTTTGAAGGCCGTTTTTTTTTCTTACTTTCGGCAGTTGAACCTTAGAGGATGAAAGAATATCTGATCCAGACACCGGTAGCCAGCATCATTTTTGCCTTTACCATCGTTACCAGTATCTACACATTTTCAAACCACCAACTTTTCGGTCGGTTTATGCTCCACCCGCACAGCGTAAGCCGAGGGCGCCATACGTACACCCTCATCACTAGTGGCCTTATCCACCGCGATTGGGGGCACCTGCTATTCAACATGCTTACATTTTATTTCTTTGGCTTTGCCCTTGAGTCCATATTCGTGAGCCTGAGCGCTTGGGGTCATCTCCACTTCGCGTTGCTTTATATCCTTGGCTTGGTGGTGAGCGATGTACGCACGGTATTCAAGGAGCGTAACAATCCCAACTATTATAGCCTCGGTGCTTCAGGCGCCATCAGTGCCGTATTGTTCAGTTTCATCCTGTTCCAGCCCATGACCATGCTCGGTATCTTCTTCATCATCCCCATGCCTGCCTGGTTGTTTGCCTTTCTTTATCTCGGCTATTGCGTTTGGGCATCGCGCAACGCACGTGATGGCATCAACCACGACGCACATTTTTATGGCGCAGTTTTCGGATTGGCATTTACCATCGTGCTATATCCGAGCATTATATCTTATTTTATCGGGCAATTTTCTTAAGCACGCTTAGTGTTTTCCTAACACCAATTTAATATACTTAAAACCAATATATTGTAATGGGATTAATAAAATAAATCTTCAAATATAGGCAGGCTATATTGATTTTTTGCGATTAATATTTACATTAGCGGCGTTTATAAACTTAATTGTATAGGAATTGTAATGAAACCTGCCACGTCGGTGCTAACAACAAAAAGATGATGAACGTGCAGGTTCCATGAGGCCATTAAAGAACTAACTTAGCGCAGCGTCTTCATTGACGCTGCAAAAAAAATTAATGAATCAATAATAATTTCCGAATGAAAACCTTGGCAACATCAGACTATATTGTCTTTCTCTGTTATTTCGTCATTATTGCAGGCTATGGCCTTTGGATTTACTACCGCAAGCGGTCCAAAGAGCTCAACACCAAAGACTACTTTCTTGCCGAGGGGTCGCTGACCTGGTGGGCCATCGGTGCTTCACTCATCGCTTCCAATATTTCGGCGGAGCAATTTATCGGCATGAGTGGCGACGGCTTCAAGCTGGGGCTGGCCATTGCGGCCTACGAATGGCTTGCAGCGGCGACGCTCATTATTGTAGCCGTATTTTTTATACCGGTATACCTCAAGAATAAGATTTATACCATGCCGCAATTCCTTAACCAGCGATACAATGGTACGGTAAGTACTATCATGGCCGTATTTTGGTTGTTGCTCTATATCGTGGTTAACCTCACTTCCATCCTTTTCCTGGGTGCTTTGGCTGTATCGGCCATATCGGATATTAATTTCACCGTCTGCATGTATGGCATCGCCATCTTTGCCATTTTCATTACGCTGGGCGGCATGAAAGTGATCGGTTATACCGATGTTATCCAGGTATTGGTACTTATCCTCGGCGGACTAGCCACAACCTACCTGGCATTGAATATGGTTGCCGACCATTTCGGCGGCGACGGTGTGCTTAGTGGCTTGGGGCTGTTGCATCAAAATGCACCATCGCATTTCGATATGATTTTCGACAAAACGCAAGAACACTATATCAGTCTGCCCGGCCTGTCTATCCTTATCGGTGGTATGTGGATTGTGAATCTCAATTACTGGGGTTGCAACCAATACATCACCCAGCGCGCACTCGGGGCCGACCTCAAAACGGCGCGCAACGGTATTCTCTTTGCCGCTTTCCTTAAAATGCTAATGCCCGTTATCGTGGTGTTGCCGGGTATCGCCGCTTATGTCCTTTATAAAGAAGGGTTCTTCCAGCAAGAAATGCTCGAAGCAGGTGCCGTCCGTCCTGACAAAGCTTATCCGGTTTTGCTCAACCTTCTGCCTGTAGGATTGAAAGGTTTGGCATTCGCCGCACTTACTGCAGCTGTGGTGGCTTCGCTCGCCGGTAAGTCCAACAGTATCGCTACTATTTTCTCATTAGATATCTACAAAAAAATATTCGATAAAGAGGCAAGCGAACGGAAACTGGTCAACATCGGCAAAATCACCATTGTTGTCACCATGATCCTGGCCGTCATCATCGCCCCGCATTTGGGCATCGAAAAGGGCGGATTCCAGTACATCCAAGAATACACCGGATTCGTTTCGCCTGGGATCTTCGCCATGTTTATCCTCGGATTTTTCTGGAAAAAGGCCACTTCCAATGCGGCGCTGTTCGCTACCATTGGTGGCTTTGCCTTGTCGGTTATTCTGAAGTTCCTGCCCGAATGGACAGACTTGTCATCGCTCTATTCAATCGGTTTCGCCGTTCCCAATGCGGCGGGCATCTACGAGATACCATTCATAGACCGGATGGGAATCGTATTCGTATTCTGTATCTTGGGCATGTTGCTCATCAGCATCATCGAAAACAACCGTGGTGTGGTACCCAAAGGACTGGAAGTGGACCGTAGCATGTTCAAGGTACACCCAGGCTTCCTAGCCGGCACTGTGATTATCATTGGTTTGTTGGTAGCGATTTATACCATATTCTGGTAAAACGTATAGATTCAGATAATGAAAGTCGCCTTCATCGCTTGCGTGATAGCATAGGCGATGAGGGAATGTCCCTGTCAATCAATTACCTGTGCGATGGATGTATCCCGGCGATGATATCAAATACAACGGCGAAAATGCCCCCGAAGCGATTGAGCTGCAATACAACGGAAACGACAATGTCAATGAACTGATGTGGCTGCTTAAAGACTGACAGCATAGGGATTCCAAATCGTTACGTCGCTATACGGCGAAAAGTAAGTACATTAGCTGTTGATTGTTAATACGCTAATCATAGCCCCCATGTACAAGAGATTACTTTTTGTTGCCTTCATCGGCTTTCAGCTGTGTTATGCACAGCAGTCTGCGCTAACGGTCGAGTACATCATGCGCGACCCGAAATGGATCGGCACGTCTCCCGTCGGCGCCTTCTGGGGTGCCGACGGTGCGTTATATTTCGATTGGAACCCCCAAGCGGAAGAAGAGACTTCCCTATATCGAGTCGCGCCCGGAACACCTACACCCCAACGGGTCAATGAGGTGGCAAAGCAAGCCCTTGTCCGCCAATACGCCTACGCTCCTTCCCGCAAGCGGGCCGTCTTCGAGCGCGGGGGTGACCTCTATCTTCGTGACCTGAAGTCGGGTGATGAGTTGAGGTTGACCAATACGATACAGCACGAGACCAACCCCTATTTCAACGGCGACGGCACCCAGGTCTTCTTCCAACAGGGAGATAACCTGTTTTCCATGTCGGTCTCCGGTGGCGAGTGGACCCAGCTCAGCAACTTTGTGCGCGAAGAGCGCAGCATACGCCGTGATTCAGACAAACCGCAAACCGAGCAGAACAAGTGGTTGGAGCACGATCAACTCCAACTCTTCGACGTACTGCAAGCCCGCCATCGCCAGGATTCCCTGCGAAACGTTCGGTTGCCTGACCACGGGCCCGAAGGACAGCCTAGGTCTATCCATATCGGCAATGCGATGCTATCCATGCAGCAAGCGAGTCCCGATGGCCGCTATGTTAGTTATGTACTTATCAAACGTGCTGAAAACAACACCAACACCATCGTGCCCAGCTACGTTACGGAGTCGGGTTATACCGAAGATATCCCCGCACGCACCAAAGTCGGCAACGCCTCATCCACATTAGAAGCATATCTCTACGATAGGCACCTCGATACCACGTACCGCATCAATACGACCATCATTCCCGGTATCCGCGACCTGCCCGCCTTTTGGGACGACTATCCCGATACCAAATCAAAACTGCTGGCCGACCCACAAGATAGGCAGGTCTCCATGGGGCGCATTATATGGAACGAAGCCGGTACCGATGCGGTTGTCGCCGTTGCCGCAGCCGATCATAAAGATCGTTGGATCATGCGGCTGGATGCCGCAACGGGTGCCCTCCATCTGATCGACCGACAGCGCGACGAAGCATGGATTGGAGGTCCCGGCATCGGGGGGGCGTGGGGTGGTGGCAGCCTCGGCTGGATAGATAACGAAACTATCTATTTCCAAAGCGAAGCATCTGGCTACTCCCACTTGTACCGCGCCAATGCCCGTACCGGTGAGCGACAACAACTTACCAATGGCAGGTGGGAAGTGAGCGACCTGCAGTTATCGGCCGACCACAAGCAATTCTATTTTACGGCCAATATAGTTCATCCGGGCATTACCCACTTCTATCGATTACCCGCCTCCGGCGGCACGCCCATCCGTATTACCGGTATGGACGGTGGTAACGAGGTTGTCTTATCTCCCGATGAGAAATGGCTAGCCATCCGATATTCGTATAGTAATAAGCCGTGGGAACTATATCTGCAGGAGAATAAGGCCGGTACCAAAGCGATACAGGTTACGGAATCGGTTACCAATGAGTTCAAGGCGTACGCCTGGCGGGAACCCGAAGTTATTACGTTCAACAATCGACACGGCGACGAAATATACGCACGCCTCTACCAACCTATCAACCCAAAGCCCCACCGTCCGGCGGTCATCTTCGTACACGGTGCCGGTTATCTCCAGAATGTACACTATTGGTGGAGCCAGTATTTCAGGGAATACCTGTTCCACAACCTACTGGCCGACCTCGGCTACACTGTCCTCGATATCGATTATACGGGTAGTTCCGGCTATGGCCGCGACCACCGGACAGGCATCTACCGCCACATGGGGGGGAAAGACCTCAGCGACCAGGTAGATGGTGCACGCTTACTAGTGGAAAAATATAACGTCAATGCCAAGAACATCGGCATATATGGTGGCTCCTATGGTGGATTCATCACGCTTATGGCAATGTTTAATGAGCCTGAGGTATTTGCCGCGGGCGCTGCGCTACGCTCAGTGACCGACTGGGCGCATTACAACCATGGTTATACCTCAAACATCCTCAACGAACCGGTTGAGGATCCGATTGCGTACCGCCGCTCGTCGCCTATTTATTTTGCCGAGGGCCTCAGCGGCCACTTGCTCTTGTGCCACGGCATGGTTGATGTAAACGTACATTTCCAAGATATCGTGCGGCTCAGCCAGCGGTTGATTGAGCTGGGTAAAAACAATTGGGAATTAGCTGTTTATCCAGTTGAAGACCATGGGTTTGTAGAACCCAGTAGTTGGACGGATGAATACAAACGCATACTTAAATTGTTCGAGGAGCGGCTTAATAACTAATTGTACCATATACCCTACCCTGCCCAACTGTCGCGGTCTAAACTACGGAACTGGATGGCTTCGGCCACATGCTCGGATTGGATATCATCACTTCCGTCCATATCGGCAATGGTGCGCGATACCCGGAGGATGCGATCGTACGCCCGGGCCGAGAGACCGAGCCGTTCCATAGCTGTTTTGAGTAATGCTTGGCTATGCTCATTGATATGGCAGCGATCACGTGCGTGACGCGCGCTCATTTGCGCATTGCAGTGGATGGTGGCATGACCTTCAAACCGTTGGGCCTGCCGTTTGCGTGCTGCGATTACGCGGCGCCGTACAACCGCGCTTGTCTCGGCAGGATACGGTGATGCCAGCGCTTGGAAGTCAACAGGTGTTACCTCCACATGCAGGTCAATGCGGTCTAACAAGGGACCAGATATCTTGTGAAGATATCTCTGCACCATTCCCGCGTGGCATACACAGGTTTTCTGCGGATGGTTATGGAAGCCGCAAGGACAAGGATTCATAGCTGCCACCATAATGAAACTCGCTGGGTAATCTACCGAAAATCGAGCACGTGATATGGTTATGCGGCGCGATTCGAGCGGCTGACGCATCACTTCCAATACGGCACGTCTAAACTCCGGTAGCTCGTCAAGAAATAGCACCCCATTATGGGCAAGGGAAATCTCGCCCGGCTTAGGGTTTGCCCCGCCCCCCACCAAGGCAACGTCACTGATGGTATGGTGCGGTGCACGGAATGGCCGGGTTGTCATCAGGGACTTAGCAGCTCCGAGCGTGCCTGCCACCGAATGGATTTTAGTGGTCTCGAGGGATTCGCCTAGACTCAGCGGCGGCAGGATAGTGGGCAGGCGCTTGGCTAACATGGTCTTACCCGAGCCAGGCGGGCCAATCAGCAACACATTATGCCCCCCGGCAGCGGCTATTTCCAACGCCCGTTTGATGTTTTCCTGCCCCTGTACATCCGCAAAATCGGTATCGTAGTTATCTACTTGATCCAGAAAAGTTTGGTCGACGTCTACCGTCACATTATTTAGTCGCTGTTTCCCGCTCGTGAAGGCGATGGCTTCGCTAATATGATCGATGCCATAGACCTGCAGGCCGGCTACGGCCGCCGCCTCCCGCGCATTAGCCCGTGGAAGGATAATGCCCTTAAAGCCATCGTGCACAGCTTGCATAGCGACGGGAAGGACTCCCTTAACAGGTTGCACACCGCCGTCCAGCGAAAGTTCGCCCAATATGATGAAGTCGTCAAGTGCCGGTGCTACCAGTTGCTTGGATGCAGCTAAGATACCTATGGCTATGGCCAAGTCATAAGCGGAACCCTCTTTCCGGATATCTGCTGGAGCCAAATTTACCACAATCTTCTGCCGCGGCATCCGCATCCCGGCCGCAGACAAGGCACTTTCAATACGTTGCAGGCTTTCCTTTACCGCATTGTCTGGTAAACCGACGATGTAGTAACGGGTACCGCCTGTAATGTTTACTTCGATGGTAATCGTTGTAGCTTCAATGCCGTAAACAGCACTTCCATAGGTTTTTATGAGCATAGGTGGAAGTAATTTCCGCTAACTTAGAAAAAGTTTGCGCGAAAAGCAAACTTTGGCGATTAGTTTTGGTGTTGCTTCTCCTCGTATTGCTGCAACGCCTCCTCTGCAACTTCTCGGGCATGGTCACGCAACGGGTATATCTTCTCATCGTTATCCAACACGAGCGATTGTGACCGGATTACTTGGCGCACATCATAGAGCCATAACATAGTGTTCATCAACAATGCCAAAAGACCGATTAGTATCAGTAGCTCCACAGTGCCGATAAACTGGAAGGAGAGGGCAGTTCCAATCATCACAATATTGAATGTCGAAAGTACCAAGGTCGCCTGCGTATGGGTCATTCCCGTATCAAGCAACCTGTGATGTAAATGGTTCCGGTCTGCCATGAAAGGTGATTTTCCTTGAACCAAACGGATGACGATTACACGCAGTGTATCAAAAATCGGAATAATCAAAATCGCTATGGCCACAGCAGGAACCGCACGGCCGAACGAATTTACCATTGCGGTTACTTCACCCGGTTTGTTAAGTTCGATAAACTGAATAGCCAGTACGGAAACAATGAACCCAATAGTATACGCCCCCGCATCGCCCATAAAGATACGGGCCTTGCCCAGGTTATAACGAAGGAAGCCCAATACCGATCCGGCCATACTAACGGCCAGTATCGCCAGCCCATATTCTTCCATCTGGAAGAATATGTAACCAAAAGTAAGACTTACAATCATGCTCACACTACCCAACAACCCATTAATGCCGTCAATGAGGTTAAACGCATTGATGATAAATACGATGAGAAGGCTCGTAAACGGATAACTCACCACGGGGTGAATATCATGGATGCCGAACACGCCGTAAAAACTAGTAAGGCGGATGTCAGCAAAATAAACCACAATCAACGCAGTCACCGTTTGGCCGAGAAATTTCTTGTAAGGATTCAATGCCGCAAGGTCGTCTTTGAGGCCTACCGAAAAAATCAGCAATCCAGAGGCGAAGATATAGTTGGCGTATGGCAGGATATTGCCCGATATACATAGGCAGGCCGTAAAGGCAAAAGAAATAAGCACCGCAATGCCACCCAGGTTTGGCGTTCTGTATTTGTGGATTTTTCGCTCTTCGAGTGCGGGATCGTCAAACAATCGCTTTTTGTAGGCCAGCTTAATTAACGAAGGTACGGCATACAGGGTTATGATGCATGAGAACAAAAATGAAAAAAATAACAAGTAGATCTCCACCATATAGATTAGCGTGTTCGTTCAAACGCAACGCGGCAAAGATAAGCGAAATAATTGGAAAAAGTTATCATGCAACGTCGCGTAGGAGCGGTGCAATATTTATGCCACATTCATAAACGAAGGCGCAATTCCATTCAAAATACCCCATCTTAGGTAGACCGAGTAGAGTACAGCCTACACTTTTTCCTCGCTTTTTTGGTTTTTGGCAAACGATTTGCGGATTTGTTTGTATATTTAACAGGACTGGATTTCGTAGTTCATCCTAAGATTGTTCAACAAATAAATATAAATTGATTATGAATGATAACGCAAAAGTGGTAGCAGCATTGTTGACGGGTTTAGCCGCAGGGGCTGCATTGGGTATTTTGTTTGCACCAGATAAAGGTTCCGAAACGCGCGAGAAATTGAACGATTCCCTCAAAGATCTCGGCGACGCGCTAAAGGAACGCACCGCCGAGCAGTTAGACCACCTTAACGATTTCAAAGAGAAAGTCATTGCCGCTGTCAAAACCAAGGTAAACAAACATGAAGGGGCGATAGAAGAAGCGTTGGAAGAACACGCCTGAATATAGAAAGGGGTTCTACCCTAAGCCATAGCATGGCGCTGCACCGGGAGATGCCTTCCAAGGCAGGCCGCGCCGCGATAGTCGGTCGCCGCTAAACCCGTATCCATTATCGATTAAATATAAACCCTTGGCCAAGACCAAATGGAGGAAAAAAGATTTTCGATAAACGGGGTATACCAAAAGAGCAAAGAGTATATCGATACCCGTTTGAGGCTATTCAAGTTAAAGCTTGTCGAGCGATCGTCCCGATTAATTGCAAGCCTAATCACCGACGGCCTGAAAGGGGTACTTGCCGTATTTGTTATCTTCTATTTGAGCTTGGCACTGGGATTTTACTTAAGCGAACTATTGGGAAGCTCCGCATTGGGATTCCTGGCTACCGGTGGAATATTCGTACTGCTAATTATCGCTGTTTCAGCATTTGAGAATCCGCTGGAGCGTTTTTTCATGAACCTTTCCATCAAGCGGTTTTTGCAAAAGTGGAACGACGAAATAGACGAAGATGATGAGGAAGGAAAGCAAGATTAAAAACCTGAGTGACCTGCGCCTTGAGATAGCCCGGCTTGATGCACTCGCCAAGGCACAGGAAAACTATCTCGGTGATCAGTATCAGCTACTAAGCGAGAAGGTAGCTGCGCCGATGCGCTTCGTCAAGTCGCTCGCCACATGGGTACCGGGTGTGAATTTCACGAAAGGATTGTTTGAAAAAGGCAGCAACGAAGAAGATTGGTTAAGCAGGGTATTGCGCATCGGGCTACCGGTCGTCCTCAACCGGTTTTTCTTGCGCAAGGCGGGTTTTATCAAGCGTGCATTGGTCACGCTCCTGTCCCAACAGGCCGCTAGTGCGCTTAATAAAGATACCGTAGCCGGCCTCATCAGTAAAGTGGCTGAGTTCATCCGCCCACCAGCCAAGCGTCGTAGGCGGTCCTCACGCCACAAAGACTATGGTATCCCTCCTGACAGCGAAACCTACTGACCCGAGCAACTTGCTAAAAAATCTTCATAAACCAATCGGACACCCATTTCGAGCGATGTGGTGTGGTGCCATCCTAGTGCCTGAAGCTTACTCACATCCATCAGTTTCCGCGGGGTGCCATCGGGTTTCGATGGGTCAAACACCAGTTCACCTTCATAACCCACAATCGACTTAATCAGATAAGCCAGCTCCTTTATCGAAAGGTCTTCTCCAGTGCCGACATTGACCAATTGCGGGTCGTCATAACTGCCCATCAAGAATACGCACGCGTCGGCCAGATCATCTGCAAACAGAAATTCGCGCATCGGCTTCCCGCTACCCCACACGGTCACCGTAGGCTGGTTGGCCGCCTTGGCCTCGTGGAGCCGCAGCAGCAGTGCAGGTAGTACATGCGAGTGCTCTGGATGGTAATTATCGTGGTAGCCATACAGGTTCGTCGGCATCACCGATATGAAATTACAGCCGTACTGGTCGTGATACGCCTCACATAGTTTGATGCCAGCTATCTTGGCAATGGCGTAAGGTTCATTTGTCGGCTCCAGTAAACCGGTGAGCAGGTACTCTTCCTTGATGGGCTGGGGCGCCAGTTTCGGATAGATGCAGCTCGACCCTAGGAAAAGTAGCTTTTTCACGCCGTGCACATACGCTTGGTGGACCACATTGTTCTGTATCGCCAAGTTGTCATAGAGGAAATCGGCGCGCAGCGCGTTGTTCGCCAATATACCTCCCACTTTTGCTGCCGCAAGGAAAACGTACTCGGGCTGCTCCGCAGCAAAAAAATCAGCCACCGCCTGTTGGTTCCGAAGGTCTAATTTGTCTGAAGTTCGAAGCAGTAAGTTATCGAACCCTAACGCGCGTAACTTCCGATGAATAGCTGACCCCACCATGCCGCGATGCCCGGCAATATATATCTTAGCATTTTTTTCCATGTTCCGAATGGGTGTGATACAAAGGTAAGACTATTTTCCGCTCTTTGGCTGCCGCACTTGACACATAGGGTGCCAAGTAACATAGCCAGCCGCCGTAGAGGCCAGAACGACTCGCACGCAAGCGCAAAAAAACATTGGCTTATTTCTTTAACTTACTTAAGTTTGCGGGCTATTAATTTGGCTTTATGGGAAAGGACAAGCTGCGAAAATTTAGGGAAATCGACACGTTCGCCAACGTATTGCAACTGGATGCTGGCAAGCCGATGAAAGGTAGATGGGCGATTGATTATTTCGGCAACAATCGACCTATCGTGCTCGAGCTGGCCTGCGGTAAGGGCGAATACACGGTCAACCTAGCCAAACTGTTTCCCGATCGTAACTTCATTGGTATTGACTATAAAGGAAATCGTATTTGGCGCGGCGCCAAAACGGCATTGGAAGAAGGCATCGCGAATGTTGCTTTCCTCCGTACCCAGATCGAACACATCCTCGAGTATTTCGGCACTGGTGAAGCGGCCGAAATCTGGATCACTTTCCCTGATCCCCAACCGCAGAAAAGCCGCGAGAAGAAACGGCTTACCCACCCGGCGTTTCTAGCGATGTACCGAAAAATTATGGCGCCCACGGGGCATATGCACCTTAAAACGGACAACGACGGGCTATATGCCTATACGCTGGAGCAATTGGCTGGGCAGGAACTGCCTATCCACGCCCGTACGGCGGACCTATATCATTCTGATCTGGTGGATGACGTGCTCAGTATCAAAACCTACTATGAGCGAAAATACCTCGAAGTATCCAAAAATATCAATTATGTAAGGTGGGGTTGGCAGTGAGTCGTTTCACCTCACGGCGGCTTATCTTTTCAAGGTTCACCGGTTGCGGTACCTTCACGTAGTAGCCCGTGCCATCGTACGGACGCTTGCGTGGATGGGCCATGCAAGTATCCGAGCAGCAGCCTTCCATCTTCCAACCACATGCTTCGCATTGGGCGAAATGCTCGTTGCACTCGGGGTTGGCACAGTTGATCATCCGACTACTATTGGTGCCACACGTGCGGCAGGCTGATACTTCGGTAGGATTCACATGGTTCACATCTACAGTCACCCGGTTATCGAATACGTAGCATTTTCCTTCAAAATCTTTTCCTCCTGCTTCCTTGCCATATTTGATGATACCTCCATGCAATTGGTATACGTCTTTAAATCCGTTTTTCAGCAGCAGGGCCGATGCCTTTTCGCATTTGATACCGCCCGTACAGTACGTGAGTATTTTCTTGTCTTTATAGGCCGATAGTTCGTTAATCTTCTCCGGAAACTCCCGGAAGTTCTCGATATCCAGCGTGAGCGCATTTTTAAAACGGCCGACATTATGTTCATAGTTGGAACGTACATCCAGCACTACGACGTCGTCTCGGTCTTTCATTTCCATAAACTCGCGCGGCTCGAGGTGCTTGCCCGTTTCCTTCGTCGGGTCAATGATTTTGGGGTCGCGCAGGCCGGAGTGTACAATCTCGGGCTTATAGCGGCAGTGCATCTTGATGAAGGAAAGCTCGTTTACTTCATCGATCTTGAAATCCGTCTTCGCAAAGCGGGGGTCGGCATGCACGGCATCCATGTACGCTTGGCACGCTTCGGGTGTACCCGACACGGTGCCGTTGAGCCCTTCGTCGGCTACGATGATGCGGCCTACGAGGCCCAGTGATTTGCAAAACTGGAGGTGATCCGCGGCAAATTGTTCCGCATGGTCAATGTGGCTGTAACAATAGTACAGCAACGTCTGGTATTTTCTCATATCATTGATACCGCTGCAAACGGCGTTTAATGTTTTACGGTTGCAAACTTAGATAAATTCGCAGAAAAATGCGAATTTATCGGATCTCTTCGCTGCCGTTGAGAAACTAAAATAAATTACTGCGCCAGCTTATCTACTGCTTGCTGCAGTGCCGGGTCGTCGGCCTTCACTGCATAATAGTGAGCTATACCACCCGCTGGATTGATGATGAGGTATCGCGGTATCCAATTGAGATCTATCGCATTCGTAAAATCATTCTTCCACTCGGTTTTAAACCAGTAGTGCGCACCTTTCAGGCCGAATTTTTCGATGCCGTCTTTCCACCGCTGCTCTTCCCGATCCAACGAGAAGTAAACCACGGGCACATCAGGATTAGCTGCCTGAAAGGCCTTCAATTCTGGAAACCCTTTGAGACAGTCGGGGCACCACATTGCCCAGATATAGAGCAGCACGGTCTTGCCTTTGTAGGCTTCCAACACGTCGCCGGCAGTAGTTTGTTTGCCGTCCAGTGCAAATAGCGGTTGTTGTAGGGCTTCAGCCGTAAATGCGGTTTTCGAAACTGCCGGAGCTTGCTGTGCAACGGCTGCTTGGACCGCCAACACGGCAAACAGTAAAACATAAGTACGAATCATGTTTGCAAATTTACACTTTTGATCTTATCTTTTCGTTGCTAAGGTGTCTACCCACTGCCCAATCCGATACATTCCTTGGCACCTTCCCGGATACTCCGCCAAATCATCTTGAAAAATGAGAACGAACGGGGACGTTCAATGTACACCTGGCCGGTATGGTGCACCCCATTGCATCGGGGTTGCTGTCGTTCAACAAGAACCGGTTGGCAAGGAAAGAAGCGATCTTTTTCTTCGACATTCCACCATCACGGTCTTCCCGCAAAAAGTTCACTTTCAGGCCGTCGTTTTAGCCGTTGCTGAAAGTTTTGGTAGTTTTTCTGTTCTGGACTGGTCCAGGCCGATTCTACCAATGCTGTTATTCGGGGCAAAAGCATAAACTCCATCTGTTGATCGGTTGAGATGGATTCTGTCCAGATTGTAAAACGCCATCCAATCCAGACAAATATAACAACCTGCCTTGTTGCTACTGAAAAGCCTGCAAAGCAACTTTACAAAAAAAAGAGTACTTTTGTTGCTCGGTAAAAAACAGCATGCTCGATTCGCTCATTACTTCAAAAACCCGCCTGCGACTACTGGTGAAGTTCTTCATCAATGCCGCCAATCGGGGTCACATGCGTGGACTGGCCGATGAGTTCAACGAATCTACCAACGCCATCCGGCGGGAACTCAATAACCTGTCAGATGCCGGATACCTCCAAAAGGAGGCCCAGCGCAACCGCGTATCGTACCGGGCGAACACCCAGCACCCGTTGTTTGGTTCTTTGCAAGATATCGTGCATAAGTACTTGGGGTTAGACCGCATTGTGGAGACGGTGTTACAGCGTATGGGCGAAGTGGACCAGGTAATTCTTACGGGCGACTACGCCGAGGGGCGTGATACGGGCACCATTGAGGTCACCATCGTAGGACCACGGCTCAATGCCGCTTACCTCGAACAGCTGGCCCCCAAGGTCGAAAGCCTCATCCACCGCCAAGTGAACTTCACGCTCAGCAACCAACCCTCCAGTGAAGGGCTTGTATTGTTTGAACAGTAACTCCTCCCGTAACGCTACTTCAGTTCCAACGGTTCAGGCTCGGCGATTTCGCCCTGCAGTTCGTGGTACCGGTTTATCATTTCTTGTAATTTCTCCGGCTCGGTCGAGGCAAGGTTCTGCTGCTGGCCAATATCATCTTTCAGGTTGTACAGCTGGTAGGTGGTGTCGTTGCCCAGTTCGATGTTCACCTGCTCATTGCGTTTCGGGCCGCTGTAAGGTGGTATCATTACCCAATCGCCCGTGCGCAAAGCCGTACGCGAGCTGGCCTCGATGATCAATTCGTCACGCCCAGCAGTATCGTCGCCCAGCAGGGTAGCGAGCAGCTCTTGGCTATCGCTGCTATCTATTTCTTGCTTGGTTAAGTTAGCCAGCGAAGCCAATAGGTCTAGCTGGCACACCAGCGCGTCTGACACACCCGGCTCCACGTGTCCTTTCCACTGTACGATAAAGGGTACCCTCGGCCCCGCCTCGAAGAGGCTGTACTTGCCACCCCGCAGCGGTCCCCCTGGCTTGTGACCACCCAGTAGTTCCACCGCCTCATCGTAGTAGCCGTCGTTTACTACCGGGCCGTTGTCGCTCGTGAAAATCACCAGCGTATTTTCCAGCAGTTCCTGTTCTTGCAAGGTATTCATCAACTCCCCAATGCACCAGTCTGCTTCCACGATCACATCGCCTCGCGGCCCCAAACCAGAAGCACCCACGAAGCGCGGATGCGGTGTTCGCGGCACGTGCGGTTGGTGCATCGCATAGTAAAGGAAGAAAGGCTCGTCCCTATGCTCACGGATGTACCGCTGGGCCTGCGTAAGGAAGGTGTCGGCCATGTTTTCGTCTATCCATTTGGCTTTCTCACCACCCTTCATAAACCCGATGCGCGGGATGCCGTTTACAATGCTGTTGTTGTGGCCATGGTGCCACCGCATCCGCAGTAGCTCGGGGTTGTCCAGTCCGGTGGGTTCTCCCGCAAAGTTGTGGGCATAGTCCACTTCAATGGGGTCGACGGGGTCCGCACCCACCACGAGGCCATTCTCGATGAATACCGTGGGCACGCGGTCTTGCGTAGCCGCCATGATGAAGGCATAATCGAAGCCTACCTCATTGGGCCCAGGGGCGATGTGCTGGTTCCAGTCTATCACGCCCGTTCCCAGCCCCAAGTGCCATTTGCCAACTGCACCCGTATGGTAGCCCGCCTGCTTAAGCATCTTGGGTATGGTCTGCTGCTCCGTATCGATCACTAGTGGAGCCGTTCCGGGGAGAATTTTCGCCGACTTATTACGCCAGGGATACATCCCTGTGAGCAAGGCAAAACGGCTGGGTGTGCAGGTGGCCGACGAGGCATAGCCGTTTGTGAAACGCAACCCCGAGGCGGCCAGCCTATCCATATTGGGTGTTTTCAGCGCCGTAGCGCCGTACGCACCGACGTCGCCATAGCCCAGATCGTCCATATAGATAATGACGATATTGGGTAATGGATTGGTTTCTTCTCCTTTCGGAGGGCGGCAAGCTGTCATGGCAAGCAATACAATCAACAACGAATAGTGCTTCATCACCGGACTATCAAATGGTTTATTGCAAACTTATGAAATTTTGCCATACAAAAACCGGTACACTTATTTTTTGGTGTACCGGTTTATACCGTGCGGCTTCCCGCTATGCGAACGGAGTTGAACGAGTTTATTTTGCCGTAAACTGCCTGATGCTAGCCACGGGTGCTTCGGTGCGGTTTCCTGCGAGGAAGTGGTGGTACACACGACCTACATAGCCTGTCCACCAATCCGAGAAGTCGCGCATCTCGCCGCTTGCCGTATTGAACAATTGCAGGCTACCCTCATCGCTGCCATCGGCCCCGATGAGGCGGATGCGGTAATCTACTCTGGCGTAGCCCGACGAAATCTCTACCGTTTTGTTTACTACAATCGGTTCCCAACCTGTAGCTTCGCCAAAGGCAACCGGGCTCCCCAAGTTCTGCCATTCGCTCTTTGTGCCCGTGTTATTGTCGGTAACATATTGGAACTGGTACTGTAATCTCAGCGGGGTGGGCTCTCCAGGCTTTTCGTACAGCAGATTATAGAACTTCACCCATGCTGTGGTACCCGAATGCTCGGTGGTAATGGTGGGGTAAGGAGCATCGTTGTCGATGATGATAGGCGGCTCATCAAAGTCATGCACAATCACGTTGTGCTTACCACCGGGCAGCTCAAAGTCGCGGTCGTACACGAGTGTCAGGTCATTCACTGCGCCGCGGTACAGTTTCAGGTTCACCGTTCCCGCCTCGGCGGCGAAAAACCGGCCCACCGCGCCGCTAGGTACGGCGTTGTACGTTGAAAGGGGGGTGGTTTCATTGGTCAGCAACTGTCCATTCAATTCGACTTTGTTGATATCGTTTGCCGTTCCGGTTGTGGTAGGCACCATATAGTGCAACTGGAACTGTGCCGTGGTCGCATCGTCGATCGGGGTGGTGTCGTATTCCACTACGTTTTTATCGCAACCCGCGAACAAGATCGTGGCAACGATGGCTACTATTATTTTATTCAATCGGTTCATAGCTTTACTAGTTACTATTTCAAAACTTAGTTCGTGGGTATGTCGCCCGGATACGCAAACCACGGTATCGAGGTCTGGTAGTTATCAGCGGTGCCCGATATCGGCTTCAATGATTCGAGTGATTCGAGGTTCCACATATACTCCGAGTTGTAGCGTGGTCGGAGTCGGTAGCTTGGCGAGCCCTCGTTCTGGATGGCGTAGGCACTTTTACGACCCTGCACCTGTGCCGGCGCCATAAACAAGCCCTTGTATACCTTCGTGGGGTCGCTATCCCATTTCTGTTCCAGCAACGCCTGTATCCAGCCATTGCCATTGCTCGGGTAGTCGCCCGTATATTCGACATCGTAATGGTATTTGCGCATATCCACCCACGCTTCGGGCGCCCCCCAAGGGTACAGGGCCACCCATTTCTGCATCATGATATGCGAAAGGGAGAAGTCGGCCATATTCAAACCACCAACATAGGGGCCGTTGAGGTATTCTTCGCCCAGAGCGGTAAAGATGCCTTTCTCGATTTTGTCGCCGCCTGTGGGGCTGCCTTCCCGGCCGGTGTCGATATAGCGAGCGGCCGTTTCCATATCGCCACGCACCCCATTTTTGAAGGCTTCGAAGGCTTGTGCCTGCTGCCCCAGTTTCCAGTAAGCTTCCGCCAGGCAGAACTGGATTTCGGCATAGGTGGTGAGGATGTACGGAGCGTCATCGCGGTACAGCCAGCGGCCGATTCCATCGTGTTCGTTGCCCTGCCATGTCGAGGTGGCTTCCCGTCCGTAGAAGTTTGGTGCGGTACCGATGGGCCCCGAGCGTCCGGTAAAGCTACCACCGTAGTATTCGTATGCTTTTATACTATCAGCATCATCCAGGTTGAGGTATGTTGGATTGCTTGTCGTTGATAACTTCACCGTTACCCTTGGGTCGAAATGCCCCGGTTGGTCCATCAGCGTATCAGTGATGATCTGTTTGTCGGCCAACCGGTAGGGATGGTAGTCGTTGTCCGGCAGGCGGATTTTGTCGCCCGTGGCCTGGTCATATTCCGGCACCGTACCGGTCATCACTTGCACGGCATACTCATGCTGGAAATAGTCCCAGTTAAAGTTGTTGCGCGAGGTGCCCCAGAAGTTGTTATATCCGCTGTATGGGGCCGATTGCGAGCCGCCCACGATGGAAACGGTGGCATCATCGGCCGCATTTTGGAAAGATTTGCCGGCCGCATCGATTAGCTCCTGCGCATAGTCCGACGTAAAATTTGTTTTGTTGGTGAGCGACGCCAGGTTACGCACGATCACCGCATAAGCGAATTTAATCCATTTCGATTTGTCTCCCTGATAGATGAAGTCGTTGTCGCTAATGTTGGAGCCGTAGTTGTTATCGTCTTGGCGCTCCAACAGTTCGATGGCCTCGTAGGCCCATGCCCGCACTTGCTCGTAAACCGCATCCTGGTAGTCGTAATCGTGCGAGAGCAGCCCCGGTACGAACGCGTCGGTCATCGGCACTTCGCCATGCACTTTGGTGAGCATGTCCCAGCTAAACGCTTTCATGGCCAGGCCGACGCCAGCCAGGGTCCAATGCTCCTCTTCCATCGATTGGTTGATGAGGTTTTCGAGGTTCATCCCCTGGTTCCAGTACACCACCCGCCAGATCTCACCGCCGGCGTCGCTGCCCAGGCTGTAATAATGGTTGGCGAAAGAGGTATAGCTAGTTGTCCCCATCATCTGGGTCATCGGGCCCAAGGCTCGGATATCCCAATAGATGCCTTGGTACTGCTGGGTGATGTTGGCCAAGTAAAGGAATCCATCCACTTCTGCGGGGGCATCAACATTATGGTTCACGTCCAGGTATTTCTCGCAACTGCCCAACAGGAGAAATAGCGGAAACACATATATGAATAGCTTTTTCATTGTCATCATTTTTTTAATTCAACACCAAACTGACCCCAAATGTAATCCCGCGCGGGTTGGGCATCGACCACACGTCGTACCCTTCGCCGCCCGTGCCGCCCGCAGCGGCAGACACCGTGTTGCCCACCGCGTCGATGCCCGAGTAGTTGGTCCAGGTTAGCAGGTCGTTCCCTACTACAAAAACGTCTAGCCCATTTACAATGCGAGCACGGCTCAACAGCGATGCCGGTATGCGGTAGGAGAGGCGCAACTCCTGCAGCCGCAGGTAGTTCACGCCCGATTCGAGCCAGTCTTCATCGTTTCCTATATACACGGTGGTACCATATACGCGGTAGTCGGTTACGATATTATTTCGCGTGGGGTTTGCTGAGTTTTCGTTACCGTCGCGCAGTACCCCTTCAAAGATGTGCGGCCCACTCTCACGCAGTGTTACCGACTCCCAACTGGTGCCGCTATTCATCATGGCGCGCTTGGTGCCGTTTACTACGGTTGCCCCCACGCGGCCGGCAAACAGGGCCGATAGGCGGAGATCTTTGTATCGTAAGCTGGTAGTGATGCCGAAGCGGAGGTCCGGTTCCCGGTCACCCACCACTGACCATACGGGGCTCACCAGCGGCAAACCGGTGGATGGGCTGATCAGGATGTCGCCAGCATCGTTCCGTTCATAAGCGCGGCCCGTAAGTGTGGTGATCGGTTGGCCCACCATGATGCCATTCCGGATATTGCCCGAGTTCCAAGTGTAGGGGTTATAGTATTCCGTTACGTTTTCCGGCAGGTATAGCACCTCCGAATCGCCATGCGAGGCATTGAAGCCTACGTTCCAAGTCAACCCATTGGGGTTGCGTACGAGGTCGCCGTCGATATGGGCCTCCCAGCCCCAGGTCTTGAACGACCCGACGTTCATCGTGTTCAGCACAAAGCCCGTGGCATAGCTGAGGCGGAAGCCCTTCACGATCTGGTCTTCGTTTCGGGTGCCGAAATAGGTGAAGCTAGCATTCAGCCGGCTGTTGAATAGTTGCAGGTCGATACCGGCTTCATGTGCCGTGGTCATCTCGGGCCGCAGGTTGGGGTTTGGTCCGGTAAAACCATATTTGAACCCCCCGCCCGTCAATTCGGTAGCCTCCAACTGGGGGTCGATTTCCAGCGGACCGGCATCCTTACCCACCTGCGCCAGCGAGCCCCGTAGTTTCAAGTAATTAATGGCCTGGATGGATTTCATGAAGGGTAAGTCGGACACGATGAGCGATCCCTCGATGGAGGGGTAGAAATATCGGTTGTTGTCCTTCGGCAACGTAGACGACCAGTCGTTCCGAGCCCGCAGCGTAATGAATGCCAGGTTGTTGTAGCCGAATTCAAACTGTCCCGAAAACGCCTGTATACGCCGTTTTGTATTGCGCTGGGTGGAAGTCTGCGTGGCCGGGTCCGTATTGTTGATCGATTGGAAGTCGGGCACGACGAAACGGGTACCGTAGGTCGCTTGCCGGGTTACGGCATTTTCCAACTGGTGGTAGCCTACCTGGCCGGAAAAGGAGAACTTGTCTTCGAAAAAGTTGTTGTTATAGCCGGCCAAGATATTGATAGTGGGGTCAGAGAAGTTGGCTTGTATCAAATTATACTGGCCTACACCATCGTTGTTGGCAGCGTAGTAGGGATGTGCCGAGGTTTCGAATGTCTGCATTCCTACGTCCCAGCCAATCTGCCCTCTAACAAAGGTGTTCTTCACGGGTGTCAAATTGAGCGCCACGTTGGTGAGGAAGCGATCCGACTTGTCGAAGTACTTGTTCTTATTCAGCATAAAGAGCGGATTCAGCAGGTCGGTATCAAGGTAATAATCGGCTACGCGCATATGGCTGCCGTCGGCATCGAGGTAGTTGAGCATGTTATCCACCATAGGCCACAGCATGGCTCGGTGCAGAGGGCCATCCGTGCCGCGTAGCACTTTTTTGTTGCCTGTACGCGTATACTGCATACTGCCTTCGAATTTCAGCCAGTCGGTTATGGCGGCCTGTCCGGCCAAGCTCAGGTTGGTCCGATCATAATCTGTAGTCTTAATCACCCCCTCCTGCCCCAGGTAGGAGAAGCCGGCCCGCATGGTTGCCCGGTCGTTGCCCGCATCCACAGACACGTTGTGTTTATTGGTATAGCCCGTTTGTAGCACAGCGGCGATGTTGTCGTAGATGGGCACGCCTTCGGGATAAAGCCCACCATACTTACCTTGGTAGTAATAATTGGTGGTGCCATAGTAGCCGTTGGCATATTTATCCTGCATCTCCGGATAGCCGTAGGCCTTGTCGAATTTGAAGGAATTGCTGTAAGTTATCCTTCCTTTACCCGCCGTACCCTTTTTTGTAGTGATAATGATAGCTCCGTTAGATGCGTCTGAACCGTACAGCGCTGCGGCCGCTGCGCCTTTCAGCACCGTGATCGACTCGATGTCTTCGGGGTTGAAGTCATTGCCGCGTGACGAGAAATCGAGGTTACGTACTGAATACGAATCGCCGCCTGCACCCGCCATATTGATTGGGTCAAACGTACTGTTGTTCATCGGCACACCGTCTACCACATAAAGAGGCTGGTTGTTGCCTGAGATGGAGGTGATGTTGCGCAGTACCACGGTGGTGGAAGCGCCCGGTGCCCCACTTGTAGAAGTTACATTCAATCCCGGCACGCGGCCCGCCAGGGCGGTGATAAAGGCATCGCGCCCCGATTCGCTGATCGTGCTGCCATCGATGTGCTGCACCGAAGAGCCGATGGCCCGGCCCGTACGCTTCATACCAAATTCGGCGGTTACCTCTACTTCCCCCAGATTGCGTACACTGCTTACCATGGTGATGGTCACCGTAGTCCGTGTGCCTATCGGCACCGTTTGCGCTTCAAATCCCACGGCCGTAAAAACGAGAGAACCCGCTTCCGGTGCGCTGATGGTAAAGTTGCCGTTGCCGTCGGTAGAGGTTTGGGCAGTTGTCTCAGCCACCCGCACCGTCACGCCAGACAGGCGCTCGTTCGCTTGGTCATACACTGTGCCGGTAATTGTCCGGGTCTGTGCAAAGAGCGTTGAAACGCAACACAAACACATCAAAAAACCTTCCAGTGTACACATTAGTCGTTGCTTTTTCACAATAACGTAAGTTAAGTTACACAATAATAATTAAGTTCCGTCTCAATTAAATTGGGGGTTCAATTGGTTTTCATCGCACGTTTTTACACGGATGCTATGAATTTGCTTACAATAATATGGAATAGATTTTAAAATAACGCATGTTTATGCATGTTTTTTTTACAAAACCGCATAATAACACTGTTTATTGCGTTTCTAGCCCGTTCCGAACTGCCACTTTGCAGCTTAGACCATACTTTGTGCCGTATCGACACATGCCTAGGCTCCCCAACGGGCTGTCGCAGGTTGGTACATCTCTGCAGGGTCGTTTCGCACTGTCCGTGCTAACTTTTGAAAAGACAGGCTACCTTAATTGTTTTTGATATCGAGTTGGCTGATCCGGACCTGAGCACCCTCACCTCGACCGGCTAGTCCTACGCGGAAGCCCATACCCCATGGCACTAACGATGCGGCGTCATATCCTTCCAGTACGGTTTTCCATGCACCACCATCTTGCCATGAAAAGTCGACGATGTGGCCATCAGACACGGCCATTTTCAAGGTTACTTCATCTTGAATCGCTGGAACATCAAGTATTTGAAGTTCCTGCACATCATCTTTCGCAATCCGCCAAACCTTCACCTGGTTTCCGAAAACCCCGATGCCGATAGCGGCAATGGGCGCACCAAAATGGTTGTTGGCGCCACCCACCATGGTAATGGAGGCACCCGACTGGCTATTGGTAGAACCCATAGTTACGCGGGCAGTCACCTCATAGTTGATAGACGTGATGGGCTGTACCAGCAGTGACCCGATGCCGTCGTTGGCTTGGGATGTGGTGAGCAACAGTCCCTTCTCGCCCACGGTATAACCAACGGGTTGGTTCACACGCCACCGCCACACGGGTGCCACAGACGCAAAATCGTCACTATAGTCAGAAGCGCTCGCATCGCGGTCATAGGCCGCATCGTTAGCGAAGGAAGGCCAACCGTCGGCCGTCCAGTTGATTTTTTCCAGCACCCCTTCGCGTCCTACATATACGCTGCCCGCTTGGTTATAAGCATGGTATAGGTAGTAGAAATCACTGCCGTGCTGCACCACCGTGCCATGGCCGGCACACTTCCAATCATCATTGTCTACCAGCACGGGGTTTTGGTCGTATTTTTCCCACGGCCCCAGCAACTGCTTGGCCCGGGCTACTCCCGTTTTGTAGTTGCAGGTTACCTCGCAGCAAGCGCCCGCCGAGTACGTGGCGTAGTAATAGTCGTTGTGCTTGAATACGCTGATGCCTTCCACCAAACGGCCTTCCCATTCAGCATCGTTCGTAAAGAGCTCGTGCATCTCGCCCACCATTGCAGTACGCTCAGGATTGATTTCCTGTGCCCACATAGGGGTAGGCTGGCCTTTGCTGTTGCCATCCTCTTTCCAAAGCAAGTATATCTTGTCGCCATCTCTCACCTCATATGCGTCAATAGAGCCCAGCTCCTGGCTCACCAGCGGACCGTGGTCGGTGTAGGGACCTTCGGGCGATGGCGCACTGGCGACGGCGACGGCGAGACGCCCAGTCGACTTATCGCGGGCCGTATAATACAAGTATACCTTGTTTTGCTCCTCGTCATAGGCCAATTCAGGCGCCCAGAAATTGTTGCGTGCCCATTGGGGTAGGTCGGCAAATGCATATGACACCTGCTTCCAGTTGACGAGGTCTGTCGATTTGTAGATGGGAAACAATGGTGCCCATTCATTGGAAGTGGCCGATGCCCAATAGGTATCGCCAATCTTGATAACTGTCGGATCCGGATGGTCGCCCGGCAATACTGGGTTAACGATGGCAATCGTTTCGACCTGCTCGTTTGTGGTATTGTTACCGGTACAGCCCGCAACGGTGAGCAAAATGAGGACGTATAAAAATGCTGTTTTAATTATTTCCATGGTTTATGATTTAAGACGGATAATTACATGGTATAAGTGGCAAAGAAACGAATTTTAACCCGTAATTCATTCTTCAGTAGAAGCGATAACCGGGAAAACCTCAGGGATCTGCACGGCCTGGTAAAAAGGGCTTCCAGGCAAAAGCCTGACCTCATTGAGCGGAAATGCAATCCAAACCTTGGTGTGCGCTGGCTTAATCACCATTTTGTCATCACCCTCTTCCGCCAAGGTTACGCTCATTACTAGACTAGCAAATAAAATTGTAAATGTACCGAGAAGCGTTTTTTCATCTGTTTAAATTTTTCTTCAATGGCGATGAAGCTATCATGGTTTGATCATTTCCATGTATGGTTTTCGAAAACCATGGCGGTTTCAGAATCTATATGTAGGATTCTATTTTAATTTCGGATTTATTGCTAACGTGCCACCACCCGTCACGTTCCGCACAAAGGAAAGGAATTTAATGGCATATTCCCAAACGCAGCGTTTCGAAACTCCGATGCATTCTATGTAGTGGCCGGAGCGTATGTATTTTGGATTGCGGGGAGCTATTCCACGATAAAATTTTCAAAAATAATAATCTACTTATTAGGTAGAATTTGTGCTGTATTTTTATATTTGCCGGGGTATTGGGATGGCCCGTGGGCAGGAAGCTACATGGATAGTCATTAAAGCATCGTATGAATATATCTATAAACACAAGTATATGAGTCCATTAGCCAGGGTTCAGGCCTACTCGATTCAGCGAATGAAGCGAATCACAACCCGGCATATCTCCATTGGGATCGTGTTGATGAAATTGGCATTGGTAGCCATCGTCGTAATTAAGTATCTTCCCTATGCAAGTACGCGGGACCTTCTTTTCGATGAAACGTTTTTTTGGTTTATGCTGGCGGGGTTTGTAGCCCAGATGGTAGACGGTGCGTTAGGTATGGCCTATGGCGCCACTTCAAGCGCCGTACTGCTTAGCTACGGATTGTCGCCACGGCTGGCATCTGCGGCCGTGCACACGGCCGAAATATTTACCACCGGTGTTTCCGGACTCTCACATATCCGGTTTGGCAACTTCAATAAGTCCTTGTTTTTCAAGCTGGTCATACCGGGAGTCATTTTTGCGTCGTTGGGAGCATTCCTGCTCGGGTCGGTCATCGATGGCGATAGCATCAAGCCTTATATCAATGCCTACCTGCTCATTTTGGGAGTTCTCATCCTGCTTAAGGCATTCAAGAAAAATTTCAAGACGACAGAAAACACGAAAGGGGCGTCTTTGCTGGCCGCTTTTGGGGGGTTTCTGGATGCTATTGGCGGTGGCGGGTGGGGGCCCATTGTTACTTCCAACCTTATCCGGAAGGGCAACACTCCAAGTACAATCATTGGCACCGTAAATACCGCAGAGTTTTTTGTTACGTATTTCACCGCCGGTGTGTTGATTTACTTTACCGGTATCCATAGCTGGCAGATTATTCTCGGCCTTATCTTGGGGGGTGCATTGGCAGCGCCCTTGGGTGCCCTCATCACAAAAAAGGTAACAAAAAAAGCGCTTTTCTTGGCAGTCGGTATTCTGATTATCGCCACGTCATTGTATTCCCTATATATGGCGATCTTCTGATCCGATCAACGTAACATCGGATTTCGAAATGGCTAAGTTCTGTGTGCTCAATTAACGCAAGTGCGTCAGGATAGTAACCCGCTTCTTCTATCTCACTAACCCCTCCAGTTCCGCTATCCGCTTATTGCACAACTCGCCGGCAATCCGCAACAAAGTGGAAACGCGGTAATAAAGAGTCCATGCCTCTTCCTCCTTTATGGCAAACCCCATAGCATACCGGCTATCCATGTAGCTGCTTTTGAGCAAATTGAAAAGAGTCTTATTTTCGGGATTATCCCGCGGAAATACCGTGGCTATTTCGGGCGCCAACGTACTGCACAGCTTGAGCATCCACGCCAGGTTGTGAGTGTTGGGCCGCATGTATAACATCACCTTGAGCATCGCCTTACACGCTTGCTCCACGGTTTGGTGTAGCATGAATACCCCCATATTGAAGTTGTGCTCCATCAGACAATAACTAGCACAGTCCATAAACTGGCAACTATTGTTGAACCAACGCCGCCACCCCTCCCTGGTCTGCAGTAGCAGGGTTTCGTGGCATATGAACACGTTGCGCTGTGGTAGCATATTCGCTTGGCTATGGAGCAGCGCACCATGCTGAAACACCTTACAGACAAACGCATCCCTATTGGCTAGGCGCTCCATCGCGTCACTGTAAGCCATGACTGCCGCCGCATATTGACCATCCATCGCTACACTATTCGCCAGGTGTTGAATATGGTGTAGACACCGTTGCTCGCTGTCGTTATAAACCAGTAAGATATTGGCACTAAACCATTGCTTCCTGGCTTTCGAGGCGAAACAGTGTGTGCGCTGGGCATCGTATTGCTGTAGCGCAAAACAAAAAATAAACTTGGTGGCCAAGCGAGCGGTGAGTTCCTTGGCCAATTGGCGCAGCGTATCCTGCTGCGCAACAGTGAGGTCATTGAGGTCAATATCCATGGTAATCGATTTCTTTACCCGCGTAAGTGGGCGTTGAGGTTTCAAATGGTTCGTCTGTTTCCATCATTGTCATTTGATTGCCGAAGGGGCAGCCCCCTTCATTTTTTAATTTGCATACCTTATCAAGTTCCTTAAGTTTGTAGCTTGGTGTGCTTACATCACAAAGATACTATCTTTAGATAATTTTTAATTATCAAATTGAAATTAAATGAAAAATACCATAGAATCCATTGATTTACAGTCGGAAAAAATTGGCCCCCGTCTCAAGGAGATCCGAAACGCATTGGGAATGACGGTAGAGGAGTTTTACACCCCATTGATGAAAGCTTTCAACAACGGGTCTTCCATCGAAAACAACAAACGCAACTTAGGCAAACGGCTAGCAAAAGACATTATCGAATACTACAACATCAATCCGGCGTTTCTCCGTACCGGCAAGGGTGAAAAAGTCCTGAAGGTGCGGCCATATCATAAAGCGACTTTCCAACCGCGACCTGTAGAAGATGAGGAGCGCGTGCCCTTTTTTGATGTCAAACTTACCCAGTTGCAAGCGGGGCTACCTGATATTTTCAGTGAAAGTACCCCCGAATATTATGTAGACTACCAACCATTCAATGATTGTACGGCTTATCTGCCTGTCTATGGCGACAGTATGTACCCCCGCTTTGTCAACGGCGAAATCATCGCTGTCAAAGCGATTACCAACCGCGACATCATCTTATGGGGCGAGGCTTATCTTGTGGTAACCGACGAACTGGCCAACAATATGATTACCGTAAAGCTGCTTTATCAACATAAAGATGCAGGCAAGATTGTCCTCCGTGCAAGTAATCCGGCTTATAGCGGAGATACCGTTATCGATAGGGCCTCTATTACCCAACTGTATATTATTAAGGGCAAGATCACCCGTAACCAACTATAGTCCATAGCAAGGTGGAGCAGGATATTGCAATAATCGGCAAGAAATTTCAGAAAAACGCAAAAGATTACGGACTCCAAGAATTTTTGGCACCGTTTTCGCTATTACTCGGATAGGTTTAGGTTGATAGCCCCTAACCCCATTGGGGCGGCCGTCCCGACTTTGTCGGGACGGTTTTTTTATGCCCAGCCCATGCTCCACGCCCTGATTTGGAAATGATTTCCTTAACTTAGGTGCCTGTACCTTTTAGTCATTTAAAACGTTAATTGCATCTCATGAAGAAAATCTGTTCACTCATCGCTGTACTGTGTAGTATTTTGGTCACCACCGCGCAAGAAAAAGCACGCTTGCTGCGCTTTCCGGCCGTACATGGCAACCGGGTGGTGTTTACGTATGCCGGCGACCTTTACGTGGCCCCAACCGAGGGGGGTATGGCCCGTCGCATCACCAGCCACCCGGGATATGAGTTATTCGCCCGTTTCAGCCATGACGGAAAACACATCGCCTTTACCGGTCAATACGACGGCAATACGGAGGTCTTTGTTATCCCCGCAACGGGTGGCGAGCCCAAACGCATCACCTACACCGCCACACTCGGCCGGGACGACGTGGCCGACCGGATGGGGCCAAACAACATCGTTATGGGATGGACTCCCGACGACCAACATGTGATCTATCGGGGCCGCGGCACCTCGTTCAATGCATTCAAGGGCAAACTCTATCTTGCCCCCCTGAGCGGTGACCTGAGCCGGGAGCTCCCCTTTTCGGTTGCTTCTTGGGCGTCCTACAATGCGGACGGCACCAAGCTGGCAATGAACCGCGTATTCCGCGAATTTCGGACGTGGAAATATTACCGTGGAGGAATGGCCGATGACATCTGGCTGACCGACCCCTCCACCGGCGCCACGGAAAACCTGACCAATAACCCGGCGCAGGATGTCTTCCCCATGTACTATAACGACAAAATCTATTTCGTGAGCGACCGCGACCGTATTGCCAACCTATTTGTCTACGACACCCAAACCAAACAGACCGAAAAGGTGACGAGCTTTACCGAGTACGATGTGAAATTCCCGGCATTGGGCGGCGACGCCATCGTCTTCGAAAATGGGGGTTACATCTACCTCCACAACCTGTTGACGGGTCAAACGGAACAGCTGCACATCACCATTGCAGAGGATTTTGCATCGGGCCGCTCCAAGCAGGTCGATGCGTCCAAATTTGTGTACAGTGCCGACCTTTCGCCCGACGGCAAGCGGGTGGTATTCGGTGCGCGGGGTGATGTCTTCACTGTGCCAGCCAAAACCGGGGTAACCCGCAACCTGACACAAAGCAGCGGGGCGCACGACCGCAACGTGGGGTGGAGCCCCGATGGGCGGTGGGTCAGTTTCGTCTCCGACCGCACAGGGGAGGACGAATTATACATCCAGCAACAGGACGGAACCGCGCCCGCCAAGCAACTCACCAAGGGCGGCGGGGCGTATAAATTCAACCCTGTATGGAGCCCGGATAGCAAGTACCTGCTGTACGGCGATCGCAGCCAGCACTTGTACGCGGTAGATGTCCAGTCGGGCAATAGCACCTTGATTACGCAGGCCGACGAAGGCACCGTAGGTTCCTATACGTTCGCGCCCGATAGCAAATGGATTGCTTACACGCTTCCGGGAAGGGCCCGTGAATTTACGGTCATCAACCTCTTCAACCTCGACAGCAAAAAGACCATACCGGTAACAGACACGTGGTATAACAGCGGCCAACCTGAGTTTAGCCCCGATGGGAAATTGCTGTACTTCGTATCGCAGCGCGATTTCAGTCCTACATATGGCAGTACCGAATGGAACCACGTATACAACGACATGAGCAGGCCGTATTTCGTGCGGTTGAATGCCACCGCCAAATCACCGTTTGCTGAACAAAGTGACGAAGTGACGGTAAAAGGCGATGGCGAGAATGGCGATAAGGAAGGTGACAACAAGAAAGATAAGGCAGCATCCGATGATGTTACCGTAACGGTGGATGAAGAGGGACTGGCCGACCGCATCGAAAGCCTTCCGGTAGCACCGGGCTCCTATTTCGGACTCGTTGCCACCGAAGACGGGCTGTACTATTCCAGTCGGGCCAGCGGCAGCAGTGGATTCAAGTTTTTCAATCTCGAAGAAAAAAAGGAAACCGATATCGGCAGTTTCGGAAATTACAGCGTAACCACCGACCGGAAAAAAATCCTGATCCGCAATGGCGATGGGTTTTTCATCGAAAACCTGGGCAAATCGAAAATAACGCCTTCCAACAAGGTGGATCTGGGCGGACTGAAAGTGACGGTAGACCTGAAAGCGGAATGGAAGCAAATCTATGACGAAAGCTGGCGCCAAATGCGGGATTACTTCTACGACCCCAATATGCACGGTGTAGACTGGAAGGCGATGCACGACAAATATGCGCCGTTGCTACCCTACGTAAACCACCGCGATGACCTCACTTACCTCGTCGGCGAGCTGATCGCCGAACTGAATATCGGCCACGCCTACGTGAATAGCGGCGACCGGCCCGATGTGGACCGAATCCCAATGGGGTTATTGGGTGCCGCCTTAAGCCGCGATGAAAGTGGTTACTACCGCATCGACAGCATCCTATCGGGCCAAAGCTGGAACAAGGAGCTGGTCTCGCCGCTGCGCGCGTCGGGCGTAAATGCCAAAGCGGGTGAGTACATCATCGCGATCGACGGCACGTCGATGAAAGACGTGGATAACATCTACCAAACGCTCGTCGCCAAGGCAGGCCGGCTGGTGGAGGTCGAGATCAATGGGACCGCATCTGACAATGGGGCGCGTAAGGTATTGGTGAAGCCCATCAGCGATGAATCCGCACTGTACTACCACGAATGGGTGCAGCAGAATATTGCGAAAGTCACCGCGGCGAGCGATGGCCGTATCGGGTACGTCCATATCCCCGATATGGGGCCAGAGGGCCTCAACCAGTTTGCCCGCTACTTCTACCCGCAATTGGATAAGGAAGCACTCATCATCGACGACCGGGGCAATGGCGGTGGCAACGTATCGCCCATGATCATCGAGCGGCTGCTCCGCAAGCCGGGCCTGGGCACCATGCGCCGCAACAGCAAAACGGCTTCCATCAAGCCCGATGCGCATGTGGGCCCGAAGGTATGCCTTATCGACCAATATTCGGCATCCGATGGCGACCTGTTCCCCTGGCAGTTCAAGCACTATGGCATCGGGCCGCTCATTGGCCAACGCACCTGGGGTGGCGTAGTGGGCATCAGTGGCTCTC
Source organism: Parapedobacter sp. 2B3 (assembly GCF_041925275.1). NCBI lineage: Bacteria > Pseudomonadati > Bacteroidota > Sphingobacteriia > Sphingobacteriales > Sphingobacteriaceae > Parapedobacter > Parapedobacter sp. 2B3. The sequence goes on along the minus strand of NZ_JBHEUZ010000002.1, from coordinate 65,717 downwards.
TACCGTTTATCGATGGCGGCGATATGCGTAAACCCGAGTTTGCACATTTCGCAGCCGACGGCTCGTCGTTCATTATCGAAGGGGAGGGTGTACACCCAGATATCGAGGTGGTCAATGACCCCTACCAAGAGTATCAAGGCAACGATACGCAGCTGTCACGCGGCATCAGTGTATTGCTGGAGAAGTTGGCTGAAGGCGGCGCTACAGGCGTACCACCGATACCCGGATTCCCAGATAAATCAAAGTAATAGAAATCGTCATCGGTGGTTTTGCTCGCGGGTGTACGGCAACTTTTCCTTTTTCACGCAAAGAACGCAAAGTCAGTTTACGCAAAGCGTGCCAAAGTTGCATCTTTGCGCTTTTTGCGCTAAAGCGAAGCGCCTTCGTGAACTTTGCGTGAACACGTTATATCAGGCCGGTGAGCCATGCCGGGTAAACACCCAGCAATAGGGTAATGAGCGCCGCCAGGAAAAATACGGCCCGGTACGGCCCGCTGACCGTTACCGCGTCGCGGTCTATCGGTTTGAAATACATGGCTACGATAACCCGGAAATAATAGAAAATCCCCATGGCCGCATTGATAACCGCGAGTACGACCAACAGTACCTGGTAATCAGCCAATACGCCCGAGAACATCATGAACTTACCCACGAAGCCTGCGGTAAGTGGTATCCCCGCCAACGACAGCATGGCGATGGCGATGACCAGCGACAAATAAGGGTTCCTTTTGGCCAAGCCATTGAATGCTTCGAAATGCTCACTTCCAGTTGCCTTTTTAACCAGGATGAGTGCCCCGAAGGCAATGATGGTCGATAGCGAATAGGCCGTGGCATAAAACAGCACCGAGTCGGCCGATGTAGCGCCGATGGCCACAATGGCGAAAAGGAGGTAACCGGCGTGCGAAATACTGGAATAAGCCAGCATCCGCTTTACGCTCTGCTGCTCGATGGCCGTAATATTGCCCACAAACAGCGTAATAATAGTCATCACCAACAATACCGGCATCCAGAAATCCTGCAACGGCACAAAGCAGAAATAAAACAAGCGCAAGAACCCGGCAAAGGCAGCAGTCTTGACCACCGTTGCCATGAATATGGTAACCAGTATCGGTGCACCATCATACACGTCCGGTGTCCAGAAATGGAATGGCGCAGCACCTACCTTGAATGCCAAACCCACAATCAGCAACAAGATGCCGGCATAAAACAATGGCGATATCCCTTGGGGGTTGGATACCACGTAATCCTTAATGGCTGCCAAATCGAACGAGCCGCTGGCACCGTAAAGCAGCGCAATGCCAAAGAGTAGAAACCCCGTAGAGAACGCCCCCATCAGGAAGTATTTCAATGCGGCCTCGTTGGAAGCGAAATCTTTCTTGCGGATACCCGCAAGGATGTACAGCGCGACCGACATGATTTCGATGCCGATAAACAGCATGGCCAGGTTATGGAAGGAAGCCACCAAAACCGCACCAGTGAGCGAGAACAGGATAAGCGCATAATACTCGGCCACATGCGGGCTCGATTTGTCAAAATAATCGTTGGATAGCAGCAATACCAATGCGGTCAGCACCACGCATATTACTGAAAATGCTACCGCAAAATGATCGAACAATACCATACCGCTATACAGCGGCTCAGCAGTTGTACCCCATTGCACGCCATACAGCACCACGGCCGCAACAAGGCCCAGCAGGGATACCGGCAACAATGCTTGCCGGGCTTTGAACAATCCCAAATACAGCACCAATATGGCTAACAAAGACAGCGTAATGATTGCACTCATGTTTCGTTTATTATCTTAATCCCTTCACTTCCGGGATATGCATTCCTTCGTTTTACTTAACCAAACTGACCTTATCGATCAACTCCGTAACGGCGGCCTCCGAGATATCCAGTAACGGCTTCGGATACACGCCGATACCGACCACCAACACCACCACGACAGCCAACACCACCCACTCGGTGCCTTTTAAGTCGGCAAAATTACTTGTTTGGGCATTCACCTCACCCAACATCACCTTTTGGTACATCCGTAGCAAGTATACGGCAGCAAGGATGATGGTGAGCCCACCGAATACGGCATACCAGACACCATACTGATAAATGCCCATCAACAACAGGAATTCGCCGATAAACCCGTTGGTGAGCGGTAGGCCGATTGCCCCCATCACGATGGTCAAGAACATTATCGCCAGTACGGGTGCCGATTTGGCAATACCGCCCATGGCGGCCAAATCACGTGTACCTAGCCGGCGTACAAGGATATCTACAACAAAGAACAAGCCCAATACACTGATACCGTGGTTAATCATCTGGATGATGGCACCCTGCAATCCCTGTACGTTCCAAACAAAAACTCCCGCGCCGATGAGCCCTACGTGGGCAATGGACGAGTAAGCAATCAGCCGCTTCGCATCGCCTTGCTTAAACGCGATGATGGATGCATACACGACACCGATGATACACAGTACCAAAGCCAGCTGCCCGTAAGCTGCCACACCCAACGGTGCAATCGGGATGAGCCACCGGATAAGGCCATACACACCCATTTTGAGCATGATTGCCGCCAACAACATCGTGCCCGCCGTGGGTGCCTCGGTATAGGTATCGGGCTGCCAGGTGTGGAAGGGGAAAATCGGCATCTTGATCGCGAAGGCAATGAAGAATGCCCAGAAAATCCACCGTTGCGTACCGCTATCGAGTGCCAGCTGGTAAAACGAGCTGAGTTCGTAATCGCCCGACGGTACCTGCACGTGCAGGTAGATGATCGCGATGAGCATCAGTAGGCTTCCGAAAAACGTATAGATAAAGAATTTGAGGTTTACACGGATGCGGTTCTCTCCGCCCCATAGGGCGCAGATAAAGTAAATCGGAATCAGCGCAACCTCCCATCCGACGTAAAATGCGAAGGCGTCTAGGGCGGTGAATACCAGCAAGAGCCCAGCCTGCATAAACAACACCAATGCGTAGAAACCGCCTTTGTAGTCGTGGCTGAATGCCGAAAGGATAATCAAGGGAATGAGTCCGTTGGTGAGCAGCACAAGCGGTAAGCTAATCCCATCGATACCGATATAGAAATGGATGCCCAATGCGGGTATCCAGGCAAACCGCTGCTCGAATTGCATACTGGCATCCGGCACGAAATTGACCAGGAACGGGATTGTGAGCGCCAAGGAAAGCAGCGATACCAACAGCGCCAATTGCTTGGCCGTGCGCGCCTGCCGTACGAACGCAAGCACCAAAGCACCAAGGACCGGAATTAACAGTAGTATAAATAGATTGTCCATGTACGCGATATAACTTCGTCTCGATTAACCGTTAAAAAAACCATAGGCCAAGAGCACCACGACGGCGATGACCATCATAAAGATATACGAACCCACGTTGCCGGTCTGCAGAAGCCGGATTCCACCACTCGACTCACCAACACGCTTGCCCAAGCCATTCACCAGCCCATCAATTCCTGCCCGGTCAACAATACGGTAGAAGAATACCGACAGCGCATTGAAAGGGCGTACAATGATGGCGTCGTAAAGCTCATCCACATAAAACTTATGGTAGGAGAGTCTGGCCAACAATCCGCGTGGTGCATCGTCCGCGCCGGGCACGACACCCTTCACCGCGTATTGCCGGTAGGCCAATACCGCCATGACGATTGCTGCCACCGCCGACACGGCCATGAGGACGTACTCGGTACTGTGGTCTAGATGGAACGCTCCGGTAACAGCCGTGGAATCTGCAAATACCGGAGAAAGGAAGTCGGCCAATGCATGCCCGCCACCCAATGCCGACGGCACATTAAGCAAACCACCAATGGCCGACAACACGGCCAGGATAATCAACGGTACCGTCATCGTGGCGGGCGATTCGTGCAAATGGCTGGCCTGCTCGGCCGTACCCCTGAATTTACCGAAAAATGTAAGGGACAGCATCCGGAACATGTAAAATGCCGTAAACAACGCCCCAATGAACCCAAGTACCCACAGCACTTTATTTTCGGCAAATGCATGGGCAAGAATTTCGTCTTTGGAGAAGAAGCCGGATAGTGGCGGTATACCCGCGATGGCGATCGTGGCAACGAGCATGGTCACGTACGTAACGGGTAAGTGCTTTTTCAAACCACCCATGCTGCGCATGTCCTGTTCATCACTCATGGCGTGGATCACAGACCCAGCTCCCAAAAACAACAACGCTTTGAAAAAAGCGTGGGTGATGACGTGGAAAAAGGCCCCCGTGAAAGCACCGACGCCCAACCCCAAAAACATATAGCCCAATTGGGATACGGTGGAATAGGCCAACACTTTCTTGATGTCATTCTGCGTAATGGCGATGGCTGCTGCCAGCAACGCCGTGCAGATGCCGATAGCCGCGACCACCTGCAAGGTGATCGGCGAGAGCGTAAACAGGATGTTTGACCGTGCAATCATGTAAATACCGGCGGTAACCATCGTGGCGGCATGGATCAAGGCCGACACGGGCGTGGGACCGGCCATCGCATCGGGCAACCAGGTAAACAGCGGTATCTGGGCGGATTTACCGGTAGCCGCTATAAACAGCAGCAACGTAATCAACAGCAACGTCGTATCGCCCATGGCCATTCCGGCCGCTTGGGGAAATACACCTGCAAACTCCAGCGTACCGAAAGTGTTGAATATCATGAATACGGCAATGAGGAAACTCAGGTCGCCGATACGGTTCATCACGAATGCCTTCTTGCCGGCACTGGCAAATTCCTTGTTCTTAAACCAGAAGCCGATCAGCAGGTACGAACACAAGCCAACGCCTTCCCAGCCGATGAACATGACCACGTAGTTTGACCCCAATACCAACAGCAACATGAAGAAGACAAATAGGTTGAGGAATGCGAAAAACTTGGCAAACCCTGCATCGTGTTTCATGTAACCGATGGAATAGACGTGGATGAGAAAACCAATGCCGGTGACGATGAGCAGCATGATAGCGCTTAGCGGGTCTACCAGGAAGGACAGTGAAACGTTTAGGCTACCGGCGTTAATCCATTCAAAAACGGATTGGACAAACGTTGCGGATTCACCGGCTTGCCGGGCCGAGTATACTTCTGCGAACACGCCGCAACTCAACAGAAACGAAGCCAGCACCACGCCGCTACCCAGTAGCCCAACCAACGGTTTTGGCAACACATTCCTGCCAATTCCGTTAAGCAGAAAGCCAACCAGTGGCAACAGTGGAATCAACCAAATTAAATCTATCATGTTTGTTAATCGTTCAAATCTTCAATCTTCAAATCACCAGATGGCAAATCAACCCCGAAGGCGATTCAGCGCATTGATATCTACCGAGCGTGTATTTCGATATACCATCACGATGATGGCCAAACCTACCGCCACTTCGGCCGCCGCCAATGCCATGATGAAAAAGACGAATACCTGTCCCGCCGGATCACCGCTGTGCACCGAAAAAGCCGCCAACAGCAGGTTTACGGAATTAAGCATCAATTCGATAGACATCATGATGATGATGACGTTGCGCCGTATGAGCACTCCCATAACGCCGATAGCGAAAATAATACTACAAAACAGGATATAATGATTGAGCGGTACACCCTGTATGTTTTGTACGATGGTTTCCATTTACACTTTTTTTGGATCGTTCTTGGCCAACAATACCGCACCCACCATGGCGGTCAACAATAAAATCGAGGATATCTCAAAGGGCAGCAAGAAATCGCTGAACAATACTTTTCCCAAATTGGATACCAATCCGATATCGGGGTTTTTCAACTCCACCGGGTCTGACACTTCCAATAACCGGAATGTTCCCGCCAAGGTTACCAACAAACACATGCCCGCAATAACACCCATGAATTTCACCAGGTTGGACTTAAGCGGCTCGGTATCCTTATTGAGGTTAAGCAGCATCAGTACGAAAAGGAACAGGACCATGATTGCGCCCATATAGACAATGAAATTGACTACGGCGAGAAACTGTGCGTTCAGGAGGATATAATGCACTGTAAAGGTGAAAAACGTGATAACAAGATAGAGTACGCTGTGCACCGGATTCTTGGTGAAGATGGTCATCAGCGCAAAAAAGATAGACAAAAAGGCTACAAAATAAAAAACGCTCATGCTACTTTCGTAAAGGTTATCAGCGAACTAGGCTGTGGGTTCATGTTTTTCTTTATAGTCAAACCGGGGCTCTACCAATTTGTCTTTGCCATAAATAAAATCCTTGCGGAGATAGTCGGCCGCTACGTGTGGACCATCTAGGTAAATGGCTTCCTTCGGACACGCTTCCTCGCAGAGGCCGCAGAAGATGCAACGGAGCATATTGATCTCATACACGGCAGCATACTTTTCTTCCCGATAGAGGTGTTCTTCCCCTTTTTGCCGCTCCGCGGAAATCATGGAGATGGCCTCGGCCGGGCACGATAGCGCACACAGCCCACAGGCGGTACACCGCTCGCGGCCCTCCTCATCACGCTTCAGCGAATGCTGCCCACGGAAATTTTTCGAATAGGGCCGTTCTTCCTCGGGATACCGTACGGTAGGAATCGGCTTGAAAAAATGTTTGATCGTAATGGCGAGGCCCTTGAAGATTGCCGGAAGGTAAATACGCTCCCAGAAACTCATCGGCTTCTGCTCCAGTACTTTCTTTCTATTGCTTAAAGATTGCATATCGTTTCCCCCAACCAAATCTCGTTAAAAAAATGTGTCTTTGATAATGGTAATCACCCCGGTCAACACGATATTGGCTATGGCCAATGGTATCAACACCTTCCAGCCCAAGTTCATCAACTGATCATAGCGGAAGCGGGGAAGTGTCCACCGGATCCACATAAAGAAAAAGATGAATGCGAATATCTTGGCAAAAAACACGACTACGCCAATAATCGTAATCCAATTTTGGGAGAGGCCCAGCTCGTACATGAAGGGGAAATTGTACCCACCGAAATAAAGCGTAGCCATCAGTGCCGACGAGACAAACATGTGGATATACTCGGCAAACATATAAAGCCCGAGTTTCATCGACGAATATTCCACATTGTAACCACCGATCAGCTCGGTTTCGCATTCGGGCAGATCAAACGGCACACGGTTGCACTCCGCAAACGCACAGATCAGGAAAATCAGGAACCCCAATGGCTGCACCCAAATGTACCAGTTAACAAAGCCCGATTGCTGCTCGACAATCTCCTTCAGCGAAAGCGATTGGGTAACCATAAGCAGCGCAATCAGCGAAAGGCCCATGGCCAGCTCGTAGCTGATGCTTTGTGACGCAGCGCGCACCGCGCCCATCAATGAAAACTTATTGTTGGAGGCCCAGCCGCCCAGCATGATACCGTACACGCTAAGTGCAACGACGCCAAACATATACAGCACACCGATGTTGATGTCGGTTACCTGCAGTTCGATTACCCGCTCGCCAATGGTTAGCGCCTGCCCCCATGGAATGACCGCACTGCCAATGCAGGCGGTAATGATGGCAATGGTGGGCCCAAGGATAAACAACGATTTATGTGCACCGGCCGGGATGATTTCCTCCTTGAAGAAGAATTTGCCGCCATCACACAGCGGTTGCAGGATACCGAAAGGCCCCGCGCGATCCGGCCCGAAGCGGTCTTGCATGAAACCAGCCACCTTACGTTCGGCCAACGTCGAATACATCGCAATCACCAACGTGATCACAAAAATGAGGCTCACTAATATTACTTTCTCAATGACAAACGCCAATTCCATATATCGTACTTCCAATTTTCAAACCGCTCACATCAACTCAACCTACGGTAGCAATCGTTCCACGCGGTCAAACTGCTCCTTATTGGCCTCCTGCAAGGCCAGATTCTTTTTGACCACCGGCGGCGGGTTTAACTGCTCGTAGTGGTTTGCGGAAATGACGGATGTCCGTTTCACTCCGCGAGGCCCATCGATCACCCAATCTGAAGTGGCCTTCTTGTCAAACCGGCAGGTATTGCAGATAAATTCTTCGGCTTCGCCATAAGTGTCTTTCCTTGCCGTAACCCGCAGCACCTCTTCCCCTTTATACCATAGGGTTACCTTGCCGCTGCACGTGGGGCAATCGCGATGGGCCTCAACCGGCTTGGTAAACCACACCCGGTTTTTGAAGCGGAATGTTTTGTCCGTTAGTGCACCCACCGGGCATACGTCGATCATGTTGCCGGAAAACTCATTGTCCACCGCTTTTTCAATATAGGTGGAGATTTCGGCAGCATCGCCACGCCCGAGGATACCATGTACCCTCTGCGGTGTAAGCTGGTCTGCCACCATCACGCAGCGGTAGCACAGGATGCAACGCGTCATGTGCAGCTGTATCTTATCGCCGATATCGATCTTATCAAACGTACGCCGTTCAAATTCGTAACGGGTGTCTGCTAAGCCATGTTCATAGCTGAGGTCCTGCAGGTGGCATTCGCCCGCCTGGTCGCATATGGGGCAGTCAAGCGGGTGGTTGATCAACAGCATCTCCACTACGCCCTTGCGTGCTTCCAGCACTTCCGGCGACGTGATATTCTGCACTTCCATTCCATCCATCACCGTCGTGCGGCATGACGCCACCAACTTCGGCATGGGGCGCGGGTCTTTTTCCGACCCCTTGCTCACCTTTACCAAACAGGTGCGGCATTTGCCTCCGCTGCCTTCCAACTTGGAATAATAGCACATGGCCGGTGGGACAACGTCACCGCCAATCTCGCGGGCAGCGTTCAATATCGTTGTTCCGGGAGAAACCTCCACCGGAATACCATCAATACTTACCTTGAATTTAACGTCTTCAGCCATTTTTTCTCAGCTCTAAGCCATCAGCCATCGGCTTTCGGCCCTGTTAATTTCGTCATTCAAACTTCTTCTTTCAGACCACCGGCTCCAACGGGTCGGCATAGTGCGCTAGCCCGTAGTTGCGGGTCTGCGCCTCCCGGCCGTTTGCCACGTGCCACTCAAACTCGTCCCTGAAATGGCGGATCGCACTGCCTACCGGCCATGCCGCGGCATCACCGAGCGGACATATCGTATTGCCCTCGATGTTCTTGGCAACATTCACCAACAGGTCGATGTCGCTATAAGAGCCATGGCCATGTTCGATATTGTGCAACACTTTCTCCATCCATCCCGTACCTTCACGGCATGGCGAACATTGGCCGCAGCTTTCGTGATGGTAAAACCGGGTGAAATTCCACGTGTTGCGCACGATGCACTGGTCCTCATCAAAGGCGATAAACCCACCGGACCCCAACATGGTACCGCTTTGGAAGCCGCCATCGGCGAGCGACTCGTAGGTCATCAGGCGCGACTCACCGCTCACGGTCTTCACCATCAGGTTGGCCGGCAGAATGGGTACCGATGAGCCGCCGGCCACCACCGCTTTCAGGCGCTTGCCGTTGGCGATGCCACCACAGTATTCATCGGAGTAGATAAATTCTTCTACAGGCAGCCCCAACTCAATCTCGTAAACGCCCGGCTTATTCAAGTTGCCGCCGGCAGAAATCAGCTTGGTTCCGGTGCTGCGCCCCACGCCGATTTTGGCGTATTCCTCGCCACCGTCGTTGATGATCGGCACCGTGGCAGCGATGGATTCAACGTTGTTTACCACCGTAGGGCAGTTGTAAAGCCCCGATACGGCAGGGAAAGGCGGCTTAATCCGCGGATTGCCCCGTTTACCCTCCAACGATTCCAGCAGTGCGGTTTCTTCGCCGCAGATGTAAGCACCTCCGCCGGGCTGCACATATAGTTCTAAATCGTAACCGGTGCCCAGGATATTTTTACCGAGAAATCCCGCATTTTTCGCTTCAGCAATGGCTTTCTCGAGAATCCGTATCTGCGGCATCATCTCGCCGCGCACGTAGATGTATGAGGTATGGGCACCCAATGCATAACTCGACACGATCATGCCCTCGATCAACGCGTGGGGGATATACGTCATTAGGTAACGGTCTTTGAACGTACCCGGTTCAGACTCATCGGCATTACATACCAAATACCGGGGTACACCTTCGGGTTTAGCCAGGAAGCTCCATTTCATTCCCGTCGGGAAACCGGCCCCCCCCCGGCCCCGCAAGCCCGATGTTTTCACCTCTTCAACCACCTCATCGGGGGTGAGCGTCTTCAATGCTTTCTCAACAGCCCGATATCCGCCCTTTTGGCGGTACACTTCCAGCGTTTGGATGCCTGGAACGTCGATATGTGTCAATAATAACTTACGAGCCATAATTATCAGCTTTCAGCCGTCAGCTCTCGCCCTTCAGCTTTATTCTTAAGTTCCTTTATCAGTTCGTCTACCTTTTCTTCCGTGAGGTTTTCATGAAAGGTATATTCCGGCCCGATTTGCAAAACCGGTCCGTAACCACACGCGGCCAAACACTCCACACCCCGCCAGCTGAATAGTCCATCGGCAGTCACTTCGCCCTCCTTCACACCGAGCCGCTGCTCCAGGTGTGCCATGATGCGTTCGGCCCCCACCAGGCAACATGGTCCCGTACGGCACACCTCCAACGCAAATTTGCCCTGCGGCCGCAAGAAAAACATCGTGTAGAAGGTGGCCACTTCATACACCTCGATGGGTTCGATCTCCAGGTAAGCCGCCACGCTGTCCATTGCCGGGACGCTCAGCCAACCGTATACCGCCTGCACCTCGTGCAGGATCGGCAATAACGCCGACTTCTGCCGCCCTTCGGGATAGCGCGCTACAATCTCGGCAAACCTGCCCAGCATTTCTTCCGTGAACTCGACGGGTTCATTATGTTTCACACTAAGCATCCAATTCTCCTGCTATAACATTTAAGCTACTCATGTTGATGATGGCATCGGAGAGCAGCATCCCGCTGCTCATGGGGGCATACATCTGGTAATTGATGAATGATGGCCTACGGAAGTGCAGCCGATAAGGCGATCTGCCACCATCGCTGATCAGGTAAAAGCCCAACTCACCGTTTGCCCCTTCCACGCTGTGGTAAACCTCGTTCTTCGGCGCATCGATTTCGCCCATCACGATCTTGAAATGGTAGATCAAGGCTTCCATGTTGTTATAGACCTGTTCCTTGGGCGGTAGGTAAAACTCGGGTACATCGGCGTGGAAAATACCCGTTGGCTCCTTTTCGATCTTGTCCAGCGCCTGTTCGATAATTTTGAGGCTTTCCCACATCTCATTGTTCCGTACCATGAAGCGATCGTAAACATCCCCCTTGGTCCCAACGGGGATATCGAACTCAAACTCTTCATACGATGAGTAAGGTTCGTTTACCCGAACGTCGTAATCGACACCCGTGGCCCGCAATATCGGTCCGCTCCAACTGTAGCCCAATGCGGTTTCGGCATCCACCGCCGCCACATCTGCCGTGCGGTCGATAAAAATCCGGTTACGGTTAAAAAGTTCTTCAAACTCCTTCAGCACAGGTGGGAAGCGTTTCAGGAATTCGCGAATCTTGGCGAAAGCCGTCTCGTTGAAGTCCCGCTCGAACCCACCGATCCGGCCGATGTTGGTCGTAAGCCGTGCCCCGCAGATCTCTTCGTAGATTTCGTAAATAAACTCCCGTTCCTGCAACACATAGAGGAAACCGGAGAATGCACCGGTATCCACCCCCAGAATCCCATTACAGATGATATGGTCGGTGATACGTGCCAATTCCATGACGATTACCCGCATGTATTGGACCCGCTTGGGTATCTCGATATCGAGCAGCTTTTCCACCGTCATGTGCCAGCCCATGTTGTTGATGGGCGAAGAGCAATAGTTAAGGCGGTCGGTAAGCGGTGTGATCTGGTAATAGGGCCGGTGTTCGGCTATTTTCTCAAATGCACGGTGGATATATCCGATGGTGGAAACACCAGTGACAATACGCTCTCCATCAACTTGAAGGACATTCTGGAACACCCCATGTGTTGCGGGGTGCGTAGGCCCGAGATTGAGTGTAAACAACTCGTCTTGCGGGTCGTTGTCGCTGAAAACAGGTTTATTGCCCGATATTTTGGAAACCGAATCGCTCATCATATCTTATCTTCCGAAGAAATAGTCTTTCTTATCTATCTTGTTGGGGTCTTCCAATGGATACTCTTTCCGCATGGGGAATACCTCCATATCGTCCACGTTCAATATCCGCCTCAGATCGGGATGCCCCACGAACTGTATCCCAAAAAAATCGTAGGTTTCGCGTTCCATCCAGTTGGCACCATCCCACAACACGGTAGCCGTGGGGATGGCAGGGTATCCGCCTTTGAGGAATACCTTGATGCGGATGCGCACGTTGTTCACCAAGCTGTGCACATGGTAGACCACCGCAAACTCATTTTCCAAGCCGGGGTAATGCACTGCCGTAATATCCGTCAAATACCCAAACTGCAATGCTGCGTCGGTTTTCAGAAACTCAAGGACATCCAAAATCTGCATCGTATCGGTTTCGATTGTCAGCAAGCCGAAAGGTTCCGTTACGTTACGAATCACATCGTCGGCAAACCGACCCTTAAGGCGTTGCAATACCGTGTTATTATTGAGTTTAGCCATTGGTCTATATTCCGTACTTGTCGAGTAAAGCCTTGTATTCCGGCGAATTGCGCCTATTCAGCGATTCGTTCTTCACGATTTCCTGCAACCGCATCACGCCATCCAAAATGGCCTCCGGCCGGGGCGGGCATCCCGGTACGTATACGTCGACGGGGATTACCTCGTCAATACCCTGCAAAACCGAGTAGGTATCGAATATTCCGCCGCTCGACGCACAGGCGCCAACGGCAATTACCCACCGGGGTTCGGCCATCTGTGTATATACTTGTTTAAGCACAGGCGCCATCTTCTTGGCGATGGTACCCATCACCAGCAACATGTCGGCCTGCCGCGGCGAAAAACTTGGCCGCTCCGCTCCGAATCGGGCCAAATCATACGTAGCACCCATCGTGGCCATAAACTCGATACCACAGCACGACGTCGCAAACGGAAGCGGCCACAACGAATTGGCCCTCGCCAATCCAATGGCTTTGTCCAGCGTCGTCGCAAAAAAACCCGACCCCTCTACACCTGGTGGCGCAGGCGCCAATTTAATATCACTCATGCTTACTCCGGTCTTACCTCAAAAAAAACTCATCTATATCACAGTATAGACGAGTCACAAAATTACAATATATTAGGTGCTTATCGGGTGAATTATATTATTTAGAAACGTTCTAACGTTTGGTGATTCAGTCCCATTCCAATGCTTTCCGCTTGATGATATAGATGAATCCAAGCAACAACAGCCCCATAAACACAAACATTTCAATCAGTCCGGATAAGCCGAATTCGCGGAAATTGACTGCCCAAGGATACATGAAAATGACCTCGATATCAAAAATGACGAATAGGATTGCCACGATAAAGTATTTTATCGAAAACGGCTGACGGGCATTTCCAATGACCTCTATACCTGACTCGAACGCGCCCAGCTTATTTTCGGTCTTTACCTTGGGTCCAATGAGGTGCGTAATGATGATTGTTCCCACGCCAAATCCCGCCGCGACGATCAGTTGGATCAATATGGGCAAATAATCCTGGGGGGTACTCAATAATTCCGATTCCATCGTGTCTGTATACTGTATTAATGTACGGCAAAACTAAAAAATAAAGCGCTAATTCGGAAACTAGCGCTTTATCAAACTCATTATTTAACCGTTAGGGCTATCTACCGGCAGAATCAGCGGCTGGCGTAGCGGTTTCCTGCTCCAAAAATTGCAGGGTTTGCTTGGCCCAAGCATTCTCCGGATCGAGTTTCAGGATCTCACTGATTAGGTCACGTCCCTTCTGGTATTCGCCGCGCTTCACGCTAACCACGGCGATTGTGCTATACGCATCAATCAATCTGGCTTTATTCTTCTGAATTTCAGCATCCCCCTTTTCCTTTACCATGGCGATATATTTCAAGAAATAAGGCTCGGCAAGACCTTGGGGATTTTCAGAATCATCCAATAGGTTGTTCACGTTTGCACGGAACAAGTACGCATCCTGCGTGGTAGGTGCTTTCTCGATGACCACACCGAAAGCCGTGTCCGCTTTATGCAGCAGCTCCGTTTCTGCCTGCCCCCGCTGGGCTACCGGCTTCGTTGCTACGGCATAGTAGGCAGCATATCCAAGGTAGAAATTATCGTAGATAAAGTTGCGCGATGCTGGGGTAGATGCCGCGATTTCAAATACCTTCGAGGCATCCAAAAATCTCTTATCGCCGAAAATTTCCTTACCTACATCGTTCAGATCATCAGCGATGGATGAGTCCGCTGCCACCGCTTTCTCCAACTGGGCAATACCCTCATTGAATAATGCTTCATCAGTCGGATTACTTTGGGTTGCCAATTTGATATCGGACAGGCCCAAATGTAGGTAATCGCGTGGGATGATACGCTCGGCCTCCATGCGCGTAAACAGCTTATCCAATGCTTCCTTACTTTCCTGGAATTGCTTGTTTTCGTAGGCAGAATACCCCAAATAACGCAATACCTTCGGGTTCACATCCTCTAACTGCGCAAGCTCAGCTGCCTGTACTTGCAACTCTTGATAATCCTTCACATAAACCAAGAAGTCCGCATAACGGATCCGCGAGTCCACCGTATAGTCGGTTTTATCCATATATTGCTTATAGAACGTCACCGCCTCGCGGTTACGCGCGTTATAATCATCAATGGTCGTGGCCGTATTGGCCCATGCGTGGTATGTTTCGGCTAGTTCGCGGTATGTCGGTGCATAATCAGGCACCTCCGTAGCTATCTGCTTCAAACCATCAATTGCCTCCTGCCATGCATGGGATAAGCGGGTAATCACCTGCAACTGTACCTTTGCACGGGTCAGGTTATCGTCTAGCAGTGCCGCATCCCGGTAGTTTACATACGCTGGGCTGGCACTTTCCAAGCCGAAATATGCGTCGCCCAAAGCCAACGGGATCATTGGGTCTGTTGCATTTTTCGCTTTGGCCTGGTCCAGGTACTCGACGGCCTTTTGGTAATTAGGTTCTGGCGCGTCTATATACGCTCTACCGATGTGGTATAATTCCAGGTATTCTTTCCGCTTTAGCTTAGCGGTCGCCTCCGAAAATTTAGCAGTTGCGGCAGTCTCTTTACCGCTATACAATTCGATGATTCCCTGCCCAACCTTATTCAGGTTATTCTTTGGATCAGCAGTCAATCCTTGGTCGAAAAAGACTTTTGCCGAATCCAAGTGCTCGTTATGTATGTATACGAGCCCTAAGTAAAAGTAATTCTCACCATCCTTCGGCTTGTTCTTCACAAGCGTCTCTAACATTTGCTTGGCTTTGGCAAACTGCTCCGCATCAATCGCCTTCTTCGCATCGTCCAAGCTTTGCGCCTGTACTCCCGTAACCACAAAAGCAAGGGATATACCCCATATCATTGCTTTTTTCATCATTTTTACTCTATTAAGTGTTTAATCTATTTACTTCCTAATAATCAATTCCCTCGGCGGCAGGCTATCTGGCATTAAGCCCGACTTCAGGATAATCCGTTGTCCGGACAACCCTGTTAGAAACGCTGCAAACCCCATGCCTAAACCTTTCCGGGGTTCTGCGTTGATAATGTAAACCGAACGCGACAGCGGGTAAATCCCTTCGGCCAAATTCGATTGCGAAGGCTTATAAAAACCATCCGATCCCGGCTTGCCGACTTGGTTACGCACACCTATCACCTTTATGCCATCGGCGTACTGTTGAAGCGTGCTGTCTAGCCGCACTACCCAACTTAGCCCCAACACACCGATCGTTTTTGGCGTTTCATAGACGTATTTCAGCACCTCGCTATTCGACTTCAGTGCATATACCCCTTCGGTTGGCAGCGAATCTACGCCGGCCAGTTCTTTCAAATAACGCACCGTACTGGAATTTGGATTGTCGAACACCAGCCGACTTACATGCCCCACAGGTTCTTTCCCTTGCATCACCCGGATGATATCATCTACGGTCACCGCCGAATCGGCGCTGTTTTTGTTTATAACCAACGCCAAAGCATCTTGAGCAAACTGATACACCCTAGGCTGAAACTGGCGGGCTTCAAAGAACGTCATTTCCTCACTATTCAACTGTCTGGTGAGCACCACAACCGCTACTTCGTTATTCACAAGTTTGGTTACGATCTGGTTTTCCTGAGCCGCAGACAACGCCACGTCTGCTTGTTTATACAAGTGTTCAAAAACCGCCACTTGCTCTTCCATAACCGGAAGCAATGTCTCATCCACCAGTACTTGCAGCTTACCGCCCACGATGGTTTGGTTCTCCTTTGGATGCGGGTTGTTACATGCCCCAAAAAGAACCAAAAGACCAAAAATGTGCCGTAATAATACTAATTTTTTCATAGCTATGAAAAAATAACCCTTTTTTTTCCGTATCCCTCCGCTACTATCGGCTTTGCCAAAGCCGTACGAACCGGAAAAATGAATAAACCACCAATAGTATTCCGAATAGTATCCGATAGGTGCTATCCAGTGCCAAGGGGAAATCTTTCCAAAAGATTACCACCAACCCCAACACTAGGTAGAAGCCAAACATGAACAGGCCCAAAACAGACAGAAACCGCTTTGTGGGCGATTTCTGTCTGCCATTATTATCTCTGTAATCGTGCGACACCAATTCTACTGTTGGAGGTTAAGCCGGATAGGCAGGGTGTACGCCACCCGTACAGGCCTTCCGTTCTGAACACCGGGGCTCCATTTGGCAGCTTTCCCGAGCAACTTCACTGCCGCTTCACCCGTGCCGTACTTTAAGTCGCGGACAATCTTGATATCCGTCAAACTACCGTCCCGTTCTACGACGAACGATACCTGCACCTGGCCGTTCACGCCAGCCTCAATAGCACCCTGCGGATAGTCATAGTTCTTTGCAATCCACGCCATGAAAGCCGGCATACCTCCTGGAGGTTTCGGATCGATTTCTACCGATTGGAAAATCTCATTACTATTCGACTCCGTCACCTCAGCATCAATCTCCCCTTCGCCAACCGGCAAATCAATCCGGATTTCGGCATTGGGATCACCTTCGATGGTTTTCGACCCCGGATCGGCCAACTTCAATTGCTCCACGGTAGGGGGTTCTTCATCCTGCACCTGCTCGGCCGGCACCACTTTCATCTCCGGCATCCGTACCTGGTCTACACGTGGGGGTGGCGGCTCCACCGGTGGGGGTGGGGGGGGTTCCTCCTCGTTCACTGGGGGAGGTTCCGAAAGCACCACCTCTGTTTCAATCAGTTTTTCCATATCGTCGCCCGACTTCATGTCCACGCCGAGCCACCTGGCTATCGCCGGTGCCATGAGCAGCACCACGAAAGCGACCGAAGCGACGACTACTCCGATATTGGTGGCCCTAGGCGAAAGTTTTCGAAGCTCGTAGGCTCCATATTCTTTATTCCGCCCTTCAAACACCACATCGAGCCATTCCTTCTTGAAAATATCTAATTTAGTACCAAACATAATCTATTGTTTTACGTGGTAATCGTTAATCATTGTATATGCCGTCTCGCTCCAAAACCTCAATCTCCGGCTCACTGATGGTTCCGATTGTAAACTGCTTAGCTTCCACAATATTCATCTCATCCAGGATATCCACGAGATTACGGTGGGTGGACTTATCACTAGGCCGTATCACCACGATGAGCCCCTTTTCCGGATCGCCGGTAATTTGCGGCACCTGTTTCAATTTTTCCAACAGGAGAGGGCGTATCCCATCTTTCCCATAACCAACAATTTCCGGTCCTTCAATGGGCTCGCTATAAGTCCCCATGTACCATTCGATTTTATTATCGGAGCCCAACAGGAGGGTCATCGTACGGTTGTCGGCAACCTCCAATCGATCTTCGGGATCTTCTTCATTCTTATCCGGCATCGCCACGTCCATGGCGTTCGGCTTGTTGAGGGATGTTGTAAGCATGAAGAACGTAATCAGCAGGAAAGCCAGATCTACCATCGCGGTAAGATCCACCCGTCCTCCGGCCTTCTTACTCCTTATCTTACCACCTTTTTTCCCACCGCCACCACTATCTTGATTTAATTCTGCCATTGCATTAAAATCTTAAACTGTTAACAAAAACCCTCCCCGCTAGAAATCACTGCTACGCAAAGCTGTGATTAAGCTGAATTTATTCACATTCTGGCTTTGCAAAACATCGATTACCTGCTTTATAGAAGGGTACTTCTCCTCAGCATCCCCCTTGATTGAAAGCCGCATCTCCTGATCTTTCAGTTCTTTGGTGGCCACCCGAGCGGAATATATCCAATGGAACAGCTGGTTGGAAAGCTCTTTGGTCGAATCGGACGGAATGCCCGGCTGTAACCCTTCTCGAACCCGGTCGTTGGCATCCATGTTGATGATCTCCTTGAGGTTCCCCATCGGCACGCCAAATGTTTCCATCACGGCAAAACGTGCGGTCTCTTCTGCGGTAAACGGTATGGAATACTTCTCTGACATCAATTGCAGCATACGCTCTTTGACATCGCGGCCTTTGACGCCGAAGAAAATCTTCCCGTCATCGCCGACGGTAATCAATCCAAGGTTTTCATCCGGAACCTTCACCTGCGTCACAGACGCCGGCGTGTCTACTTCCAGTGGCTCTGGCTGCCTTGCTGTCGCCGTCAATATAAAAAATGTGAGCAGCAGAAAGGACACATCGCACATGGCCGTCATGTCTATCGCCGTACTTGTTCTTTTAACTTTTGCCCTTGGCATAGCGTTACTCTTTAATTACTATTTATTGATAAGATGCACTTTCATCCGGCTTTCCATAAAACCGGATGAAAATATGCTATTTGTGGCTAGCCGCGTATGTTTGTACAATGGAAAAGCCAGCCTCATCAATCGAGTAGGTAAGCGTATCGATCTTTGACGTAAAGATATTGTAGAATACGATGGCAATTGCCGAGGTAGCGATACCCGTAGCCGTATTTACCAAGGCCTCGGAGATACCGTTTGCTAATTGGGCCGAATCTGGTGAACCACCCGTTGCCAACGCAGCAAATGCCCGGATCATCCCGGTTACTGTACCCAATAGACCGGTCAGCGTACCGATGGATACCAATGTAGCGATAATGGTGAGGTTTTTCTCGAGCATCGGCATTTCCAACGCCGTCGCTTCCTCGATTTCTTTTTGGATAGCTACGGTGGCTTGCTCGGTGTCCAGGTTCGGGTTAGCAGACACATCTTTGTATTTCAAGAGACCTGCTTTGATTACGTTTGCAACAGAGCCCTTCTGCTTGTCGCATTCCGAGATAGCCGAATCGATGTTTCCACCGCCGATTAACGATTGCACACGGCGTACAAAGTTACCCACATTGCCTTTACCGGAAGCGCGGCTGATCACGATGAAACGCTCGATTGAAAAAACCCACACCATGAGGAACAGGCCCAACAGTACAGGAACCACATAACCAGCGTGGTAAACCATGCCAAAATAGTTTCCGGGTTTCGGTTGGTTAGCGGGGTCATTGTCGATAAAGTTGTTTGGGTCGCCCATGATATATTTCCAAACCAATGCCCCGATTATGAAACAGATGATGATTGCCAGACTTGCAAAGACATTCGAGCTCGAATTGCTTTTTTCTTGTTGTGCTGTACTTGTTTTTGGTGCGTTTGCCATTTTTCTGAATTTTAGACTTAAATGTTGTTAACTATGATTTTTTATGTAATTTATGCAATTTATTCCATGGTTGGCCGTCCTAACGGCCAAAGCAAATATAGTGTTTTAAACCAATTATAAAATCTTTGCCAATAATTGTTTAGTAACCTCTCAACATGCTAGGGGCACGCAGCAGCAGCATCAGCACACCCTAAACAAAACCCGCTTCTAGTAATCCAAAAGCAATTTTTTTACAATGAAAACTATTTTTTTTTGTAATTGCAAATTAAACATTCAAATAAATTGGTTTTAGCAATACACAAACGGCATTTATACATTTATTTTGATAAAGCTCCTTCTTTCACCACCCATCAATCTGTTAGCACCCAATCATTTAAACCAACTCCGCTATCATTCCGCCCAGTCGGCTCGTATGTTATCATTGTTACGTTCGTTGTTTGCGGCTTATCCCCCCACGGGTTTTACCTGGTATCCTTCATCCGATAAGAGTTGCAAGATACGTTGCTTGAAATCGCCCTGCACGATAATTTCACCGTCTTTAGCGCTCCCCCCCACCCCACATTTTTGTTTGAGCTTTTTGCCCAACGCTTCCAAATCGGCGGCAGAACCCACGAAACCCTTCACCAGCGTAACGGTCTTCCCACCACGCATTTTCCGATCCAGCATCACGCGCAGGTCTTGCTGCCGGTTCGGCAACGTTTCCACGTCGCCCGCTTCCGGCTCATCATAAGCGAAATGCTCATCCGTTGAATATACAATACCCGTGTAGCGCTGTTTCCTTTTCATAAATCCCTAAACTCCATGTCTTACTAAACGATGGTTTTCCTAATAAATTGCCTAATGTACCTCGCTTCAGCAAAGTATCCGCAAGGTAGCCGGTTCTACTAAAATATCCAACACCATTCCCATTTCCTTGGGTTCGCCGTCTACATGTACCGCATCAGCGGCCTCCCGTTCTATGCGGATCCGCCTACCGGGGATGATTTCCACATATTCCGATTGATCGGCTGTCTTATTAAAAAGGTGATACACCATCATCGGAATCGTATATAATGGAAACTTATGGATAATACAAACATCCAATATACCGTCGGTTACGGACGCTTGCGGTGCCACGTAAGCATTGTTGCCGTATTGGGGCGAGTTGGCAACACTGACCATAAAGGCCTCGCGCTCTATCGTCCGTCCATCGATATCCAACTGGTATTTTTTTGGCTTGTAGGTACTGATTTCACTAACCACCGCTTTCATATAACCGAGCGGCCCCCTCATATTGTCGTTCGCGAACCGATCGCTGACGGAGGCGTCAAACCCGATACCCGCCATATTGAAAAACGGAAGCCCGTTTATGGTACCGCTATCAATGGTTATATGCTCAGCTCTGTTCAGCCGTCGTATGGCCGCCCGCTCATTCAACGGGATACCTAAGTACAGTGCCAATCCATTGCCCGAGCCCTCCGGAATAATACCGAGAGCAGTCTCCGTACCGGTCAGGGCAGTAGCTATTTCGTTGATAGTGCCATCTCCTCCTACGGCCACCACCACCTCCGCCCCGTCTGCTACCGCTTCGGCTGCCAGCGCATTCGCATGGCCCGCAAACTCCGTAAAAGCGAATGCGGTATCGAACGATGCGGTATCGAGATCGGCCAACACCCGTTTCTCGAAGCCTTTCTTTTTCCGTCCCCCCGATATCGGGTTAACCACAAACAAAATCCGTCGCTTCTTCGCCATGCAGTAGCTATATTCTCTACAAATGTACCAGCATTGCCGGGACATTGCATAGACCGGAGCCATAATTTATTACAAACTTAACACAAACCGCCCCTTTATTTCCATTTTGAAAAACACAAAAGTATCGTAGCTTTGCAGCTTCAAATATATTTGTACATGCCTTATTTATTCACCTCAGAATCAGTTTCCGAAGGACATCCCGACAAAATTGCCGACCAAATATCCGATGCACTCATTGACAATTTCCTCGCATGGGATGCCGATTCCCGGGTAGCCATTGAAACGTTGGTCACTACCGGACAAGTCGTACTGGCCGGTGAAGTCAAATCTAAGATATACCTTGATGTACCCAAAATTGCACGTTCGGTCATCGAACGTATTGGATACACGAAATCCGAATACATGTTTGAGGCCAATTCATGTGGCATCCTTTCCGCCATCCATGAGCAGTCGCCCGACATCAACCAAGGCGTAGACCGCGAGGAGAAGCAGGAACAGGGTGCTGGCGATCAAGGCATCATGTTTGGCTACGCCAGCAATGAGACGGAGAACCTCATGCCATTGGCGCTCGACCTTGCACACAGGTTGCTGTACGAGCTCGCCGCCCTGCGCCGTGAGCAGAAGGAAATCACTTACCTGCGGCCCGACTCGAAGGCACAGGTGACGTTGGAGTACGACGACAACCATAAACCCGTCCGTATCGATGCGATTGTGGTATCTACCCAGCACGACGACTTTGACAACGAAGCGGCCATGCTCGAAAAGATCAAATCAGATATCATCCACATCCTGGTCCCGCGGGTAAAAGCGCAGTTGAAGCCCGCGCTCCAGCAATTATTCACCGACGATATCAAATACCACATCAACCCCACGGGCAAGTTCGTAATCGGCGGCCCCCACGGAGACACCGGACTGACCGGAAGGAAAATCATCGTGGATACCTATGGCGGCAAGGGGGGGCATGGTGGCGGTGCTTTCTCGGGTAAGGACCCCTCCAAAGTGGACCGTTCAGCAGCTTATGCCACCCGCCACATTGCCAAGAACCTGGTTGCTGCCGGAGTAGCCGACGAA
Organism: Parapedobacter sp. 2B3; assembly: GCF_041925275.1. NCBI lineage: Bacteria > Pseudomonadati > Bacteroidota > Sphingobacteriia > Sphingobacteriales > Sphingobacteriaceae > Parapedobacter > Parapedobacter sp. 2B3. Next base: position 43,336 of record NZ_JBHEUZ010000002.1, on the reverse strand, counting down.
TTATTGGTGCAGATATCGTACGCCATCGGCGTGAAGGACCCGATTGGCATTTATGTCAACACGTACGGTACGGCCCGCGTGGGTTTGACGGATGGTGAAATTGCCCGAAAAATCCATGAACTGTTCGATATGACACCTTACGGCATCGAAACACGCCTCAAGCTGCGCAACCCCATCTATTCGGAGACGGCAGCCTACGGCCACATGGGGCGCGAACCCCGCAGCGTGACCAAGACGTTTGAAAACAGCAATGGGAAAACAACCACCATCGCTGTCGAACTATTCACATGGGAAAAGCTGGATTACGTTGATAAGGTAAAAACCGCATTCGGCCTATAGTACAGCGGCGGCTGTTTCTGCTTGGCGGTCCACCTTTTTGACCAGCCCTTGCAATACATTGCCCGGTCCGACCTCCGTAAACGAGCTGGCCCCATCTTCGATCATATGTAGTATCGTTTGTGTCCATCGTACTGGTCCGGTAAGCTGCTCAATGAGATTATGCTTTATCGACGCCGGATCGGTATATGCTTTGGCATCCACGTTTTGGTAAATAGGGCATACTGGCTCGCTTATCGTTACCGATTCTATGGCCGCTTGCAACTCTACTTTAGCAGCTTCCATCAACGGCGAGTGGAACGCCCCGCCTACATTCAGCTTTAGTGCCCGCTTGGCCCCTGCTTCCAACAGCAGTTCGCAGGCGCTATCTACACCTGCTACGGTACCTGAGATAACCAGTTGTCCCGGGCAATTGTAATTGGCCGGAACCACCACCTCGCTCACCCGCTGGCAAATGTCCTCCACCGTGAAATCGTCGAGCCCTAAAATCGCTGCCATGGCCGACGGTTGGATTTCGGTAGCTTTCTGCATGGCATTTGCCCGCGCGGCCACCAAGCGCAGCCCATCTTCATAACCAAGAGCTCCCGCAGATACCAAAGCCGAAAATTCGCCCAACGAATGTCCCGCCACCATATCGGCCTCAAAAGAAGCTCCCAGTGCCTTCGCCAAAATCACTGAATGTAAAAAAATAGCCGGTTGCGTAACCCGCGTTTGTTTGAGTTCTTCGTCGGTACCGCCAAACATCACATCCGTAATCCGGAAGCCGAGAATCTCATTGGCCTGCTCAAACAGGAATCTTGTTTCTTCGCTATGATTGTATAGGTCTTTGCCCATCCCTACGAACTGGGCCCCCTGCCCGGGAAAAATATACGCTTTCTTCATGTCGTCGTTCTAGTTTATTTGCATCGTCCGTGCACGGATGCAACAGCAAAGATAGAGGAATATGCGAAAATAACCATGGCCAACGGCGTGTTACTTCAGTCCGAGCTGCTCCATCCAATATATGCATCTGCCAAACCATTCGTCAACTGATGGTGCGGTAAGAAAGCCATGCTCTCCCTTCGCATAAATATGTATGGCTGCCACGACATGATGTTGCCGGAGGCTGCGATAAAAATAGAAGCTATTTTCTACCGGGACTACCTCGTCGTCCCCTGAATGCACCAGAAAAGTAGGTGGGGTCGATGCATCTACATGCAGCTCGTTAGAGAAATAAAAGAGCTGCTTATCGTTTGGACGGTCTCCCAACAGATTTCCGCGCGATCCGACATGGCCTACCGAATCCATAAAACTAATTACCGGATTGATGAGCAACATAAAGTCGGGTCGCAGGCTGGTGTGTTCCGGATTGGCGATGTACACATCGGCATGGTGTGTTCCCGCCGTAGCAGCCAAGTGCCCTCCGGCAGAAAAACCCATTACGCCGATACGCTGCGGATCAATCCGCCACTCGCCGGCACGCTCGCGAACCGTTTTGATAGCCTGCTGCAGGTCTTGCAGCGGACCGATGCTCCGGTCTACCATAATACGATCGTTAGGCAACCTATAACGCAATACGATAGCCGTTACGCCAAGTTGGTTGAATGCCCGGGCCACGTCGCTTCCCTCACGTTTGGTTAGCAAGGTATGGTAGCCACCACCAGGGCAAACGATCACCGCAGTGCCTGTCGCCCGGTCTTGAGGCGCCAAAAACAGCTCCATTTTAGGCTCCGACACGTCGAAAGCTAGGCTATCCACCAATGCATTTGGCTCATTGCGCTCGAGGTTTTCAGCCGCTTTCGCATTAGGCACACCATCCGGATAGAGTGGCAATCGTTGCTGAGCAAGCCCCAAATGGATGGCCGCGAACCATCCGAATGCCACGGCTATGGTTTTGGAAATCGCTCCTGGCGTTTTCATGCCTTCTCAACTAAATGGGGGCAAGTGATTACACTTGCCTCCACCCTTCGCGGTATTTGCGCTTCACGAACTGGTTGGCCGGTTCGTAGTTGGTAATCCGTTGGTTCTTTCCATCCCACAGCAGCTTCTTGCGGCCGCTGAAGCTCGATCCGTTGCCATCGGCATTTGGCTCCAAATGCATGTAGCTGCGTATGGCCAGGTTGCCCATGATGACCGTTTCCGTCATTGGCCCAGCATAGTCGAACGAGGAGGTCAACGATTTATGTGCCTTGCTGTTGAATCCTGCCTTGCAAGCATCAGTCCATGCCACTTGGTGGCCAAATTCAGGCAGGTCCGAATAGCTGTTCTTGAAGGCACCTTCGGTCAAGGTAAGCTTTTCTCCCCCTTTCAGGTACAGCATCGGCCGGTTGCCATACGTACCGCATGTCATCACCCCTTTCGAACCAATCATGATCACGCCGTTGCTGCTATCACCATCGCCCAGTGGATCGTCTGCCGGGATCAGGTCCGGGTGGAACGGACGGATGCCTCCGTCGTACCAGGTCATCTTTACTTCCGATTTGTTGTGGCTGGTCGCTGGGAATTTCAGCTGGATGGCCGACGATGGCGGGCACCCTTGCGGGATGTATTCCGGCGTCCAGTCTTTCAGGAACACCTGGCCAACACTTGCCTCCACTTCGGTGGGGTAGCCCAACCGCAGCGTGCGGAACGGCGAATCGATCAAATGGCAGCCCATGTCGCCCAGGGCGCCCGTGCCGGTATTCCACCAACCGTGCCATTTGAAGGGGTGCCACGCAGGGCTGTAATCGACCCACTCAGCAGGACCCACCCAAAGGTCCCAGTCCAGGTGGTCCGGCACCCGTTCCTTCTGCGTGGGGAAGGGGATGCCCTGCGGCCATATCGGTCGGTTCGTCCACACATGCACTTCGTGCACATCGCCAATCAGCCCCTTGTCAAACCAATCCACCAATTGCAGCTGTGCCGGGTTGGAGGCACCCTGGTTGCCCATCTGGCTCACCACTTTGTAACGGCGCGCCGCCTCTGTCAGCACGCGTGTCTCGTGCAAACTGTGTGCCAGCGGCTTCTGCACGTACACGTGCTTGCCCATCTCCATGGCCGTCAGCGCGACAATCGCATGGGTGTGGTCCGGCGTCGATACGATCACCGCATCGATATCCTTACCCATCTCGTCCAGCATCTTCCGGTAATCCTGGTAGCGCTTCGCGTTGGGGAAGTCATCGAAACATTTCTTGCCCAGGTTCAAGTCAACATCCACCAGCGCAACGATATTTTCCTTGCCTTTATTCCATGCATTTTTCACATCCGAGTGGCCTTTACCACCAACTCCTACGCCAGCTATATTCAACTTGTCGCTCGGGGCGACAAAGCCCGCTCCGCCCAATACGTGACGCGGAACAATCATGAAACCTGCGGCGGCGGCAGCACCCGTCTTGATGAAATCCCTGCGGGTGGAACCCTTGCCTGATAACCTGTTTTTTCTCATAATTAACGTTAAAAATTGCGATGTATTTATAGCCCCAAAACCGTTGGTTCGATCCAAATGGCTAATAGAGCCAAAGATATAGCATTTACCGAGATAAACCTAACCGAAATTGATTCTCGTCTACAGCCATTGCCTATCGTGCATTCTTGACTTGCTTTTTTTGAAGTGCCGACTTGCCCCGGCAGTGAAAAAAAATCGTGCAGTGAAAGGCAAAACCGGCACACCTTACATACATCACTACTCAGGCACAAAACTCAACATGGATAGTCTGCTCTCATCCAATATATCATTAGCGATGCCCAACAGTTGCACGCTATCCACCGCGTCTATTTGGGCGAACAATTCCTCCAATGTTTGCACGCGGCCGTAATCCAGCAGATTCTTGGTCATGGAAATAATCAAGCTCAGGCGGTTTTCTTCAGCCAGTGCAATCTGCCCTTTGAATTTCTGCTTCGCCTGATAAAGCTGCATCACGCCGAGCGAATGTTCCCGTAGCTTTCTAAGCTCTTTCAGCACAAGTCGCCGGGCCTTTCCCGCCTTTTCTTCATCGGTGCCAAAGTAAATATAAAACAGGCCGGTGTCTGAATAAGGTGTGTAATTCGACTCAATCGTGTAGGCTATTCCGTGTTTCTCACGTACCACTAAGTTGAGCCGCGAACTCATACCCATACCACCCAACAGGTTGTTCAGCAAAAGTAGGCCGATTTTTCTGTCGTCGTGCACGCCATAGGCTTTCGTACCCATTACGTGGTGCACCTGATTGATTGGCTTACGATAGATAGCTTGCCGGGAGGCGAGGGCCGGCGGTCCAGAACGGCTCTTCCGATGGTTGTTTTCGGGAAGCTTGCCCATGATCTTTTCGGCCAGTTGGCGGACTTTCGTTGCCTTATAATTACCGCTGATGCCGATGACAATTTCATGGGTGTTGTAGGTTTGCTGGATGAAGTGAGTGATATCTGCCTTGGAAAGTGCCTGCAAATCGGTAGCCGTGCCCAAAATGTTGTGCCCCAATCCATGCCCTTCAAACACCAAGTCTTCAAAGTCATCCATAATGGCGTCTTCGGGGCTATCCAGATAAGAGGCCATTTCGTCGAGGATGACCCCTTTTTCCTTTTCCATTTCATCTTCCGGGAAGACCGAATGGAAAAATAAGTCCTCAAACAGATCCAACGTACGCTCCAGGTATGGTGACAAGAAGGAAGCATGTATGCAAGTGTACTCTTTGGTCGTATAGGCATTCAAATCGCCGCCCACAACCTCCAGTCGATTGAGGATCTGGTTGGTATTCCGCTTGTGGGTACGTTTAAACAGCAGGTGCTCGATAAAGTGGGCCAACCCGTATTGCCCCTCTTCCTCGTCTCGCGCCCCCGCATTGACTACCATACAGGCGTGCGACACAGGCGATGCCACCTGGTGCAATACAACCCGGATACCATTGGTTAAAAGAATAAGCTCGCACTCCATTGCGGCGCAAGATAGCGAAAAATTAGCATCATCCGCCACCTCCGGGGCCGCGACGCATATCAGGCCCTCCTGGGCCGCCGGGCCCATCAAACCCCATCCGCCCGCCAGCGAAATTGGAAAAACGATAAGATAACGTAAGGAGAAAATAACGCGCCAACCGGTTCGTCCGACTATCGATGATCATATCTTCGGTAACGCTCCTCGACACATTGGTCTGCTCATTGAGCAAGTCATATGCCTGGAAGCGGATGGCACCGTTGCGGCCTTTCAAAAACTGCTTTTCGATATAGGCATTGATGATCATCGGGTTGGCATCCACGGCGCTATTATATCCACTATTACTCGTCTTTGCAAAATCAGCACCAACCACCCATGTAGGAGTCAGGTTTACTGACCCATTTAGCGTTACCGCCCACGTAGACACGTTCCTGTTGTTCCCTGACGAAACCGTATTCTGCGTGGTGTTGTAGGTATAACTTACACCCGGCGTGATATCGATGGTTTCTTTGGGGTTAAATCGGAAGCCCAGCCGCTGGGAAAGCACCCAATTTTTGGCCACATTCCGCATCGTGTTTAGTATCGGAGTCCCCGCGAGGTCTTCTTCCGTCGTCGTGAAGGAGATGTTGTTGTTGTAGGATACCATCCCGCCAAATGTCAATGTGTACGTACGGTTGGCAAATGGCTTGGAAAAATTATAGTAACCCCGTGTACTATAGAATCCATCCGTATTCAGGTATTCCGTTGCCTGTACCAACCCGATCGAATCATCCACGGAGGTGGTGCGGTTGGTTACGATTTTATCTTCAGACAACGATCCGGTAGCGCCGATAAAGAAAGATGAACCCTCACCGATGTTGAAGTTGCGGTAATTGAGCCGTAGCTCATGCGAAAATTCGGCAGCCAGGTCAGGATTACCCGTTATGGGAGCATTCACATTGGAATAATCTGTAAAGGGCTGCAATTGCGTAAAGCTGGGCTCATTGGCCCGGCCTGAATAATTGACACTGAACCGCTTAGTCCGCGACACTTCGTATTCTAACCGGGCCACTGGCATCCAATTGAAACCGTTCCGGTTGATGTCGATTACCTGTCCGTCAATATCGGCACCTCCCCGCAGTAGATTGGGCTGCGCGGCCACACCCAATGAGTAATTCCATTTATCGTTGCGATACCGGTAGGTGAGTGAGCCGCGGTGGGTGTAAAAGGTGTAGTCGTAATTCCGGTTATTGTTGTATTCCGGGTTGTCGATGAGGAGACCGTCTATGTCATAGGCGTTCGCCTGGCGGTCGTTGTCATACGAAGCGAAATTGAAATCATAACTTAACTCCAATGTGCTGTATTGCCCCAAAGGCTCTATATAAGACATGGACGCACCGCCATTCAGGTTCTTGTTCTGCAAATCCACCAAATGTTGCTGGTATACGCTGTCGAGGTCCTCGATCGAGGTTTCATACACCAACGTATTGAGGATACGTTCTTGGTCCTGCTCCGTGGTGGCGGTATTCAGAGAGAAATTGAAGAAGACGTTCCGCCCGTTGTCACTCAACCGTCGGTTGTACAAACCACTCGCGCCGTAGTTCGGCGCCACCGATTTATTGAGTTGTCGGTTAGTTAGCTCATTTATCAATTGCTGGCCAAGGGTATTGCTGCTCAATGACAGGTTATCAGCACGGTTATGGCGGAGACTGAAATTCGGTGAGAACTTGATGTAGTTCTTGTCATCAGGCTTATATTCCACATTCCAGCTAAACCGATGGTCGTTGCCCATGCTACCGTTATCCGTATTGCTGGTTACGTATGTAGTGGATTCCTGCAAAAAAATCTCGCGAAATTCGTCACTCAGGGTCGAGTTGTCCGTGTGGCCAAAACTGTATTCCCCATACATTGTCAGCTTATCATTGAAATCCTGCCGGTAATTTATGCCGATAGACTGCGTATTGGTGAGGCCATTGGAGCCACCCCAGCCACCACCGCCGAAACCACGCCCGAAGCTGCCTCCCCCTGGCCCACGGCGGGCACCGCCGCTGCGGGTATTAAAATCGAACAAGCTGGCGTTGACATTATTCAAGTTGCCGAGCATCGAAAGCTGCATGCCTTCCTTGAATTTACCGTACGAACCGGTCACCTGATACCGCTCTTCGGTACCCCCTCCCACGCGGAAGTTTCCGAAATCGCCCGTATTGCGGCTGGGAGCGATTTCCAGGTTCAGCACCCGCTCCGGATCGCCCGACCGATTTCCGGTAATATTGGCCATATCGCCATAATCGTCTACGATCTGGATTTTCTCTACGATCTCTGCCGGCAGGTTCTGGATGGCCGCCTTGATGTCTCCTCCGAAGAAGTCCTTGCCATTGATCCGCGCCCGAGTTACGGATTCTCCCTGCGCCGTTACATTTCCATCTTTATCCACCTCCACGCCGTCCAGCTTCTTGAGCGCATCCTCCACCAGTGCTCCCTCGCGTAGTCGAAGATCTTTCGTGGCGTATTCCAACGTATCTTCCTTTACCGTGATGGCAGCAGCCCCTGTAACGGATACCTCAGCGAGCATATGGCTCGCCTCACGTAGGGTTAGTGACACCTTTAGTTCGTTCTTTCCGGCTTCGAATACGTGCCGCTGCTGAAGTGTATCGAACCCCAGACTGGTCACGGTCACTACAAAACTGTTGCCTTTTATGTTGTTGAATGAAAAGATGCCCCCTGTACCCGAGCTGGTCTGGACCGAATCCAAGTCGGACACCAATTTGACCGATGCCCCGGCTATGGTAGCACCGTTTTGGTCGCTGAGCGTACCGATTACCCGCTTACTGGTTTGCGCCAAACCGGCAAATCCCAAAGCCATAAAAAAAGCGACCAGCAGACCTGTCTTCCTTGTTTGTCTAATGGCTGATTGATTGAAAATGTTCATCCGTTATAGTTGAATAATTAAGCTTGTTACTCCTTAGCCAGCGGTGCTTTTACCCATACACCGGCTTCTTCCCGGGGTTTTGACGGCATTTGGCTACCATAGCCATATGGATAACCATAACCATAGCCATACGGATAGCCATAGCCACGACGCATGGTGCGGGCAGAGGTGCCGCTACCGGGAACCATAATACCGTTGATTTTGACATTGAACGCAAATTCGTCACCGCCATCGACCGAAATCCCCAGCCGATTTAACGGCACCACCATTTCCACGCATAGTGCGCCGGCGCTATCCAACGTTGCTTGGGCATGGATGCCATAGGTGTTTTCCAGTGAAATCTGCCCGTCCAGCACATCGTCAAACCGCATCACATGGATGGCACGTATAGCCGCCAATGCCCCTTTCCGCATATCATCGGGCCGGTCGTCGTTATCCGCAGACATAATGGAACGGAATGCCAACCGATCGGCTACCGGAAAATAAACCGTGGGGCCGTCGCGCTTCTTTCCTTTTGTATTGACCATAAAAGCGAGCCCCTGTGCAAAAATCTGCATCTGTCGGTCTTTATCGATAACGCGTATGGCTACATATACGTGCTCCGCATCGTTCTTAATGTGATAATAGAAGTGCTGGGTGGCATGTTCGTATTGCAAAGAATCGCCCCAGTCATCGAGTTTCCCATTTACGGTAATGCCGGTGGCCCAATCCAGCGATTGCTGGACATTGCCCTTGTTGCGCTGCGCAAACGCAGGGTTAGCGACCACTAGCATCCAAATCGTGCAAATTACTATAGCCATCTGTGTTGCCATAATGCGTGGTTTTGACATTTCCTTCATGATTAAGTTTAATTGTATAAGAATTATTACAAGTGTGTTTTTAAACTCTTTTGCGGTTCAGTCGCAAACTTAGAGAAAGTTGCTTTAAATATAATTGCACGGAAATAAAAAGGCAAGTGTACTTCTATCTAGTCCATCGGTAACTTGCATATACCATACAACTTATCTAAGTTTACCCCGTTGTAACGAAAGCTAACAAGAGAATGCTACTTTCTAGATACCAGGATATACTTGTAGAAGCCGGCTGCGATGAGGCGGGGCGGGGCTGCCTTGCCGGCCCAGTGTTTGCGGCGGCGGTTATCTTCCCAGACACATTCCGCCACGACATACTTACCGACTCCAAGCAACTGTCCGCCACCCAACGCTATGCATTGCGCGGCACGGTAGAGACCGAGGCGCTGGCCTTCGCCGTGGCCAGCGTGAGCCCGCAGGAGATTGACCGTATCAACATCCATAACGCATCGTACCTTGCCATGCATCGGGCGCTTGATATGCTGGCAATAGAAGCTGAGTTTATCTTAGTAGACGGGAACAGGTTTATCCCTTATCAGCAGGTTCCGCATTGCTGTGTAGTGAAGGGGGATGGCAAGTATCTTTCCATCGCTGCTGCTTCCATACTGGCAAAAACCTATCGCGACGAATATATGGACAACCTAGCTACGGAATTTCCCGAATACGGTTGGAACCAGAACAAGGGTTACCCAACCATTCAACATCGGAATGCGGTCATGAAGCATGGTCTCACACAGCACCACAGACGGACATTCCGGGTAACGGACCCCCAACTGAAGCTCTTTTCCTGATCCGCCACGGTATGGCGGCGATAAATACGAATACACAAAGGATATGACGATGATACCTGTAACAAAAGGCATATTGGTCCTTTTGGCCGTGGCGTTTGCAAGGGCCAGCGGTGCGCAGGCCGACGGCGAGGTCCCCGTGTTCGTAGCGGACGACGATGGATATGTATTACGACCGACAGCTGCCCGATCCGGTTAAACAAGGTAGTTTGTTGGCATTCAATGGCCGAAACGGCGAGCGGCTATTGGCCTTTTGCAATGCGCCAGACACGGCGCTTAGGGATAACCTCACCCTGCGTGTAAGCAGCGTATTCCGATTTGGTGAGGATTGACCACGGGCACCTGGGCGTGCTCTTCGAAAACGATGGCTATAAACAAATCATATTCAGGAAAATCAACTGGAAACGGTAATAAGCAATTGATTATAAACGTGTCATTCCGTATTGCAGGGGTTCGATTCACGATTTCCTTTCTTATTTGCACAGAAGCTACCAAGTTAAATGAGGGTACGCTCATCTAATTTGCAGTTACACGCATGCCATTTGCTTTTGCGTAGATGAAATTCCATTTAGCACCCGTGCAATTATCTTCTGCACGCTTGAAAATCATTTTTACATTATTGAAGTTTCCTTTTACACGCATGCCATTTGCTTTTGCGTGGATGAAACTCCATTTAGCACCCGTGCAATTATCTTCTGCACGCTTGAAAATCATTTTTACATTATTGAAGTTTGCTTTTACACGCATGCAATTTGCTTTTGCGCGGATGAAACTCCATTTAGCACCCGTGCAATTATCTTCTGCACGCTTGAAAATCATTTTTACATTATTGAAGTTTGCTTTTACACGCATGCCATTTGCTTTTGCGCGAATGAAATTCCATTTAGCACTCGTGCAATTATCTTTTACACGCGTACAAATCACGTTTTCACTAGTGTAATTTGCATCTACACGCATGCAATTTACTTTTACACGCGTGCAGACATTTTTAGAGAACGCCAAAATCGAGGTTTTTGATATAACCAACGTATATTCACAAAAAAAGTGCGCCAAACGGATTTTTGCCCTACCCCGAAATATGGCACACTTTTCTTCGTTTTTTTGTCCAAAAAAACGTATGCCTCAAAATTCGCCTTTTTGCCTGAACTCAAACCACAACGCAGCCGCCAGCCCCAGTACCAGTATAATCGATCCGATCAACGAGATGGTCTCGCCTAAGTGATAGGATCTGGGTTCAAACTTAAACTCCACCTGATGATTCCCGCCCGGCAACTGCAACGCGCGCAACACGTAGTTGGCCCGCAGGATAGGAAGTTCTTCGCCATCAACGAAGGCTTTCCAACCCTTGTCATACCAGATTTCGGAAAAAATCGCAAGCGCGTCGCGCGGGGCAGAGTATTCGTAGACCAGATGATCCGGTCGGTATGATGTGAGTTCAATCGTTGCATTTTCGGGGCGGCTCAGCCGTGTTTCATCCAATAAAGGTTTGAACTCTTCATGGACAAATGCCTCTTTCAATGGGTCAAACGCATTGATGGCGTCCATTTCTTCTTCATTACTCGCCACCAAGGTCACTTTCTCTACAAACCAAGCGTTGCCCACAGCGGTACTCCGCCGTTGAATACGCTGATTATTTTCATTGTCGGCGGTAATCAGGTAACGTGTATTGAGCATATCCAGCACATCTTCATTGATGGCACCGGAAAACTGCCTTTCTATGAGCTCTTGGTAACGCATCAGCTTAGCGGCATGGTAGCCACCGATGGACTTATGGAAATACGATGTGCGTGCATCGGCAAACGGGTTCGTTGTAATATCGAACACGCGGTAGTTCGGGTCTTTGTCCATCAAAATAAGTTTGTCGACCTCCCGTTCCGGGTTAAACTGCCGCGTCAGCTGCAAGTTGTCTGCAAACCGGTCGTCATTCAGGTAGCGCCTATCTACACCCCAAAGATCGATCAGTGTCACAACGCCCAGCATTACCACCACGGCCTGTGCTTTCAGCTTGCCTTTGACCAGTAGCCAAAGCAATGCAAATGTAGCTGCCACAAACAGGAGCGAGCGGAATGCATCGGCCCGGGCCATTGACGCCCGGTCCTTTACCAACGCCGCCATCAGCTCGTTGGCGAAGGTATTATCTTGCAGCTGCTGACCATACTGCTGGGTCATGGCTTGATGGTTTGAGCTCTTGAAACTGAAAAACAGATCAGGTAACGCCGCAATCAGCAGCGCAATACCGCCTACGCCGTAAAACACATAGAGCAGTTTCCTGTCAAGCTTTTTGACGCTGGCACCGTTCGTAACGATTTCATTTATCGCCAACACGCCCAAAACCGGAATCAACAGCGAAGCAATGATCAAGATAGATTCTACCGCCCGAAGCTTATTGTACATGGGGAAATAGTAGAAAAACAGGTCGGAAACGAGCGGGAAATGCCGTCCGAACGAAAGCAGCAATACCAATGCCGTAGCACCGGCAAGCCACCATTTGAACCGACCGGGCACAATGATTAACCCCAAAACGAATAAAAACACCACACTCGCGCCGAAATACCACGGGCCGGATGTACCTGGCTTTTCACCCCAATAGGTCGGTAGGTTTGCCGCAAAGCCGGCCGCTTGGGCCGGGTCGGCTCCTTTGTTCATCACGAGCTTGGCCACGTTGGATTGTCCATCCAGCCGTGTGGACATGCCGCCGCCGTAGGCATTGGGTATTAAGAAGGTGATGCTTTCGCCCACACCCTGGCTCCAGTGGTACGCGTAGTCTCGACTCACGCCATTGTCTGCCCGCTGTGTGTTTTCGGTTTTCAGGTTAGCCTTCCCTCGCAGGGTCTCCTTGCTGTATTCATACGTGGTCCACAACAAGGAAGCATTTACCGCTACCGCCACCAGCACAGCGACGAGCTGGTAACCGATGGCTTTGCCAAATGCCAGCAACCGTTTCTCGCGGATAGCGCCATATGCCTCTATTCCCGCCAAAATCAACACTACCAAAAAGAGGTAATAGGTCACCTGGATATGGTTTACCCGGATTTCGAGCGCCATAAATAAGGCCAATATCACCGCTCCCCACAGGTACTTGCCACGGAAGGCCAACAGGATACCGGCCAATATCGGCGCCATGAACGCAATCGCATAGGTCTTGTTTGCATGGCCGGCCTCGATATAGATGAAGTTGTACGATGAAAACGCAAATGCAATCGCCCCCACAGCGGCAAGCCAGGGTTTTACCCGGAGTACACTGAACAAGAGGTAAGCACCTATCAAATAAAGCAGCACCACGTCAATAGGATGGGGGAATACCGATTTGAAACCCCGCATCAAATACGTACCGATGTTGTTGGGCAATTCAATCAATACCTGGTAAGAGGGCATCCCACTGAACATGGAATTTGTCCACAACGGCATATCGCCATCGCGCGCCTTGACCTCCAGAATCTCTTGCTGACCCGCCTGCGCCTGCAATACGTCGTGCTGGTACAATACCTTACCCTGCCATGCAGGCGGGAAGTAGATAAAGGTGATAGCGATGAAAATACCGATTATCGCTAGGTGGGTCGCATTATTGTTGAACCAGGTTTTCATTCAATGGTTTCAATTAGGGTATCTTACTTTTCGAATAAAGGCCAAACTTATATAAAATGCGTGGTATTCGCGAACTCCCCGATAATAAAAATGTCGTTGCCCACTACTCCCCCTTTTGGATAAGGCGGTTGATATCCCTCAATTCGCCAAACAACACCAAGATGTCATCTTCTGCCAGTACCGTATCCGACTGGGCGATACCGGTGGCTTCTGTGCTTACCTTCATCTTGCCTCCTTCCAGCGTTTCGGTCGATTTGATAGTAGTGAGTACGATTACCTTGAATTTATTGGTCAGGTTTGCATCTTTCAGGGTCATCCCCACATACTTCGCAGGCACCTTGGTTTCGACTATACTATACCGTTCCGATATTTTAAACGAATCCACGATATCGGTATTGTCCAACCGCATGGCTAATCGCGCCGCAGACTCTTCTTCGGGCATGATGTATTCATCGATTTCCATGGCCTCCAACACGGTCTTTTGCAGGTCGGAGACCACGCGGCCCACAATACGCTTTACACTGAACTGTTTGAGCAATGCCGTGGTAAGCAAGGAGGCACCTTCGTCCTCACCGATCGCCACGATGGCTGCATCCGCATCTTTGAGGGGCAGTGCGCTCATGGCATCCGCATCCGTCGTATCCATGCGTATAGTATGCGTTATTTTCTCCTTCAATGCCTCCACCTTTGCCATGCGGTTGTCGGCGCCGATTACCTCGTGGCCCAATTCGGTAAGGCGAATGGCAAGGGCCTTGCCGAAATTTCCCAATCCTAAAACGATAAACTTCATAACATGTTAGTTAAAACAACACCTTTTCCTGCGGGTATTCATAGCTCCTGTTTTTCGTATTCTTGATCAATGCCACGAGCAGTGTCAGCAAACCCACACGGCCAACAAACATGCTGCAGATGAGAATAACCTTACCAGCGGCGCTAAGCTGCGGTGTGATACCCAGACTAAGTCCGCACGTGGCGTAAGCCGAGAAACTTTCGAATGCGATGGATGCAAACCCGAGATGCCCATCTGTAATCGCAAGCCCAATCATGGTGGTGCCAACCGCCAAAAAGGAAAGGGCAACAACCGCAAACGCCTTGCTTATGGAGTCTGTCGATATTTCCCGGCCGAAGATTTCCAACTTATCCTTCCCCCGGGCCAAGTTGACGATATTGAGCAAGGCAACGGCAAAAGTGGTGGTTTTGATACCCCCACCGGTTGATCCGGGTGAGGCGCCCACCCACATCAAGAAAATCGCTGTGGCCAGCATGGGCATCGAAAAGCTACCTGCATCGGCCACGCTAAATCCGGCGGTACGGGCACTGTTGCCCGTAAAAAAAGCCGCGACCCATTTACCCCAAAGTTTATCGTGTGCCGCCAAGGAATGGTTATATTCCAATGCGAAGGTAACAACCGTTGAAAAGATCACGAGTATCAGCGTGACCCACATGATTAACCGGGTATTGAAACTGATTACCCATGCACGGTATGTATAAGGTTTGCCATGGAACATCCGCGAGAAAACGTTAACCACCCACCGCTTAATGAACGTATAGATATTAAAGACGATTCCAAAGCCCAATCCCCCCAAAATAAACAACAACGAAAGGACCACCTGCATCTCGTAGTTGAAGCGGAAGGCGGCTTGGTTAAACCCTCCGGCCACCGTGGTGAAGCCTGCGTTGCAAAACGCCGATACCGCATGGAAAGCCGCAAAGAACATACGGTCACCATAGGTCTCAAAATCGCCAGCTTTGGTGCTGAAGAAAATAAAAACAGCTCCCAATACTTCAAAAAAAAGCGTGATGAAAATAATCTTCAACAACGTGTTGATAACCGAAGCGACCTTATTCTGCCCCAGAAATTCACTGTACATCAACTGGTTTTTGTAAGAGAACCCTCCGCTGAAGAAATAACCGAAGAACCCGGTAAATGTCATGATGCCCAGCCCCCCCAATTGGATAAGGATGAGTACAACCGTGTGGCCAAATTCGGTAAACCGGGTAGCGATGTCTACTGTGGCAAGCCCGGTGATACACACCGCACTGGTAGCCATAAACAGTGCGTCCACAAAAGGCAGGGGAGCGCCGGCCGTCGTCTTCGGCAGCATCAGCAACAAGGTACCTGCCAGGATAAGCACCAAAAAGCTGATTACAAATAAAATGGTGGGATTGAAATAGAAATTATCAAAAAAGAGGCTGTTTTTTGACAGCTCCGTTAGAAACACCGCAAAGATACCGAGGTATAGCCATTCGTCATTGCGGAGAAAGGCAAGATGCGATTCCCCCGTTACCCGGGCAAAAATAACCATTAAGAAATACAGCGACAGCACCAGCCCCCCGTAATGGGCAACGCCCACCCTCCGCACGGCCAGGATAGAACAGCCTATACGGAGGCCCCCTAGCAAAAACAAACCATAAAACAGCCATTTGATAATAGCGGTAAATTGCCGTGCCGTAGCTTTGTCCGTATTGTACCCAAGATGGAAGAGCACAGTGAGTGCACACACCAAACTAACATAAAGCATCACCCGGTCTACGGTATTTTCCCGGTACTTAAAAATATACTTGATGTCGCTCAGCATGGCCGCGCTATTATCGTTCTATCAGCTCAATGTGGTACAGCTTGCTCCACAGTTTACCCGTTACAAACAACCGGCCGCCCCTACGATCGTAAGCAATCCCGTTAAGCTCGTTGTTGTAGTCCGCTTTTTCCGGATGGATACCGATTAGGTTAATCTCGGCTTCTACGGCGCCGGTTTCAGGGTCAATGATGACGATGATATCTTTGGTATACACATTGGCGTATACCTTGCCGTCGATAAGTTCCAACTCATTGAGGCTATCCAAGGGCCCTTTGCTATCGTACACCTCGATAAACCCTTCCTCGGCATACGTGTCTTTGTTGAGGAAATAGAGCCGGCTGGTGCCATCCGACTTAATCAGCCGCGTACCGTCGTAGCACAGTCCCCATCCTTCCCTGCTTTGGCCGTAGGTAAATTCGCCGATCTTGGCGAATGTATTCTTATTGTAAACGAACCCCACGTCGCTTCGCCAGGTCAGTTGGATGATTTTATCGCCAACCAAGGTTAACCCTTCGCCGAAATACTGCGTATCCAGTTCGATCTTCTGAAGCACCTCACCGTTCTGGTAATTTACCTTGCGGAGTGATGATTTGCCATTCCGCCCTGAACTTTCAAAGCCCGTGCTTTCGTACAAGGCACCGTTTTCGTCAAATTCAAGCCCTTGGGTGTATGCGTTGAGATCATGCGGATATTCCGCCACGACCTTGAAACCATACCGTTTCGGAGCAGGCGGCACCACCACAATATTGCTATACGCCACGCGCTCCTCACCGTTGTGGTAAAGCTTGGCGCTGAGTGTCCGGCTACCAAACGCGGCTTTTTCCGTGTCGAGACTTACCATGGTACTATCGGTTTTACGCGCCAGCACTTCACCATCCATGCTATACACCACCGAATCGAACGAAGAGACATCCTCTGGGAATACCATTTTCAACGGCACCGATTCGCCCAAGGGTACCAAGGTGCCTGCCTCGGGCATGTCAAATCTGAATTTGGATGCTTTTTTCTGTGTATTGCATGATGCAACGAAAACAAGCAATGCCACGGGTATGTAAATCAATCTGTTCATGCGGACAAACTTAGTTATTTTCTTCGTGAACGATAGTCGTACTTCCCATCAATCCGGCCAAAACGCATCGCGGATCAACCGCATATTGTAGGTGTCGTTTTTCTCCGAATACAAGATCGAAACCACATCAAACCGGATTTCCCCACCATACTTCGTTGCTGCGATGTAATGGTTCGCCGCTCGCACAAGCCTGGCCTGCTTGGTATAATCAACAAACTCGTAAGGCATCCCATAGGCACTGTCGCCACGGGTCTTTACCTCAACGAAGACCAATATTTCGCCGTCATCGGCAATAATGTCCACCTCCAAGTTTTTGTAACGCCAGTTTTGGTGCCGGATACGGTAACCCTGCCGTTGCAGCAGCCCTACCGCTGCTTCTTCTCCCCGTTTGCCTCTTTGAAGCGTATTCATTTACTTGACAACGATGGTTCCTAGTTTTTCCGCTATGATCTTCGATACATCCTTCAACCTCTGGTAGTTCGCCAGCATGATCTCCATATTGGCCGTATCCGTTTCGTCCTTTATCTCCTCCCTTAGCTGTAGTATCTGCTTCTCCACTTTCCGTTTTTTTATGCGGTATACGGCACTATAAACCAAATCCTCCAATCGCTCCGACTCATGCGAGACATAAATTTTGCGCTTCTCATCGTTCCAGTTGGGGCTCAGGCTATACTTGGCAGCGAGTAAGTCTATGGACAAATCGGCGATGGGCCGGTCTCGATGGGTGATAAACGTACGCTCATCCGGAAGCTCTCCGCGGTCGATGAACTCACGGTAAATGTCCATGATGGCAAGACACGTTGGATCTTCAAAAGACACGTCGCTCAGTCCGCTAAGCAGGAGGGGGGCTATGGGGATTTCGCCTTCTTCCCACGTAGCGGGGTAGCTGCCGTAATGCAGCAAAATCCGGATGATTTCCCGTTCATGCAGCGTGTCGGACGAGACACCATCTGTGGCTGGTTCCGCGGTGGCTGCGGGTGTGGCTTCTTCCGTAGATTGCACCGGCAAGGATTCTGCTTTCCGGTCGGCTTTCTTTGCATGACCTATCCGCAGCTTATTGAGCTCGGCAATGAGCAAGCGTTCCTCAATGTCGAGCAGTACACTGCATTCGCGAATAAATACCGACGCCTTGATGGCGTCCGGGATCAGGGCGATGCTCTCCACCACATCGTGGATTACGTTGGCACGCTTTATCGGGTCATTGCCCGCATCGCGCAGCAGCACATGGGTCTTATAGAAAATGAAATCCTGCTGGTGCTCCGCTATATACTGTTTGAATGCGGTCGATCCGAACTTTTGGACGTACGAGTCGGGGTCGTTGCCATCGGGAAAAAGCAGCACCTTTACATTAAGCCCTTCTTCCAAGAGCATATCCGTTCCGCGCAACGACGCCTTGATGCCTGCCTCGTCACCATCGTAGAGGATGGTCACGTTTTTTGTATACCGCGAAATCAACCTCACCTGCCCACTGGTGAGGGAGGTGCCTGACGAGGATACGACATTTTCCACCCCTGCTTGGTGCATGGATAAGACATCGGCATACCCTTCCACAAGGTAACAATTGTCTGCATCGAGAATCGGCTTTTTGGCAAAGTAAAGGCCATACAACACATCCGATTTGTGGTAAACCTCACTCTCCGGCGAATTGACATATTTAGGCGTTTTCTTGTCGGTTTTCAGGGTACGGCCACCGAAGCCCAGTATACGCCCGGTAAGGTTATGGATGGGGAACATCACGCGGCCCCTGAACCGATCGTACACGCTACTGTCATCCTTGCGGATGATGAGCCCAGTCGTCTCTAAAAACTCGTCCTTATGGCCCACCGCCTTCGCACGATCATACAGGGCCGTCCATCCCTCGGGCGAATAACCTAGCTCAAACTTGCGGATGATGTCGTCGCGGTACCCCCGCTCGCGGAAATAATTGAGCCCGATGGTGCGGCCCTCTTCCGCATCCCAAAGGGTCTCCTTGAAAAATTTCCCTGCCCAATTCGTAACGATAAAGAGACTTTCGCGCTTGTCTTGTGCAGCCACCTGCTCCGGCGTACGCTCGGTTTCCTCCACTTCGATATGGTATTTTTGCGCCAGGTACTTGAGTGCTTCCGGATAGGAGTACTTTTCGTGCTCCATGACAAAGCGCACCGAGTCGCCACCCGCCCCGCATCCGAAGCATTTGTATATCCCCTTGCTCACGGAGACATTGAACGACGGTGTCTTCTCATTATGGAATGGGCATAGTCCAATCAATGAGGTACCCCGCTTTTTGAGGTCCACGAAGTCGCCCACCACCTCTTCCACCCGGGCAGCATCCAGTATTTTGTCGACAACTTCTTGCTTAATCACATGCCGTTATTTGGTAGGGTAAAATTAACGAATAAGGAAGAACTACCAAGGATAACCTAAAAATATTGCGGTTTGTAGCAAACCATCCACATCAGAGCCCCCCTTTACTTAGTTTATTTTTTATTTTTGCCACACAAAGCAACAAGTACATTTTCCTCCGCGGAGATTAATTTGAAAGTACGATGAAGATAAAAAACATATGCTGTATCGGAGCGGGTTACGTTGGCGGCCCGACCATGTCGGTGATTGCGCAGAAATGCCCGGATATCAACGTAACGATCGTTGATATCAATGCCGAGCGCATAGCTGCATGGAACAACGCGGACCTGTCCAAGCTGCCGGTCTACGAGCCGGGGTTGGATGCGGTGGTGGGCGAGGCCCGCGGGCGCAACCTGTTCTTCTCCACCGACGTGGAGGGGGCCATCGCCGCGGCCGACATGATCTTCATCTCGGTGAACACGCCTACCAAGACCTACGGCAAGGGCAAGGGCATGGCGGCCGACCTGAAATACATCGAGCTGTGCGCGCGGCAGATCGCCTCGGTGGCCAAGGACGACAAGATCGTGGTGGAGAAATCGACCCTTCCGGTGCGCACGGCCGAGACGCTCAAGAGCATCCTGCACAACACGGGCAACGGGGTGGGGTTCCACATCCTGTCCAACCCGGAGTTCCTGGCCGAGGGCACGGCCATCGCCGACCTGCATAGCCCCGACCGGGTGCTCATCGGCGGGGAAGACGCCGAGGCTGTGCAGGCACTGGTAGACATCTACGCGGCCTGGGTGCCGCGCGAGCGGATACTCACCACCAACCTGTGGTCCTCCGAGCTGTCCAAGCTCACGGCCAACGCCTTCCTGGCCCAGCGGGTATCCTCGATCAATGCCATCTCCGAGCTGTGCGAGAAGACGGGTGCCAACGTGGACGAGGTGGCCCGCGCCATCGGCACCGACAGCCGCATCGGCCCCAAGTTCCTCAAGGCCTCGGTGGGCTTCGGGGGCTCCTGCTTCCAGAAGGACATCCTCAACCTGGTGTACATCGCCCGCAGCTACGGGCTGCAGGAGGTGGCCCACTACTGGGAACAGGTCATCACGATGAACGACCACCAGAAGCGCCGCTTCGCCGACAACATCGTGCAGGCCATGTACAACACGGTATCGGGCAAGAAGATCGCCTTTTTGGGATGGGCCTTCAAGAAAGACACCAACGACACGCGCGAATCGGCGGCCATCTACGTGGCCGACGCGCTGCTCAACGAGGAGGCCAATATCGTCGTATATGATCCCAAAGTCTCCGCCGAACAGGTGTATGCCGACCTGGACTACCTGGGCACACGCAGCCCGGAGGAGAACCGCCGGCTGGTACAGGTGGTGACGGATCCGTACGATGCGGCCGACCGGGCACACGCCATCGCCGTGCTCACCGAGTGGGATGAGTTCAGAACCTACGACTGGCACCGCATCAAGGAACACATGATGAAACCCGCCTTCGTTTTTGATGGCAGGAAACTGCTCGGTGGAAACGACCTACCAGCCATCGGGTTCAAGTATTATGCTATAGGCGAGTAGTTAACCTTATTGCGCAACAGGCGACACCGTATATCCGGCTTGGCGCAATAAGTTTATCACCCCTTTTTCGCCACCGAGGTGGCCCGCGCCCACGGCAAAGAAGGTGGGTGCCAACCGGGCCTGCTCGCCAATCATCGGTATCCACCGCTCATTGCGCTCGTCAAGCAGCAGCCCGGAATACGACCGTAACGTGGGTTCTTCCGTAACCAATTGATAGAGCTTCACGATATCCTCCTGCTTGTATAAGGCAATCATCTCCTTCATTGCCGACGCGAGACTGTCCGTGCTTTCCAAGCTTTTTTGCAGTTGCTCAGCTTGCAGGCGATAGGGAATGGCATCAAAAATCGCCATTTGATCCGCAACGGTTTCTAAGGCCTTCACGCCGATACCCTGTTCGGCCGCATGGTCGACCAATGTCTGCTCCCATCCTTTCACCTCGCATTGCAGCAACGGCATCATCAGCATAGGCATCAACAGATAGGGCTTCATGCGTGCCATGAATTGAAGCGGCGCTCCGGTAAAACGCTCGAAGTCACTGGAAAGCTGCTCATACGTAGCCTCCGAAAAGAAATGCGCCAATGAGGTATCTCCCCGCATCGGGGCCTGCTGCATCATCTGGCCAACGAGCGCGGGATCGGAAAAATCAAGCTCCAGGCACAGCGCCTGTGTAGCGGCAAGTTTCGCCCTCAGTGTTTCAGACGGTTCGATGTCACTTGCACATAGGAGGTGGAAGGTCCCGAAGAGATAAGACGGTTGGTCCAGCCCCGGCCCGGCAACCTCCCAAAGCAAGGCTTTTTCCTGCGGCACCTGTGCCAAACCGCTGCGGGCAAAAAGTGTAAGCGATGTCGCGAACAACGTTACCAGCATGGTTTTCAGGTGATGGTTTCTGTTCTTCGTGGTAAGGAACGAGGAAGCTAATATCATCGTCTGGAAATTTAAAATGCACCTAAAGGTAATTATATTTTGTAACGAATGCGAAATACTTCACTTCTTTATAACATCCGTTGCGCGTAGCCAATTGCATATCACAACAATTTTATCTAAGTTTGCCTTCCAAAAATTCGATAAGCAAACAGACGTTGAAATGAGTTCGACACCGATAAAGAAAGAAACGTATTTGGAGTGGTATAAGTCCATGCTGCTCATGCGCAAATTTGAAGAGAAGGCCGGCCAATTGTACGGACAGCAAAAAATCCGTGGTTTTTGCCACCTTTATATCGGCCAGGAAGCTGTAGTGGCAGGCGCCATGTCGGTGTTGCGGCCCGAAGATTCGATGATCACAGCCTACCGTTGCCATGCACATGCCATCGCCAAGGGTGTATCCGCGGATGCGGTTATGGCCGAACTTTTCGGTAAGGCCACCGGTTGCTCCAAGGGCAAGGGTGGCTCCATGCATCTTTTTAGCAAAGAACATAAATTCATGGGTGGCCACGGTATTGTGGGCGGGCAGATTGCGCTCGGCGCGGGAATCGCGTTCGCAGAGAAATATAACGGTGTTGACAATGTGAACGTATGCTACATGGGCGATGGTGCCGTAAGGCAAGGAGCATTCAACGAAACCCTCAACATGGCCATGCTATGGAAACTGCCGGTTATTTTCGTGTGTGAGAACAACGGTTATGCCATGGGGACTTCCGTAGGACGCACCACCAACATGAGCGATATCTACAAGATGGGCCTTGGTTTCGACATGCCCAGTGCACCCGTAGATGGCATGGACGTGGTAGCCGTGCACAATGCGATGGATGAAGCCGTGCAACGTGCACGGAGTGGTGAAGGACCTACATTTCTCGAAATGCGTACCTACCGGTATAAAGGGCACTCCATGTCTGACCCCGCAAAATACCGTACCAAGGAGGAGTTGGAAGAGTACAAAGGGCGCGATCCGCTGATTGTCACTAAAGCAACCATCGCCGAAAAGAAATATGCAAATGAAGAATGGTTTGCCGAAGTGGAGGCCGAGGTGAAGAAGACCATCGACGCCTGTGTCAAATTCGCCGAAGAATCCCCGTATCCGGAAGTGGGCGAGCTGTACAAAGACGTGTATGTGCAGGACGACTACCCCTATATCTTGGATTGAAGTATTTGAAGATAGCTAATTAACGTTTAAGAAAAAGATTAACCGCAATATAACATGGCTGAAGTAGTTAAAATGCCGAAAATGAGCGATACCATGACTGAAGGGGTCATCGCAAAATGGCACAAGAAAGTGGGCGACAAAGTCAGTTCAGGCGATTTGATAGCGGAAGTCGAAACCGACAAAGCCACGATGGACTTCGAATCGTACCAGGAGGGGACGCTATTGTATATTGGTCCGAAGGAAGGAGAAGCCGTGCCCATCGATGCGGTTATTGCGGTATTGGGTGAGGAAGGAGAAGATTATAAAACGTTGCTCAGCGATGGTGGCAGTGGCAAATCCGGTGCCGATTCAGGTAAGACCGAAGCCAAAGAAGAAGAGCAATCCGCTGAAAGTGCTGACACCGACGACAATGGGGAAGAAGTTACCGCTGAGTCACTGGGTGCCACCGTCATTACCATGCCATTGCTCAGTGATACCATGACCGAGGGGGTTATTGCCGAATGGCATTTCAAGGTGGGCGATACCATCAAAAGCGACGATGTGATTGCCGACGTAGAGACGGACAAAGCGACGATGGAGGTCACTGCATATGCCGACGGCACACTTTTATATGTCGGTGTGGAAAAAGGACAAGCTGCCAAGGTGAACGATATCATCGCCATCGTAGGCGAGGAAGGCACTGACGTGACACCCCTGCTTAACCAAAAAAGCGGCAAAAAATCCGAGCCGACGGCCAAGTCAGTCGACAAGGATGCTGGGCAGCCAAAAACAACCGACGCCGAACAGCCAAAGTCGGCCGCTACAGAAACGTCATCCGCCAGTGAGGACGACACTCGTTTGAAAGTATCTCCCTTGGCCCGTAAAATAGCCAAAGATAAAGGGATAAGCCTTGCCGATGTGAAAGGCACCGGCGACGGTGGCCGCATCATCAAAAAGGATATCGAGTCATATACCCCATCCGCGCAGCCGGCGGCTCGTGCAGCGGCACAAGCACCGGCAGGCGAAGCGGCAAAAACAACCGTCAGCATCCCGCAGTACGTAGGCGAGGAACGTTATACCGAAAAACCGGTTACCCAAATGCGGAAAACCATCAGCAGGAGGCTGTCCGAATCATTCCTCGTGCCGCATTTCTACCTCACCATCAAGATCAACATGGATAATGTCATCCCGGCCCGTGCTAAAATCAACGAAGTGGCACCTGTGAAGGTATCGTTCAATGATATGGTCATCAAAGCTGCCGCAGTAGCATTGAAGCAACATCCGGCAATCAATGCCTCATGGCAGGGCGACACCATCCGCTACAACGAACACGTGAACATCGGCGTAGCCGTAGCCGTCGATGAGGGATTACTGGTGCCTGTAGTGCGTTTTGCAGACGGCAAATCATTGTCGCACATCTCAGCGGAAGTCAAAGAATTTGCGCAACGCGCTAAGGCCAAGAAATTGCAGCCTGCAGACTGGGAAGGCTCTACCTTCACGGTTTCCAACCTGGGTATGTTTGGTATCGATGAGTTTACTGCCATTATCAATGCGCCTGACGCTTGTATCCTCGCCATCGGCGGCATCGACCAGGTACCTGTGGTAAAAAACGGCGAGATTGTTCCTGGCAACATCATGAAGGTAACGCTTACGTGCGACCACCGCGTGGTGGACGGTGCCACCGGGGCTGCCTTCCTGCAAACCCTCAAATCACTGCTGGAAGAGCCCGTACGGTTGCTCGCCTAGCGGAATAACAGCCAAAAAATTTGAAAGCCGTCTCGTTTGAAACGAGACGGCTTTTTTGCTGGAAACAAGCTATCTTGCATACCGAACACATTGCATATATTTGTGGTAGGTGTCAATTAAGTAGCCCGTTATGGCAAAAAACAAAACCAACTATACATCGGCAGACGTTCACGAATTCATCAATGCCTTTGCCGACACCGATCAGAAGCGGCAAGATAGCTTTGAACTCCTGAAAATCATGCAGGATATCACAGGCTGTGAGCCCAAAATGTGGGGACCATCCATTATCGGTTTTGGCAATTACCATTACAAATACAAAAGCGGACATGAAGGTGATGCCCCCGTTTTGGGGTTTTCTCCAAGAAAGGCCGCATTTTCGCTCTATATCTATTCCGATACCGAAAAAAGTAAATTAGCATTAACCAACCTCGGAAAATATAAAATGAGCAAAGCATGCATTTATGTGAAAAAACTTGCTGACATCCATATCCCAGCTTTACAGGAGCTCTGCAAGGAATCCATTAAGTACATCGGCGAGCATCACGAATGTTCGTGTAAGGTAAAATAACCGCATCATTAGGGATGCACTCAAAAAATACTGAAGGAAAACAAACGAACGATGGGAAACTTAAAAATCGAAATCAAATGGGCAATATATTTCACCCTAATGACCTTAGTATGGATGTTGCTAGAAAAACTGTGCGGACTGCACGGAAAATATATTGACTATCACCTCTATCTTACCAATCTCTTTGCTATACCCGCCATATGGTTTATGGTCCTGGCGTTGGAAGACAAGAAGAAAAATTTCTATAGCGCACAAATAAGCTACACACAAGGATTAGTTTCGGGCATCTTACTCTCGGCCTTCATCGCGCTATTGAGTCCGCTTACACAATGGATTACTTCTTATGTGATTACACCCGAATATTTTCCAAATGTAATCAAACGTTCTGTGGAATTGGGTTATTATAAAACGACTGCGGAAGCAGAGGCACATTTCAATTACAAAAACTATGCAATCAACTCGACCGTTTTTGCCTTTGTTTTCGGGGTGGTAACGACCGCCATTGCCATGATTTTTATCAGAACAAAAAGTAAGGGTTGACCACTAGGAGGTCAAAAATAAGTTGACCCCGACAACAATATGAGCAGACAAAAACAAATCGTAGAAAAATACATGGATGGGTTCCGTGCTTCCGACCACGAAAAAATATTATCGTGTTTAACGGACGACGTGGTGTGGGAAATGCCCGGATTTTATCTACATCGTGGCAAAGCGGCGTTTGATGAAGAAATCGAACATCCCCATGCTGACGGGCATCCTGACATCACTATAACCCGGCTCGTGGAAGAAGGAAACATCGTCATTGCCGAAGGGACTGTAAAAGCAAAAATGCAAGACGGCAGCGGAATTAATGCTGTTTTCTGTGATGTATTTCATTTTACAAACGGAAAAATAAGCAAGTTGACTTCGTACTTAATGTTTAACAAATAACCCCAAGTACGGATATCAATCGCCTAAGTTACCGCTGGTTAGTAGCCATCACTGCAAACGACCGCACCTATAAGGGGAAAAGCGATCAGCACTCCTAAACACGACGGCCGAAAAAAAACCTTCCTGCCGTGCAACCTTTTTATCGATATTACCATCATAGTAATAAACACACCCGAATTGGAGCGAACGGTTACGATAGAAAGTTTGTATGAAGGCTGCAAAGGCGGCAGCCGGCAGGCTCAGGAGCAACTGTACAACGCATTGGCATCGAAAATGCTTGGGGTATGCATGCGCTACGCCAACAGTACATTCGAGGCGGAAGACATGTTGCAGGCTGGCTTCATCAAGGTGTTTAGCAACCTCGGAAGCTACCGGGGCGACGGCTCCTTTGAAGGATGGATACGGCGCGTCATTGTTAACACGGCCATCGAAGCATACCGTCGGAACATGCGCAGCGGACAACAAGTGGAGCTGAACGAAGAGTACGACGATGTACAGCAGACGTTTGCGATGGACAACTTGGAATGCGAGGACCTGCTGCGGCTAATACAGGCGCTTCCCGATGGCTACCGGGTGGTATTCAATATGTATGCGGTAGAAGGATTCTCACATAAGGAAATAGCCCAATCACTGCAAGTCAGTGAAAGTGCGTCCAAGTCACAATTGTCCAGGGCGCGTGCGTGGCTGAAACAACGGATAAAACAACTAGAAGGAGGGATTCATGAATCCAAATAAGAAAAACGAATTTGACAGGCAGTTAGCGGGTAAGTTCGAAAGCTTCCGCCCCGGGGTTCCTAGTGGCCTGTGGGATAAGATTGCCTCAAAGCTCGACGAACAGGAGCAAAGCAACATCGTTCCAATAAAACAACAACGCCGGTTTCCTATCCGATGGATATCGGTTGCCGCGAGTGTACTGGTGGTTTGTGGCTTCGTGTATTGGTATAACCGCCCGGTAGAAGTAACCTACCTCCAAAACCCGGTAGCGCAGGAGGAAGAAGCAGATGCCCCGGCTATTGAAGAACCTGCTCATGAGCCCGCTGCGGCGGTAGAACCATTAGACATGGATCGGCTGAAACAACTGTTCGCCAAGCGAAACCGAACGCCGAAAAACGAAAGCAAACAGGAAATACAGATGGCCGAGACGCCGCCTGCCAATCGGCCTGCCGAAGCCGCCGATAGCCAGCCCGTGATTACCGAAGAGACCGCTTCGCCCACACAGGTATTTGCAAAAAACAATGAGCAGGCTACACCACCCTCAGCAAACCAGCCAGTAAGTGAGGAAGCGATAGCGGCGACCGTACCTGATATCCAGCCACCTGTAATAATGGAGGAAGAGGAAGAAACTTTGTTGGCCGCAGTGGAAGCATCGAAACAACCCTTTGGGGTAAGCAACATCCTGAACTATGTAGTGGGCGCGGTCGATCAGCGCGACGAGAAGCTAATTACGTTCTCCAACGACGGCGAAGGTTCGTTGAAGCTCGACTTTAATTTCAGCCTAGCAAAAAACAAGAAAAAGCGAATAAAGTAATTCACCCTTTAATATAAAGTCAACATGAAATACATGATCCTTACCCTATTATGCTGCACCGCCTTGCTGACGGCGACCGCACAGGAAAAAAAGAAAACGGATACCCTCCGGGTAAACCATCGCACCGCCATGGATACGGTCATTATGGAAGATGTAGAAACCGGGGAGCGGCGGAAAGTACGTATCACCATCCCCGGGAAAGATGAAGGTGTCATCACCATCGAGAAATCAGAAAAAACGTACGAGTACGAAAAAGGTGATAAGGACAGCGGTGACGTAAAAGTAACCGTGGAGCGTACCAGGAAGTCACATCCCATCTATGGCATTACGTTCTCGCGGATCGACCTCGGCTTGGTCAAACTGATGGATAACGGCAGTTTCACGCTATCCGGCAACAACCGCGATTTCAAGTACCGCCCTGGCAAAACGGTCAATTTCGGTTTCGACCTGCTGCAGGCGGGCTATCGCTTCAATGATAATTTCCGTCTCTTCCTTTCGGCAGGGTTCGACTGGACCTATATCCGACTGCGAGAAGACATCGATTTCTTAGAAAACACCACACCACTTACGTGGGAGCAATCTACCATAGACTACTCCAAAAACCGGCTCACTTCCACCTACCTTCGGCTGCCGCTTACCTTCGAGTTACGGAGCAAACATTACAGTGGCTTGGGCCGGTTGCGGTTTGCATTCGGGCCCGAAGGCGGCTTTCTGCTCAAAGGGACGCAACGGTTCAAAAGCGACGAATTGGGCAAGCAGAAGTTCAAAGACGATTATAACTTCACCCAATTCCGCTACGGTGCCTTCGCTCGCTTCGGCGTGGGTTCATTCGGCATCTATGCCAAATACTACTTCAATGACCTGTTCGAGAACAGTCCGAACCAAGCTGGCTTGCAAACCATGGCCTTCGGCTTGACGCTCGGATTTTAAAATCATTGCGTTATATTTCGTAATTTTGCAGAGGGCGTATAAAACGAGATAAAATAGAACGCGGATAACACTGATGAAACGGATGCTCACAGATTAATATTTCAAATACATTGATTACAAACAATAAGAAACCCGTGTTAAGCTGCTCAATCCGTTTCATCTGTGTTCCCTATCCTTTTTTGAATACCCTCCTTTATTTATGGCGATACCCTCTACAAATGTTCCTTCCTGTTCGGTACCGAATGATGTACAGCGTATAGGCCTGCCGTTGATCCATGGTGACCGTATAAGCCGTGCTTTCGCCGGCAAGGAACCAATTGTCGCCATCGCCGACGTTTCTTTCGGTATTCCCGAAGGGAAAACCACCGCCATTATCGGTGAGAGTGGCAGCGGCAAGAGTACGCTACTCAAACTCATCTATGGGTTGCTGGAGCCGGACAACGGTGAAGTCCGTTACCGCGGCTGGCGGGTGCCGGGCCCGCGCGAAAAACTCATCCCCGGCCACGAGGCTATGCGTATGGTATCGCAGGGGTTTGACGACCTCAACACCTACGCCAACGTGTGGGACAATGTGGCATCTCAACTGTCCAATACTGACCTCGACGGTAAACACCGGGAAACGGCGGCCAGCCTGCGCCGCCTGCGAATCGACCACTTGGCCAAGCAGCGCATCGCCGACCTGAGTGGTGGCGAAAAACAACGCGTAGCGCTGGCTCGGGCACTGGTGAATAGCCCCGAAGTACTCCTCATGGATGAGCCCTTCAATCAGGTGGATGCTTCGTTCAGGGAAACCCTGCAATGGGATATCCGTAATATTGTAGAAGAAACCGGGCTCACCGTGGTGCTCGTATCGCACGACCCAGCCGAAGTGCTTTCCATGGCCAACGAATTGATTGTGTTGAAAGGCGGCAGGTTGATGGCGACAGGCCAGCCGACGCAGCTGTACCAACAGCCGCCAAATGCATATACCGCGCGATTGCTAGCTAAAAGCAATATCCTCGAAGCGACGGAGGCCCAACTACTGGATATAGATACCCATACAGCGATGGCCATCCATCCCGAGTGGCTGTCAATTACCGAAAGCGAGCGAGGCCTATTTAGTGTGCAAGACATCCAATTTAAAGGATTCTATCAGCTAGTCACCGTACGGCATGAAGCCATTGCGCTGCATGTCATCGCCGATGCGAACGCCAACTTCGATAGCGGTATGCAGGTGCATGTCGGGGTTAACCATTTCCACCCACTTCCAGGTCAGTTTGCTGCACCGATCAGCAATTCCCCATTGTAGTAATCTACAATACGCTGCCGAAGATGCCATTGGTAGCGCGCAATGACCAGGTTTGCATTGGCATTGTCCATTTTGTTTTTGGCAAAGAGAAAATCTACGGAGTTGATTGCCCCGGCATTGAACCGTACTTCGGCGATGCGGAACGACTCCGTATAGTGGATAACCTGTTCTAAGAGGTTCTTATACCGTTCCTTGGCCGCCTCCAAGTTGAAGAGTACTTGATGGGCGGTTTGTTGCAGTTCGTGGCGACGGGACTGGGCTACCTGTTCGGCATCCAACACATTGAGCTTTGCCCGGGCCACGTTGTTCCGCACCTGAAATCGTGAGAAAATGGGGATCGAAAGTGAAAACGCCACCGAGCGACCTAGGTTGTTCTGCATTTGGGTATAATAACTACCCATGCCGTCTTTCGAATAGTTACTAGACAACCCCGCGCCCAACGATAAGGTGGGGAGATACGACGACCGGGCTGCTTTCAACGAAAATTTTGCCTGCTGTTGCCAATGGTCCGTAGCTTTGACAATACCCAACCGTTCGGAGGCCGTTTGGTAAAGGGCTTGGGCATCCGGTACGGGAGCCTTCGGCAGGGGCAATTCCTGTAACGGCGCAAGTGATACGCGTTCGTCATAGGGTAGGTTCAACAGCCGGAATAAGCTCAGCAAATTCTCACTCAAGGTATTCTCCGCCGTATTCAGGCTATTAAGGTCGCTGGCGTATTGCCCTTTGAGGTCGTAGTAATCTCCCGGGGCAATTGCTCCTTCATCGAAAAGTGCCGTACTACGCTCTACCTGCCGTTGGGTTACCGCCACCTGGCTATCGATCTGCGCCACAATATCCTTTGCGGTAAGCACATTGATGTACGCCGCGGTGACATCCAGTGCCACCTGTTCTTCCGTCAGCTTTTCCTCCAATTGGGTAGCGCGGTACGCATGGGCCTGCTGCGTAATGTTGTGAAACATTCGTAACCCGTCAAATAAAATCAACGAGCTACTAACATGCTGGTTTCCTGAAATGAAATTCTCTTCCACGTATTGGTTCGTCGTCGGGTTGATAAACCGGCCCTGGCTGTAGCTGTGGCCCATACCCGCTTCCAGCGATGGCAATAGGTTCTGTTTGGTCTGCCGTAAGTTGATGGCTTGATGTTCGGCCAGCAAGCGACTCTGCTGTACATTACGATTATGTGTCAGGGCGAGGGTGATGCTCCGCTCCAAGGTAAGCGTATCGGGGGTGAGCATACTTTGCGCGTTGACCTGCATGGCAGCCGCACCAATGGCCGCAAACAAACAGACGATATAACGTATCGGTAAAAACATGTCTTTATTTCGTTTTGGCATAATGCAAACATTGTTTGCGCCAAAACCGCAATCGCATGACTATAAGCTGCTTGAAAAAGAACATACTTCCATCGCTGTTCGATATCGGGCAGTAAGTGTTCGAAAACGGACAATTGGTCAAATCGATTGTTTCGGCGTCAATTGCTTCACCGCACCCATATACGATGCGCCGATGGGCAATATGCTCCCGTTGATGGCAAGTTGGTGCCGCTCGATTTTCTGCACTTTGTTGATAGCCGCAATAAACGAACGATGGATACGCACGAAACGGTCGACGGGCAACAATGCTTCGCATTCGGTAATCGTCATGCGGCTCAGCACGTGGTTATCGCCGAGCACAAAGTTGACATAATTGCCGGTCGCTTCGAGGTAGTCGATGGTATCGAAATCGATTTTGACTTGATCATAACCGGTTTTGACGAAGAGACACGCCGGTTTGATATCCTTGCCACGTAGCTCCAGCCATTCCTGTGCTCTATTGCACGCCTTCAGGAATCGCGGTAACGAGAAAGGCTTGAGCAAGTAATCCACGGCATCCAATTCAAAGCCTGCTACGGCATGTTCAGAGTAAGCCGTGGTAAAAACAACGAGTGGCTTCCTACTTAGACTCTTGAAAAACTCGATCCCCGAGATATCAGGCATCTTGATATCGAGGAAAAGCAAATCCACCGGGTATTGCCGCAAATAGTCCATCGCTTCGAACGCATTGGTAAACGTAGCTTGTAGATCCAGAAAAGGCACCTTGGCTGCGTGGCTACGCACCACATCAAGCGCTATGGGTTCGTCGTCTATAGCAATGGCAGTAATCATCGGGACCCAAGATACTAAGTTTATGAGAACTGGCCAAATCGTTGGCGTACGATGCGTTTCATCTTGGTTGCAATGTTATGGTTAGGTGCACAAAATACTCCTGGGTGGTTTCGCGGATCACCAGCTCATGCCGGTCTGGATAAAGTACAACCAAGCGTTGTTTTACGTTCTCCAGCCCAACGCCTGAATGGCGCCGTTCCGGGTCGGACTCCGGTTTGCGGTGGATACTGTTGTGCACATCGAAATACAACTCCCCATCTGATTCATAGAGGCTAACCTTGATCCACGATTTCTCGTTCAAGCTGACACCATGTTTAAACGCGTTTTCCACAAACGGGATGAGCAGCATCGGCGCAATATAAGTACTCTCTAACGCATCCTTGATATCACATTCCACAGTGATCTCGGGAGATGTGGCGGTACGCAACAACTGGAGGTCGATGTAGTTGCGGAGGTATTCAATCTCCCGGGCCAACAGGATGCGGTCTTGGTTGTTCTCGTGGAGCATGAAACGCATCATATCCCCCAATTTCTGGATACCTGTGGACGTACGCTCGGCATCTTCCTGTAGCGCGGTTCCATATAGGGTGTTAAGAATATTGAACAGGAAATGTGGGTTGATCTGTGACCGTAGGAAGCTCAGCCCGGCCGATGTCTGTCCAAGTTCGGTTTGGAGATTTACCAGTTGACCGATGCGTTCCTTCTGCCGCTGGTATACGAAATTGGCGAGCGGTAGCATGGTGAGGTTGGCGCAAATCCACATGACGAAATATAAAGGCCCTGCCGACCCGGTGACGTTCAAAAAAAACAACCCAAATGGCACAAAAGCAACAAACGATAGCCCCAAGGCTAAAAGCAGGTACATTGAGAACGTATATCTCCGTTTCTCTTTCAACGGCAACAACCCGTATACATTCAATGCAAAAATAAGATAGGCATAGGGCACCAAACTCAGCCAGAGTACGGCAAGGTCTTGCTCAATAGCCATCAACATCATAAAAACCAATGCCCCGCCGCCCAGCACCACCAAACTTTCCTTGGCAATACGCGTACCGAACGTATTATGATTTTCCTGCAAGTACCGGATGAGGCGCTTAATACCTTCGTAGACAAAAAGCAGCAGGAACACAAGCAATGCGCCACCCAGCGATTCACCGCGTTTGAGGTGGATGACGAACTCCCCATCACCCCACCGGTGGTAATCGCGTACCCAAACACAGGTGGTGAGCCCCAACCAAACCAAAAAGAAGAGCAATAACGTAAATGCAATACCCAGATCGATTTTCCGTTCCTTGAAAAATGCCGACGAAATCCACTGCGTGAATGCCACATACGCTCCGTATATGACAGTAGCATAGCCCATCAACGAAACGGCGTCGCGTGTGCCCCAGGCGCCGCCTTGATTGCTAAAGATGAGCACGATTGCAAATGCGTAAATGCCCGTGGCCAAGATAATTTCAATACGATTCAGCTTCATAGTTTAATGCTTTTCCGACAAAGAACGCCAAATGGCCGAGATGGGACAATAAAATGGGATGAAAACAGGAAAAGTGGGGATGAATGGGATTCGGAGTGTTACCCTTCCCACAATTGTGCCTTTTGCCGTTCGATGCCCTGCTGTACCTTGGTATCATACACCCCATCCATAATAGCTATCTCTGAATCACGATCCCTGCCCGAACGATGGACATCAGTCACCTGTTGGTCTTTCAGCGCGACATCATAAGCATCGCGGGCGCTCATTAACTTAACAAATACAGGCAAGCATTCGAAAAAAATGAAAAGTAGCATAATGAAGGTTATCGACCAATAGTTCGAACTGTTGACGCTTCCGTCGGGATAATACTTCAAGTCGCCCAACGCAGCATTTCGGTCGGCAAACCCTGCCCGGTTTACAGCGCTATCCATTTGCGCCCCGGTGAGTAACTGGGCATCCATCAATCCTTCGAATTGCTTGCGTTGCCCGATGAAGGCTTCCTGTCCCGCGATAGCCGACCGCAACGTGTCCAGGTGCTGTTCTTGCTTTTCCAATTCGGCCTGCCGTTGCTTGGCATAGGGCCCATACCCCACGATACCCGATGTTTCTATACTTTTTTCACCAAAGGTCTCCATCTTGAGCTTCACACGGTCAGCTTTGATAGTTGCCTCAAGTGAATCCCGCTCCGTTTTCAATTCGTCAATTTTGGCCAACTCAATGGTGTATTTACTATCGAATGCACGATTGAGGGTATCGATGCTTGCCCGTTGCCGATCGAGGTAGGTAACCCGCAGCTGGTCGCGGATTTCCTTATCGAATACCTTGATTTCCAGTGGACGGGCAATAACAATACCGATAAGAATCGCCAACAGGATACGTGGGGTAGCTTGTAAGAACTGTTTGGAGCCGGATGCATTCTTATTGATGCTCGACACGATATAACGGTCCATATTGAAAATCGCCAGTCCCCATAGCAATCCGAAAAGCACGGCGTAACCGATGGCACCACCGTCGCCACTGAACACAAAATACAGGGCATATCCACCCGACAGGGCGGCAAAAAACCCTGTGAAAAAAATCGTTGCCCCAATGCCCACATACTTGCTATGCTCGGCGGGGTATTTAGCCAGTGTGGATTGATGGACACCGCTGCACCACCAAAAAAATTGCGTCAGTTTCTCCATTTGCTTTCCCGATATCGCTATATAGACTTAAGACAACCTGAAAGCCAAATTGTTACGCCCTCCAATTGTTATGGCGGCAAAGATAGGGACTTAGGGACGGAGCAGAGACACCGAGGGACGAAAGTGCTTAATTACGGGACGAAACACGGGGCTTTCTACTTTCACTCATGTTCCGTACTTTTGTCGGCGATGGATATGTTCGACAACATATTGACGGGCTACTTGGAGCAAACATGCGACACAGAGCCAACGCTCCTACAGCGCATAAACAGGGAAACCTACTTAAAGGAAACGGCGCCGCATATGCTTTCAGGCCACTACCAGGGTCGCCTGTTGGCCTTCCTGAGCAAGCTCGTGTCGCCAACGAAAATACTTGAAGTAGGCACTTTCACAGGGTACGCCACGCTATGCCTGGCAGAAGGGCTTGCAACAACGGGCGAGATCCACACGATCGACAACAACGTAGAGCTCGAAGACCGCGTACGCGAATACTTCGCGCTGTCCGATTTCAACGATAGCATCCATTACCACATCGGCGATGCCACCGCGATCATCCCTACGATAGCTGGGCCGTTCGACCTGGTGTTTATCGATGCCGATAAGAAAAACAACGGCACCTACTATGAGCTCGCCCTTGAAAAAAGCCGCCCCGGTGGTTTAATCTTGATCGATAACGTACTTTGGAAAGGAAAAGTGGTTGCAGCGGCCAACGACAACCAAACCCAACAGATTGCCGCACTAAATCATCAACTTGCCAACGATGAACGCATAGATAAGTTAATTCTCCCCATTCGCGACGGGCTTTTCCTGTTGCGGAAACGATGAAGGGGCAAAAATCATGAGGAATGAACGTAACGAACAAAACTACTGTAATCACCTTATGCCTAACCTCTCTTTTTATTGCCGTTTTTATTGCCCGGACCATGGCCCAGCAGATTACACCCCAGGCATATATAGAACAGCATAAAGCCACGGCCATCCAGTACATGGAAGAATACGGTTGCCCCGCCAGCATCATATTGGCGGTTGCCATGCACGAAAGTGCCCACGGAAACAGCAGAATAGCTCGGTATCTCAATAATCATTTCGGAATCAAAGGCCCCAACAATAGCAAGGAAATCCGCTCGGCTTACAAAGGCTACGAATCGGTAGAGGAATCGTACCAAGATTTCATCGATTTCCTCAAACGACGTGAAAGCACCGAAAAGCTATTTGACCTCTATAAGGCTCACGAATACAGGAAATGGGCACAGGGCATTGCCCGGTCGGGTTACGCCCAAAGTCCATCCTGGTCATCAAAGGTAATCGGCATGATCCGTAAGTACAGCCTCGACGAACTGGACGAAAAACCCGAATCCGATACCGTATTGGCTGTTGCAGAGACTCCGGCCGAGGTGACATGGTACACGGTAAAAAAGGGGGATACCTTGTATGATCTGGCACGCGAGTACGGTACAACCGTGCGGGCTATCCAGCGGGAAAATGGACTTACCAGCTCGCGGTTACGTATAGGCCAACAATTGATTTTGCAATGAAAAGATGCTTATATGCATTCTTGGCGGCTATATCGCTCTCATCATGCCTTTCCAAGCAAGATGTGCTTCAGAACCCGCGTATAACCAAGCGGGAGCAACCGGCCCACCGCCCGCATAAGCACGAAGAGGCTACTCCGCCCCCCAAACTCACTACCAGCCTATCGGGATTAACCTATATTGAGCAGTACAAAGACATCGCCATTGCCGAGATGGAAGAGTACGGTATACCTGCCAGCATCAAACTTGCCCAGGCGCTGCTCGAATCGGGCAACGGTAACAGTACGCTTGCCCGGCAAGCCAATAACCATTTCGGCATCAAATGCACACCCGAGTGGAGTGGGGGGAAAACCTATCACGACGACGACCAGCGCAATGATTGCTTCCGTGTATACAAACGGGCGGAAGATTCCTTCCATGACCACTCGCAGTTTCTCCTGCGAAAGCGCTATGCCGCACTGTTCGAGCTTGACAAGGACGACTATAAAGGATGGGCGCGGGGACTCAAGGCAGCAGGATATGCCACCAATCCCAAGTATGCCGACCTGTTGATCAGTCTTATCGAACGATACCAGCTGTACCAATACGACCGACCGGAAACTCGCGATGAAAAGATCCAACGGGAGGCGGTAGTGCAAACGGAAATCGTGGAAAATAAAGCAGAAGAAGCCCCGATAGCCCAAACCAAAGCACCCGTACGCATAGACATCCATGAGGTAAAACAGGGGGATACCCTCGCAGCTATCGCCCGCAAATATGGAATGGAAACCGCCGAGCTGATGGATCTCAACGGGCTCAAAACGCAATCGCTCTTCGTCGGCCAGCTGATTCTGGTGTCACAATAACGTATCGTAGTTGCTAAATGATGTTAATTTTTTCGCCGACTGCAAACTTAGCCGTAGTTTTACGACAGTGAAACATATCGGTATTTTTCTTTGTGGGCTACTGCTAGGTACGTGGGGCCATTTTGCTGCCGCGCAAACAACCATTCAGGGGATTGTATTTGACACCCATACCAACCAGCGGATTTCACAGGTATACGTATACAATACGGCAAATGACCACGGCGGCTACAACAATACGCGGGGAGAGTTTACCATCGATGCATCACCTGGCGATATCCTCATCGCCGCGGCTAAGGGATATCACCCAGATACCCTCACCGTATCCGACAAGACGGTGGTGCTCTTCCATATGGCGCGCGCTACGATATGGCTGGATGAAGTGTCTGTGATAGCAAGGCGCAGCCCTGAGGAACGCCTCGAGGAGAACAAGCGAGAATACAGTACCGCGTACTCGAAGGGAAATGCAGGTTCTATTTTCTCTACGGGGCCCACGGGGGCGGGGTTGAGTATCGATGCGCTATATAAACTCATGAGCCGGGAGGGCAAAAATTCGCGCAGGCTCCAGGAAATCATCGAGCGCGACTACCGCGAGTCTGTTATCGACTACCGATTTACACCTGATCTGGTAAGTAGCGTGACGGGCCTGCGGGGAGAACTTCTGGTTGATTTCATGCGGCAGTACCGCCCTTCATATTTCTTCATACTCAGTGCAAACGACTATAATCTCGCATTCTACATCCGTTCGTCGCTGGCCCGTTACCGGCAAAATCCAGCCGCCCATAGGTTGCCGCCGCTTCCGACTGCCGAGAAATAAAGTAGCTTGTGGAAAAACAGCACGATATTTGTTATTTTAGCGCCAGATATGAGACGACAGTTTTACTTTTTGCTGATTATCCTATGGGGTTGGGTGCCATTGGCCAGTGCCCAAACTTATGATATCGACGAGTTGCGGCATAAACCCGATTCCAACAGTCTGAAGGTTGAAAAACCTGAACTTGACATACGCCCCATAACCTTGCCCATATCGGCACTGGACCTGAAGGTTATCTATTGGCGGCATTGGTCGTCGTTCGGCATCAATGCCAACCAATCGTCATTCAGCGACAATTGGACCGGGGGTGGGGTCAACTCCATCTCTGTTGGTCTTCTGCTCAACCACAAATCCGATTATACGCGCAATAATACCAACTTCGTCACGGAGCTCCTCATGCAATACGGGAAACAGAAAAACAAAGATCAACAACCCCGTAAGAATAATGACCGCGTGTTTTGGGACAATAAACTTTCACTTAAAGTTTCCAACCATTGGTCGCTGTTTACGTCGCTTACGTTCGAAAGCCAGTTTGATATGGGTTTGACGTATGGATCGGACGGCACCGTTACCGATACGATTTCCAACTTCATGGCCCCCGGTTATTTAACGGAATCGCTCGGTATCGAATACAAGCCCGATAATACATTCTCCTTACGGATCGGCACAGGTACGGCCCGCCAAACCTTTATTTTAGATGAACGTTTGGTCCCTCGCAATGGTGCTACCCGATTTGGCGTGGAATCGGATAAGAATTTCCGCAATGACCTCGCTTTTCAGATTACGGCCAATCTCGACCGCAATATCGCGCGTAACCTTAATCTTAAAAGCCGCTACAACATGTTTGCCAACTACGAGGAGCTTGGAGATCCATCGCACCGCTTGGACGCGACACTTACAGCCTCCGTTACACGAATCATCAATGTAACGCTCAGTGGCATCCTACTGTATGACAGCCGCCTGGACGACGAAATTCAAACGAGCCAAACACTGGCACTGGGGCTGCTCTTTAAGCTTCCGAAATAACCCAATGGATGATACGCACGTACACGATACAGGGAGCCGTGTCGCTAATCGGCGCGGCAGTGATGCTATCGGCATGCAGTACCAATCGGTACGCTGAGACCAACCGCATTTATAAAAAACAGCTGAAAGCGCTCACCGAGCAGATGCGGGAGCCACTGCCCTATGCTACGCCACGGCTCGTCACCACATACGATACATCGGGGAGGGTACTCATTTCGGAAGACTCGCAGGCAAAAGACCACCCACGCTGGGTAGGGGCCATACATTTCAATCTACGGAAGCCCAACTACGTGGTGATTCATCACACGGCCCAAGACAGCCTCCAACAAACTTTACGTACGTTTACTGTCCCACACGCACAAGTCAGCGCCCACTATGTAATCGGCCGCGACGGGGAGGTGTACCAGATGCTCAGTGACTACGTGAGGGCTTGGCACGCCGGGGCCGGTAAGTGGGGTAGCGTGACAGACCTAAACTCCGTATCGCTGGGTATTGAACTCGACAACAATGGAAGCGAGCCTTTCTCCGAAGCGCAGATCCATAGCCTGCTCAACGTGCTCGATACGCTGAAAAGGAAATATAATATCCCCACAGCCAATTTCATAGCACATTCGGATATAGCGCCTACCCGAAAAGTGGATCCCAGTGCATTTTTTCCTTGGAAACGGCTAGCTGAAAATGGGTTTGGCTACTGGCCGAGCGATTCACTGGCCACCCCGCCCGAGCACTTCAATGCGGTCGATGCCCTGCGTATTATCGGGTATGACACGAGCAACCTAGACGCAGCGACTAGGGCCTTTAAATTGCACTACATCCAACATGAAGTAAATGCCGTACTTACCGACGACGATCGGTGTGTACTATATAACCTGTATCTCAACTATTGATACTGGATATATATCGGCCGGGGCGTTAACGCAAGCACCTCATCCAGCCTCATCATACGGTGCGGGGCCGGTATCAGGTCATTCTTGTAGAAAAATTTGAATCCGGTGAACTGTACCGGTTCGCGGAAAACGTAGGTGTGATACGTGTTTTTCTTCAGTGCAGGGGCACCCCATCCGTCCATATCGATTATCAACTGCACCTCCGGTCGGAGCTCAATCTGCTCGTAATCTCTCACCATCCCCTGTGTAAAGCGATGTACCACGAGCGCCTTGGGGGGCAAATTGTTTGCGCGTACCAGTTCGGCAAGGTGGGCGGCAGCAAAATTAATGTCGTCCGCAGTGAAATGACCGATGCGTTTTCCCGGAGGCAGGTCATCTTTCATGGAAAACTCCGGGTCGATACCGAGGTGCACATGTGGCATCCGCAGGAACGTATCCAACCGCGGGAGCTCCGCTTGCAGCGAGCTGAACCCAACTTGGATATCGAGGAACACGAGCGCATCTCTTTTTTCGGCAATCCGCAGTACAGAATCGATCTGGCTGAACGGCATGCGGGCACGGTATTTTCCATCACGCCCGGCACTACCCTGTGCGGTAACCGCGATATAATGCAACGCGGGAATTGCTTCCGTAGTCGTGTCAGCTGCATTCCAATTGGCTACCTCATCGTCGAGCTTGGCCAGCATTTCATCCGGTGGCAGTTCTCCCAATATACCCATCCTCGTCGAATAAAGGTTACCGTAGAAGGCGATAATCCGCTTATGGGGCAATATGGCGCCCGGTAGTGGCTGCGGCTGGTTGGCGACGGGCCAGCGTCCTGTGGTATCGCCGTTGGCCAAGGCTTGGAGCTTCGTTTCATAAGCTGACTCGTCGGCTACCGGCACATGTACGGCTGCCTGCTCGCCAACACCTACGCTTACAGGATCATCCGCCACCGCAGTGTGGGTTACCCCTTCTGCACGGCTGCCGCCATTTGTAGGTTGACAGGCCCCGAAAAGCAACAACAGGCTTAAACCGATAGGAAATAAAATCAGGCAACGTACATGTACAGCGTTCATCACTGCAAATAAACACAAAAAAACAATACGCCGTTGCCCTCAAGGGAAGCATCTATTTTACTTGTGGGATGGATGAAACGTACCGCTCGTATTCCATTGCCTGCTGATGGATAAAGGTATTGTCTGCCAAGGAACCTACCACGGCATCCCGTTCCGCTTCGTTTTCATAGACCATCTGCCGGAACTTATTTTGGTAATCCTTTGCCCGGGTTTTATAGATTTCTTGGCAAATCCATTGTTTGGTAACGGTACTCTCACCAATCACCTGCTGGATAAATGCGGGTGTCAATCCACTTCGTTGCATGCCGTTTATCTCAAGCAGTGATGCGAGCGCATGCCCGAACTTGTGCGCGGGGTATGCATCGCTTAACTGGTGGTAACATTGGTGCACCGCTCCCCAATCGTTAAGGCTACCGTCGCGGATATCGCTCAGCAATGCATTCAGGTCCTGCTTCCGGAAGAGCTGTCCCCCCACATCTTCAAACATCTCTCGTTGGTAAGACGCTTGGTCTGTTCCGAATTCTTCCGTGAATTGTGGAAATGTATGGGTGTCAAAATACTGTTTCAGTTGCGTGGCCCCATAATAGGCTATCATCCGCCGGTAGATACGGTACCCATCACGTACCTTAATAAGCACCACGCGGCGTTTGGAGTTTTCCACCCCCGCCAACGTAATTTCCTTGGTGCTCAAATCGATGTTATCATCGGCAAGGATGTCACGCCCACGCTGGGCGCACTCATCCGTATCGGTTGCCTGCGGAAAGAATGTATGGCCCACCGCCACCTCTATTTCATGCAGTGCTGCAAACATTTCATTAACAGTATCCGGTGCTAACACATCATACTCAAAGTACTGGTTTTTCAGTGAGCGGCGGTCGCGGTTAAGGAATTTGGTGTTATTGCGCATCAGCGCATACATATTGTATAAAAACCAATAGGCCGGTAAGACGACCAACCGGTCGTTTGGCACATCGTTGCTCACCATAGCAAAGGGTAACCGGATGTCCAGTTCGTGCATGAAGTCGCCCTTGGCGATGAGGGTATAGGAAGCGAAGCGCGAGTTATGCTTCAGGCTTACGCAGAGCCCCGGCCAGAAGCCCCGGCCGGCCACGATTTCACCATCGGCAGCACGGGAGTTGTGGTTAGACCCCACGGTTGCACCCGCAGCCATGTTGCTCTGCCCCATCACCAATGCCGCACAGAGAAAAGAATTGTTGTGGTGCTGCTCATGCGCTGGAAAGATGAGCGAGTTGAGCACTTCACAGCAGGAAATGGTGCTGTTATCTCCCAAAAACGAATTGATGAGGCGTGCACCATACTTCAGCTGTGAAAATGCCGAGAGGATAAACCGTACCGCCTTAACGCCATAGAAGATCCGGCAGCCGTGGCCCACGATGCCATTAACCAACTCACATCCTTCGCCAATCTGCGTATAAGCACCTGCGATGGAGTTGACTGTCACATTCTTTAGCTTATTGACTCCTTTGATATAGGCATCCGTACCAATACGGACATCCTT
Source organism: Parapedobacter sp. 2B3 (assembly GCF_041925275.1). Classification (NCBI taxonomy): domain Bacteria; kingdom Pseudomonadati; phylum Bacteroidota; class Sphingobacteriia; order Sphingobacteriales; family Sphingobacteriaceae; genus Parapedobacter; species Parapedobacter sp. 2B3. The sequence continues at coordinate 919 of NZ_JBHEUZ010000002.1, read as the reverse complement.
GATGGTGTCCGTATTTTTGACTACCGTACGGTGGCCGATGGTACTGTAATAACCTCTGCGTGTATCGAACCGGGCCAGTGCCATTTCGCGGAACCGCTTTTGGAGCTGGTCATCGTGCCGGTTGCGTGTCCAAAGATACACATCCGAGGCCTGCATCCCATCGAACGGGAGCACAGCACGGCCGCCGTTCTCATTGCATAACTCCAACGCGATCAAGCTGCTTTCGGGGTCGCCATCCTTAAGGATACCATTGCCGAATTTTGCATTACTGCTTGTCTCCATCTCGTTGATATTGAATAACACCACGTCATCGCCAAGGATGAAATGGGCCATGTAACGTACGTTGTGGATGGCATTGTAACCACCGATGTCGCAGCTTACCACAACACTGTTATAGATGCCGATGGGTAGATGCAGATCGCGGTAATCCAAAAAACTAGCTTCCATATCGCCGATACGTACGCGGCCATAAAACTTAGACCGTTGCACTTGGTCGGGTATAAATTGGTCGGTGACCCACACATCTGTCCAGTTGGAAGCATAGTTCCCGTTGCGGATAAGCAAATCGATTTCTACGGTATCGAGCTGTCGATAGGTATAACTCGTCAATTGCTGCTTGTCGCGTAGTTCGTATTCATCTTTCCCATTCGGCAGGTATTCGGCAGGGACAAAGTTATATCCCAAGGTATCCAGTGGCTTTCGCTTCGGTGTCATCATCGGCAACTTATAATACATGTATTCGCCCGCACATCGGTAAAGCACCAAAAACTCGCTACCATCGGCTAGGCGCTGGCCGCAAAAATAGCATTTTTAACGTTAATCAATCGATTGCGTGTAGCTTTCGGGTGCACGACAGATTTCCGTCAAGCGGCATTTTTAGCGTATTCGACGATTTTATACCATCTATTGCTTTTGTAGG